>NZ_JBHXRK010000009.1:0-213700 GCF_042716875.1 Streptomyces sp. NPDC058646 | reverse complement strand
TTACCCCCGCCCCCCCCCGGTTCCGTGGGGGGGCCCGCACCCCTGGGGGGGCCGCGCCCCTCCTCGTACCGGTGATGTCGGTGATCGGTACGCGGCGCGAACGCACGGGCCGCCTGGCGAGGCGGGGGCCGGCTGCGGCGACGCCTATGCCGTCTGCTGAGCCACCAGTGCCAGCGCGGCCACGAGGACCACCAGAAGCGCGATGAGCGCCACGGGGGTCAGGCCGGACAAGGGGCCCTCCTGCTGGAGGCGCTCCCGGTTCGCCCGGCACACCGGGCAGCGGCCCTGGCTGACGGGTGCGGCGCAGTTCGCGCACACGAGCCGGTCATATGTCATGCGCTCCTCCTCTCGTCCCCTTGGTCTCCTGTGGAGACAACGGCGCGGGGAACGGGTCCGTTCCCCCTACCACTGTGCCAGCTCCGACGGCATTCGGCGCGGCCCCTGGGGACCATCACGGTCGGGCTCCACCGGGACCCGTGGACATATCGGGCATCTCCGAATGCCGGGTCCACACCCCGCGCCCGTTCGCGTATGGTCACGCACACCTACTCCCGGCGACCGTGGTGCACCCGTGATCCGATTCGACAGTGTCTCCAAGTCCTACCCGAAGCAGAGCCGCCCCGCACTCAGAGACGTCTCCCTCGACATCGCCAAGGGCGAGTTCGTCTTCCTGGTCGGCTCCTCCGGCTCCGGCAAGTCCACCTTCCTCAGGCTCCTCCTGCGCGAGGAGAGGGCGACCCACGGCCAGGTGCACGTGCTGGGCAAGGACCTCGGCAAGCTCTCCAACTGGAAGGTCCCGCAGATGCGGCGCCAGCTGGGGACCGTGTTCCAGGACTTCCGCCTGCTGCCCAACAAGACCGTGGCCGAGAACGTCGCCTTCGCGCAGGAGGTCATCGGCAAACCGCGGGGCGAGATCCGCAAGGCCGTCCCCCAGGTCCTGGAGCTGGTCGGCCTGGGCGGCAAGGAGGGACGGATGCCGGGCGAGCTCTCCGGCGGCGAGCAGCAGCGCGTGGCCATCGCCCGCGCCTTCGTCAACCGCCCCGCCCTGCTGATCGCGGACGAGCCCACCGGCAACCTCGACCCGCAGACCTCGGTCGGGATCATGAAGCTCCTGGACCGGATCAACCGGACCGGCACCACGGTGATCATGGCCACCCACGACCAGCAGATCGTGGACCAGATGCGCAAGCGCGTCATCGAACTCGAACAGGGCCGTCTCGTGCGCGACCAGTCGCGCGGCGTCTACGGCTACCAGCACTGAAAGGACGCCATGCGCGCCCAGTTCGTCATGTCGGAGATCGGCGTCGGTCTCCGTCGCAATCTCACCATGACCTTCGCGGTCATCATCTCGGTGGCCCTTTCGCTGTCCTTGTTCGGTGGCTCCTTGCTCATGAGTGACCAGGTCAGCAGCATGAAGGGCTACTGGTACGACAAGGCCAACGTCTCGATCTACCTCTGCAACAAGCAGGACGCCGAGGATGCCGGCGCCGCCGGCAAGCCGGACGCCGGCGGCGCCGGTGCGGTCGGCGTCGCCACCTGCTCCAAGGGGGCGGCGACCCCGGAGCAGAGGCAGGCGCTGGAGGCCGAACTCAAGGGGATGGACCTCGTCGAGAGCGTCCATCACGAGTCCGCCGACGAGGCCTACAAGCACTACCAGCAGGAGTACGGGCACACCGCCCTGGCCGGTTCCATCACACCGGACCAGATGCAGGAGTCCCTCCGGGTCAAGCTCAAGAACCCGGAGAAGTACAAGATCATCACCAGTGCCTTCACCGGCCGGGACGGGGTGATGGAGGTACAGGACCAGCGCCGGGAGATGGACAGCCTCTTCAAGTACCTCGGCCTGCTCAACTGGGCCGCCCTCGGCATCATGCTGGTCATGCTCGTCGTGGCCCTCCTGCTGATCGTCAACACGGTGCGCGTCTCGGCGTTCAGCCGTCGGCGGGAGACCGGCATCATGCGGTTGGTGGGCGCCTCCAGTTTCTACATCCAAGTGCCGTTCATCATGGAGGCGGCCGTCGCCGGCCTGATCGGCGCCGTCCTGGCCTGCGTCATGCTCGGCTTCGGCCAGTACTTCGTGATCGACCACGGCGTGGGCCTGCGGGAGCGGATGGAACTGGTCAAGTTCGTGGGCTGGGATTCGGTCCTCGCCAAGCTGCCGCTGGTGCTCACCATCGGCGTGGTGATGCCCTCCATGGCCGCCTTCATCGCATTGCGCAAGTACCTGAAGGTGTGACGAGCGCCCCCCGAGCGGTCCGGTCAACCATCCGTACCGGCACGGGGCTTGTCCTAGACTCGGCGGCATGCTGGGCTTGCCGAGTGTCCCCGCCTTCTGTCTCCGGCCCCGCGACCTGCGTCGCGGGGCCGTCTTGACGTTGGTCTTCCTCGCCTCCGTCGCCACCGCCGCGGGCACCGGCTGCTGGGACCGGGGCGGAGCCGCCGCTGCTTCCGCTTCCTCCTCCGCTTCTTCTTCCGCTTCCGGGTCCGACCCCGCCGCCGGCGACCCCTCGGCGCAGGAGCCCCGTACCCCCGGCACCGCCGACCGGGAAGCCGTCGCCCGCGCCGCCGCCGAGGCCGTCGCCGAGGGGAAGTCCGGGAAGAAGGCCGCCCAGGAGGTGGTCAGCCGCAGCGGCGACCGCTGGGGCACCGTCTACGACCAGGGCGAGTACGCCGCCTTCGCCGAGGACCTCGACGGCAGCTGGACCGGCGTGGGCCTCTGGACGGGTCGCGGCCCCGGCGGCAGGATCGACGTGGACAAGGTCCAGCCGGACAGCCCCGCCGCCCGGGCCGGACTGCGCGCCGGGGACCGGCTGCTGAGCGTCGACGGGCAGACCGTCACGGGTCTGGCCGTGCCCGACGTGATCGCCCTGCTGCGCGGCGTGGCCGGCACCCCCGTCGTACTGAAACTGAGCCGCGACGGCGCCGACCTCACCGAGACCGTCCGCCGCGAGCACCTGCGCACCGAGGCCGTCACCGTGCGGCAGCTGCCGGGCGGGATCACCGTCATCAAGGTGGCCTCCTTCACCCGGGGTTCGGGCGAGCAGGTCAAGGCCGCCGTCCGTGCCGCCCCGCCCGGCGCCGGGGTCATGCTGGACCTGCGCGGCAACCCGGGCGGCCTGGTCACCGAGGCGGTAGCGGCGGCCTCCGCCTTCCTGGACGGCGGACTCGTGGCCACGTACGACGTACGGGGCTCCGAGCGCGCCCTGCACGCGGCCCCGGGCGGGGACACCGCCCGGCCGCTGGTGGCGCTGGTGGACGGCGGCACGATGAGCGCGGCCGAGCTGGTGGCGGGCGCGCTCCAGGACCGGGGCCGGGCGGTGGCGGTGGGCACCAGGACCTTCGGCAAGGGGTCCGTCCAGATGCCCACGGAGCTACCGGACGGCTCGGTGGCCGAGCTGACGGTGGGCACGTACCGCACCCCGGCGGGCCGCAGCCTCGACGGCGGCGGCATCACCCCGGACCTGGCGGCGGGTGACGGCGTCGAGGAACGGGCCGTGCAGGTATTGGGTGGCCTCGGGGTGGGTCCGTAGTGCGAAAATGACCGCACTATGGCTAAGGAAAAAGGGCGCAAGCTGATCGCCCAGAACAAGAAGGCGCGGCACGACTACACGATCATCGACACCTACGAGTGCGGTCTCGTGCTCACGGGTACCGAGGTCAAGTCCCTGCGCCAGGGACGTGCCTCGCTGGTGGACGGCTTCGTGTCCGTGGAGGCCAACGAGGCGTGGCTGTACAACGTCCACGTCCCCGAGTACAGCCAGGGCACCTGGACCAACCACAGCGCGCGGCGCAAGCGGAAGCTCCTGATGCACCGGGAGGAGATCGACAAGCTGGAGCGGAAGGCCGACGAGTCGGGTCACACGATCGTGCCCCTGTCGCTGTACTTCAAGGACGGCCGGGCCAAGGTCGAGATCGCGCTGGCGAAGGGCAAGAAGGAGTACGACAAGCGGCAGACCCTGCGCGAGAAGCAGGACACCCGCGAGACGAACCGGGCGATCTCGGCGATCCGCCGCAAGCAGCGAGGTACGGTTTAATCTCCTGGCACGCGGTGGTCCACTTCGCGTACCATGGCGGCAGCACCACCCCCTCGGGGGCGGCGCGGTTCGTGCAGTACCAGCAGTATCCGGTTGTAGCTGTACAGAACTGAATAGCGTGAAACATGGGGATGATCGGTTTCGACAGCGGATGTCGATGCAGGGGAAGCGAGCCGAGGAAGCGGCAATGATCTCGCTAACCACATGTCGCAAACAATAATCGCCAACTCCAAGAGCGATAACTCCCGCTTCACCCTCGCTGCCTAATAACAGTGAGCTGAAGCCTCTGTGAGGAGCGTCAGCCCGGAAGTGGTCCCGGTCCGGATCCTGGCGTCAATTAGGGATCTAAACCTCTAGCCCCGGTCACGGGGGCTGGAGGGAAACCAAACAGTGACTGAGCCCGTCGGAGACTTGTCCGTGTGATCTCCGGGGCTGAGAAAAGCGCAGCGGACTGCGCTCGGAGAAGCCCTGCTTCTGCACCGTTGGACGCGGGTTCGATTCCCGCCATCTCCACCACCCCATGTGGATGGACCCCCTGGTCTGCGACTGCGTCGCCGGACCAGGGGGTCTTCGCATGTCCGGTCCTCGCCCCCGGCCAGGTCGCTCAGTTCGTCCCCGGACGTGGTGACCGCGGGTGCGCTCTCCCGGTCACGCGCCACGCCCTCCATGGGTCCCGGGCGTCGGCGGGGGAGCGGAGCCGGGCGTCGTCCGCGGGGGACACGGGCGAAGGCCCCGCGGCGGGGCCGCGGGGCCTTCGTCACGTCTGCCGGCCTGCTGCTAGCAGAACGGAACCTTGTTGAGGTTCAGGGCGTAGCGGGCGGCGATCCAGCCGCTGCCGTCGGCGAGCTTGTACCAGATCGAGTTCCCGTCGACCTTCTGGCCGTTGACCTTGCACTGGAGGGCGACGACCGTGCCGCCCTTGAGCTTGCCCGTCTTCGCGTACTGCGCGCCCGGGCCGGAGCGGACGCCGAGCTCCTGCTTGTTGGAGACGACCTTCGCCTTCGGGGTCTCGTGGTGGCCGCCGCACGTCTTGCAGCTGCCGGGCTTGCCGGTGTCACCCTTCGGGCCCTTCGGCCCCTGGGGCCCCTGGGGGCCTTGGGGGCCCTGGGGTCCGGGCTTGCCCGGGTGGCCCTTGGGGCCCTGCGGGCCGGGCCTGCCGGTGTCACCCTTGGGGCCCTTGGGGCCCTTGTCGCCCTTGTCGCCCTTGGGTCCGGCGGGTCCTGCCGGGCCCTGGGGTCCTTCGGGGCCTGCCGGGCCGGCGGGTCCGCCTTCGGGGCCCTGCGGTCCTTCAGGTCCCTGGGGGCCTTCCGGTCCTGCCGGGCCCTCGGGGCCCTCGGGTCCCTGCGGTCCGGCGGGGCCGGGCGTGCCCTGCGGGCCCCGGGGTCCGGCCGGGCCCGGACGGCCGGAGTCGCCCCTCGGCCCGGCGGGTCCGGTGTCGCCCTTGTCACCCTTGTCGCCCTTGGGGCCGGCGGGGCCGCCTCCCGGGCCGTGCGGTCCCTCGGGTCCGCGGGGGCCTGCGGGTCCGGCCGGGCCCCGGTCGCCCTTCGGCCCGGCGGGTCCGGTGTCGCCCTTTTCGCCCTTGGGGCCGGGCTTGCCGGGCTTGCCGTGGTGGCCGTGCTTCCCGGGCTTGCCGTCGTCGCCCTTGTCCCCCTTGGGGCCGGTCACCGGGGTGCTGACCGCGAACAGGGCGGGCGCCTCGTTGCCGGTGGCCCACTCGCCGCCGTGCAGCGTCGTGCCCTGCGGGGCGTCCGCGTCGACCCGTACGGACACGCCCAGCCGCGTCTGCTCGTCGGCGGGGAAGGAGAAGCCGGCGCGGTTGCCGGCCTCGCAGGTCAGCAGCCGGGCGTCGGAGGACCGCGTGCACGGGACCGTGGCACGCAGGCCGTTCCAGTAGAACCCGGCCTCGGGGAAGGTCGTCCGTTCCGGGGCGGCGATCCGGAAGGTGCTGCTGACGGCCGGGTCCGCCCCGGTGGCGGCCGCGATGACGACGCGGCCCGTCGCGCCGGGCGCGATCGAGGGGACGTACGGCTGGGAGAACCGGATGTTCGACGCGTCGGCCAGAGCCGGAACGGCCGGCACCAGACAGGTCGCGGTGACGGCTGCGACGATCAGGGCGGCGGGCACGGAGCGGGAAGCAGGCAAGGGTGGTTCCTCCGCAAAGGGAAGGGCGCTGGGGAAGACACCCCAGTTATTGCGGATCCCGGGCGTCGGTGGTGAGTACCACGCGGGAGCGATCACCCGGCCGCCGGATCGATCGGCCCGTCGCGCTGGCCAGAAGGGCGATCAGACCGGCCACCGCGGGCAGTACGTAAGCCGTTTCGGTGCCCAGGCGGTCGACGGTCAGGCCGGCGGTCGCCGAACCGGCCGCGATCCCCGCGAGGATGGCGGTGACCGCGAGGGTCATGCCCTCGTTGAGGCGGCCCTCGGGGGTGAGTTCGTGGACCCGGGCCATCGCGGTGACCATCGTCGGCGCCGTGGCCATGCCGGCCAGCAGCAGGGCGACGGCCAGGGCGGCCGTCGAGCCGGTGCCCGCCGCCGCCCAGGGCAGCGCCATCATCACGGCCAGGGCGCACACGCAGGCCCGCAGCGAGCGGGGGCGCAGGGTCCCGTAGAGCAGACCGGCCGCGCAGGAGCCCGCCGCCTGGAGGGCGAGGACCGGGCCGGTGGCGGCGCCCAGGCCGTGGGATGCCAGATGGGCGATGGAGGTGACCTCCATCGAGCCGAAGACCAGGCCCATGGCGAGGAAGAGCAGCAGCAGCGGCGCCAGGGTGCGCAGCGGGGACCCCTGCCGGGGCGCTGCCGTCACCGGGGGCTCGGTGGAGCGGCGGGACAGGAAGACCACCATGCCGGTGAGGAGCAGGGCGGCGCCGGCGAGGGTGCCCGCCTCGGGGAAGACGGCGGTGCAGAGGAAGGCGGCCAGGACCGGGCCGAGCATGTAGCAGAGTTCGTCGGCGGCCTGTTCGAAGGACATCGCGGTGTGGTGCGAGGCGGGGGAGTCGCGCAGCAGGTGGGTCCAGCGGGCGCGGGACATCCCGCCGATGTTGGGGGTGGTGGCGGTCGCCGCGTACGAGGCGAAGAGGGTCCAGGCGGGGGCGCCGGTCCGGACGCACACGACCAGGGCGAGCGAGCCGAGGACCGCCATCAGGGTGGCCGGGAGGGCGATCCGTGCCTGGCCGTGGCGGTCGACGAGCCGGGCCGTCCAGGGCGCGACGAAGGCGGTGGCACCGAGCCCGGTCGCGGCGACCGCACCGGCGAGGGCGTACGAGCCGCGCTGCCCGGCGATCATCATGACCGCGCTGATCCCGAACATGCCCATGGGCAGCCGGGCGAGGAGGTTGCCGACGGTGAAGGCGCGCGTGCCGGGGAGGTCGAACAGCCGGCGGTACGGCCCGGGGGCACGAGTGCCCGTACGGCTGCGGGTGCGCGCCCGGTCGTGGTCGTGGGCCGGGGCGACGAGGACGAGGGTGGCGCCGGTGACGGTCATGCGGGGCACGGGCGCGGGCGCGGCGGCGGAGCGGGAGGCGGTCGGGGTGACGGGCATGGGAAGAGCCTCGGTCCGGGCACCCGTCGCGGTCCAACACCTGTTCCGAGGCCATTCACGCCCTTTCGTTGTTAGTCTCCCGGGGTGAACCCGGTGATACCCCGTGACGTGGAACCCCGGCTGCTGCGCGGATTCGTCGCCGCCGCCGAGGAACTGCACTTCACCCGCGCCGCCGCCCGCCTGTACGTCGCCCAGCAGGCCCTCAGCCGGGACGTCCGCAGGCTCGAACACATGCTGGGTGCTCCCCTGTTCACGCGCACCACCCGGCAGGTGGAACTCACCGCCGAGGGGCACCGGCTGCTGCCGCTGGCCCGCCGGGTGCTGCGCGCCCACGACGACCTGGCCGCCGCCTTCGGCGCCGCCGCCGGGCCCCGGGCGCTGCTCGTGGACCTCAACACCGACGGGCCGAGCACCGGGCGCACCGTGCTGGAGCGGGCCCGCGAACTCGCCCCGGACTGCGAGCTGATGGCCCGCTTCGAGAGCGGGCTCACCCATGCCGCCGCCGAGATCGCCGCCGGACGGCTCGACGTCTCCTTCGGGTACGCCGACGGGCTGGACCCCGCGCTGCGGGCCCGGCTCGCCCGGCGGCGCGTGCGGTACGAGCCGCTTGCCGTGGTGCTGCCCGAGGACCACCCCCTGGCCGCGCGGGACCTCGTACCGCTGGACGCGCTGGCCGGGCAGCGCGTGTACACGGGGGCCGGGAACCCGCGGACCCTGGAGTGGACGGGGCTGGCGCGCGAGCTGTTCGCCGGGCGGGGCATCGAGGCGGCGCCGCCCGCTCCGGTGGCCGTGGGGAAGGAGGAGTTCCGCCGGGTGATGGCCAAGACCCGCAATCCCGTGCTGGCGACCGTGGACTTCCTCGACATGCCGGGGTCCGTGAAGCGGCCGCTGACCGCCCCGGTGCCGCTGTCCCCGCTGTCGATGGTGTGGCGGAAAGGGTTCAGCCATCCCGGCCTGGACGCCCTGCGCGCCGCGGCCGCCGCCCTGGCGGCCGAGCGGGACTGGCTGGAGGTGCCGCCCGGCAGCTGGGTGCCGGCCGGTCTCACACCTGCACCGGGCGACGGGTGAGTGCAAGGTTTCGCAGTGGTCATCCGGCGGGGACCGAGGCCGAAACGCGCCGTTCCTACGGTCGTCACCACGGACGCGACAGCTGTGGAGGCGTGTGATGACCGGTACCGCACCGCGTAAGGGGGGCCGCTGGATCGAGCGGTGGGAACCCGAGGACGAGACCTTCTGGAAGGAGTCGGGGGAGCGGATCGCCCGCCGGAACCTCCTCTACTCGGTCCTTTCCGAACACATCGGGTTCTCCATCTGGTCGCTGTGGTCCGTGATGGTGCTCTTCATGGGGCCGCAGTACGGGATCGACGCCGCCGGAAAGTTCTTCCTCATCGGGACCGCCACCCTGGTCGGAGCCCTGGTGCGGGTCCCCTACACCTTCGCCGTCGCCCGGTTCGGCGGCCGGAACTGGACCGTCTTCAGCGCCCTGCTGCTGCTCGCGCCGACCGTGGCCGCCCTCGTGGTCATGGAGCCCGGGACCTCGTACGGCACCTTCCTGGCCGTGGCCGCCCTGACCGGCGTCGGCGGCGGGAACTTCGCCTCGTCGATGACGAACATCAACGCCTTCTTCCCGCTGCGCAAGAAGGGCTGGGCCCTCGGGCTGAACGCGGGCGGCGGGAACATCGGCGTTCCCGTGGTGCAGCTCGTCGCCCTGCTGGTCATCGGTACCGCCGGGGCGGGCCACCCGCGCCTGCTGCTCGCCGCGTACATCCCGCTCGTCATCCTCGCCGCCACCCTCGCGGCGCTGCGCATGGACAACCTGGCGCCCGTACGCAACGACACCGGCGCGGTGCGCGAGGCCCTGCGCGAACCGCACACCTGGATCATGGCGTTCCTCTACGTCGGCACCTTCGGCTCCTTCATCGGCTACAGCTTCGCCTTCGGACTGGTCCTCCAGACGCAGTTCGGCCGCAGCCCCCTGCAGGCCGCCTCCCTCACCTTCATCGGACCGCTGCTGGGCTCCCTGATCCGGCCCGTGGGCGGAGCACTGGCGGACCGCTACGGCGGCGCGCGGATCACGCTCGGCAACTTCGTGGCGATGGCGGCCGCGACCGGGCTGGTGATCCTCGCCTCGGTACGGGAGTCGCTGCCCGTCTTCCTCATCGGGTTCGTGTCGCTGTTCGTGCTGAGCGGCCTCGGCAACGGGTCGACGTACAAGATGATCCCCGGCATCTTCCAGGCCAAGGCGCTGGCCCGGGGGATGAGGGGCGAGGACGCGGCGGCCTACGGGCGACGGCTCTCCGGGGCGGCCATGGGGCTGATCGGCGCGGTGGGCGCGCTCGGGGGTCTCGGCATCAACCTGGTCTTCCGCGAGGCGTTCATGAGTACCGGCTCAGGAACGGCCGCCTTCGTGACCTTCCTCGGCTGCTACGCCGTGTGCTGCGCCGTGACGTGGGCGGTATACCTTCGCCGGCCCGCGGCCCCCGCGGCCGCCGCTGCGGGGGAGACGGCGAAGCCGCAGCTCACCTCGGTGTAACAGCGCTTAACCGCACCGAAATACGGTGGAACCGAGCCTGACACGCCGTGTTGGCAGGCTCGGTTCCGCGATGCGACACCGACCCACTGGGCAAGGCAGGTCACGATGGACCACGACAGGCAGACCGGTCCGCTCGCGGGCTTCACCGTCGGAGTCACCGCAGCGCGCCGGGCCGATGAACTGATCGCCCTGCTGCGCCGCCGCGGAGCCTCCGTACTGCACGCACCCGCACTGCGGATCGTGCCCCTGGCCGACGACAGCGAACTGCTGGCCGCCACCAAGGAACTCATCGACTGCGCACCGGACGCGGTCGTCGCCACCACCGCCATCGGCTTCCGCGGCTGGATCGAGGCCGCCGACGGGTGGGGACTCGGCGAGGAACTGCTGGAGCGGCTGCGGGCCGCCGAACTGCTGGCGCGCGGGCCCAAGGTCAAGGGAGCCATCCGGGCCGCCGGGCTGGTGGAGGCCTGGTCCCCGCAGTCGGAATCGCTCGCCGAGGTCCTGGACCGGCTGCTCGGCGCCGGGGTGGCCGGGCGGCGGATCGCGATCCAGCTGCACGGGGAACCGCTGCCCGGCTTCGTCGAGGCCCTGCGGGCCGGCGGGGCGGAGGTGGTGGTCGTCCCCGTGTACCGGTGGATGGCTCCGGAGGACCTCGGACCTCTGGACCGGCTGCTGGACGCGATGGTCGCGGGCGGCGTGGACGCGGTCAGCTTCACCTCGGCGCCGGCCGCGGCCTCCCTGCTCTCCCGGGCCGAGGAGCGCCACCTGCACGAGGAGGTGCTGGCCGCGCTGCGGGGCGGGGTGCTGTCGGCGTGCGTCGGGCCGGTGACCGCCCTGCCGCTGCAGGCGCACGGCGTCGACACGGTGCAGCCGGAGCGGTTCCGGCTGGGCCCGCTGGTGCAGCTGCTCTGCCGCGAACTGCCCGGCCGGGCCAAGGTGCTGCCGGTCGCCGGACACCGACTGGAGATCCGCGGGCACGCCGCGCTGGTCGACGCCGAGCTGCGGCCGGTGCCGCCCGCCGGGATGGCCCTGCTGCGGACGCTGGCCCGGCGGCCGGGCTGGGTGGTGGCCCGCGCGGACCTGCTGCGGGCCCTGCCGGGGGCGGGCCGGGACGAGCACGCGGTCGAGACCGCCATGGCCCGGCTGCGGGTGGCGCTGGGGGCGCCGAAGCTGATCCAGACGGTGGTCAAGCGGGGGTACCGGCTGGCGCTGGACGCGGGCGGGGAGGTCAAGTACGGGGACTCCGCACCGGACTGAACCCGGCGCCGGGCGGGCCGGGCGGCTTCGGTAGCGTGCTGCAATGATCATTGACGGTGTGGAGATGAGGGCCCTCGAACGCGCCGACGCGGCCGGGCTCGCCGAGGCGTTCACGCGTAACCGGGCGGCCATGGCGCACGTCGAGCCGGTCCGCCCCGCCGCGTTCTACACCGAGCAGGGCCAGCGCGGCCGCATCGAGGGCGCGCTCGCCGACCGGGACGCGGGCCGGCTGCTCCCGTACGTGTTCGTGGAGACGGCCACCGGTGCGCCGGTCGGGGCGATCAACCTCGGCTCCATCGTCCTGGGGCCGCTGTGCAGCGGTGGCGTCGGCTACTGGGTGGACCGGGCCTGGCACGGCAGGGGGCTGGCCACCGCCGCCGTCGAGGAGGTCTGCCGGATCGCCCGCGACGAGGTCGGCCTGCACCGGGTCGAGGCCGGGACCCTCGTCGACAACCTGGCCTCACAACGGGTGCTGGCGAAGGCCGGCTTCGAGCAGTACGGCCTCGCGCCGCGGTACCTGCACATCGCGGGTGCCTGGCGTGACCACCGGCTCTTCCAGCGGCTCCTGCACGACGAGCCGCCGGGGCACCAGGCACTGTGACGACAGGGCCTGGCGCCGTGGCCGGAAAGGTGTGCCGGGCGGCGCGGCCCGGTGGGCCTTTGCGGTCACAGCACCAGCCGCCTGGCGGGCGGACCAGGGGCTCTGCCCCGGACCCCGCGCCCCCATCGCCGGCGGGGCCGGATTCGGCTGATGCCGTGTGCCGGCTGCGGCTGGACGGGAAGCTCCGCGCGGCGGTACGCCCGCACCCGCACGGGGGGTTCCGTTGCGCGGCGGCGAGCGGCACTCTGGGGAGGCGCCCCACTACGCGAGGCGGTGACGGGCATGAGGTTCGATTCCGGGCGGGTCTGCCTGGACCTGGTGGCCACCTTCACCCCCCACGAGGGGATCCGGGACGGCGACGGGCTGCGGCTGTGGCTCGCCGGGACCGGCCTGGTCCCCGACGGGACGCCGCTGACCCGCGTTGGCCCCGAGTGGGTCGCGGCCTTCCGGTCCCTGCGCGGCGACGTGGACACCCTCGTCCGGGCGGAACTGGACGGCGCCGCGCCGTCCGGCGGCACGGCGCCGGCCCTCGCCCGGGTCAACGCGCTGGCTGCCGGTCCACCCCCGGGACTGTGTGCCGTACGGGATCAAGAAGGGCACCTGGTGCGGGAATTGTGCGGCGGCGTGGAATGCGGCGCGCTCCTCGCGGCCGTCGCCCGCGACGCGGTGGAGCTGCTCACCGACCCCGGCGACCTGGCCCTGCTGCGGGCCTGCGAGGGAGACGGCTGCACCCGGATCTACCTCGACACTTCCCGCGGCCACCGGCGCCGCTGGTGCTCCAGCGAACGGTGCGGCAACCGCGAACGCGTCGCCCGGCACCGCCGCCGGGTCCTGGCGGCCGGTTCCGCCTGACCCGCCGGGGCGGCCGCCGCCCGGCTTGATCGACAGGACACCCCCCGGTTCCGGAACGGGCGTGCGGACAGGGTCCCGGTTCGCGTACGGTTGACGGTCGCCCATGCACGTCAGAAGGGGGCCTTGGTGGCCGCGCAGAATGCCGCTGTCGACAGCACGGCGGATTCCGTCCGCGATCGGGAGATCGCGGTCGAGCAGACGCATCTCGACCAGGTGTACCGACGCCTCGAGGAGAAGATCCACGAGGCCGAGTTCCTGATGAACGACGCGGCCCAGAGGGGCCAGGTGGGGACACCCGGTGCGCTCGCCGAGCGCGACGCGCAGGTCTTCCGCGCGGGCATCCACCTGAACCGGCTCAACAACGAGTTCGAGGACTTCCTCTTCGGCCGCATCGACCTGGTGCTCGGCAAGGACGGCGAGCGGGGGCCCGACGGCGCCTACACCTCCGTGGAGCCCGCCGACGACGCGATCCGCGAGGACCTCACGGCCGATATCGCCGAGACCCTCCACATCGGCCGCATCGGGGTCCTCGACTCCGACTACGCGCCGCTGGTCATCGACTGGCGCGCGCCGGCCGCCGCGCCGTTCTACCGCTCCACGCCCAAGGAGCCCGGCCGCGTCGTGCGCCGCCGCGTCATCCGCTCCAAGGGCCGCAAGGTGCTGGGCGTCGAGGACGACCTGATGCGCCCCGAGGTCACCGCCTCCCTCGGCGGCCGGGAACTGCCCGTCATCGGCGACGGCGCCCTGATGGCCGCGCTCGGCCGGGCCCGTACGCACTCGATGCGGGACATCGTCTCCTCCATCCAGGCCGAGCAGGACCTCGTCATCCGCGCGCCCGCCGCCTCCGTGGCCGAGGTGGCGGGCGGCCCGGGCACCGGCAAGACGGCCGTCGCCCTGCACCGCGCCGCGTACCTGCTCTACCAGGACCGGCGCCGCTACTCCGGCGGCATCCTGATCGTCTCCCCGACACCGCTGCTCGTCGCCTACACCGAGGGCGTCCTGCCCTCGCTCGGCGAGGAGGGCCAGGTCGCCATCCGGGCCCTGGGCTCGCTCGTCGACGGGGCGGAGGCGACCACGTACGACGATCCGGCCGTGGCCCGGATCAAGGGCTCCTCCCGGATGCTCAAGGTGCTCCGCAAGGCCGTACGGGGGGCCCTGGAGCTGGGTGCGGCACCCGACCGGCTGCGGGTGGTGGCCTTCGGCCGCCGCCAGGAGCTGGAGGCCGCCGAGCTGAACCGGATCCGGCAGAACGTCCTCAGCGGCACCGCGCCCGTCAACCTGCTGCGCCCGCGCGCCCGCAAGCTGCTGCTCGACGCCCTGTACGCGAAGTCCGGCAGCGCCGGCCGGCACAGCGACCCGGAGCTGGCCGCCGAGCTGCGCTCCGCCTTCGACGAGGACATCTCCACCGAGGACTCCTTCGTCGGCTTCCTGGACGCCTGGTGGCCCGAGCTGACCCCGCGCGGGGTGCTCGCCGCGATGGCGGACGAGCGGCGGCTCGGCCGCTGGTCCCGCCGGGACCTGAACCCGCGCGAGACCCGCCAGCTGGCCCGCTCGCTGCGCCGCGTGGGCCCGGACGGCAAGGGGCCGCTGTCGGTGCACGACGTGGCGCTGCTGGACGAGCTGCAGCAGCTGCTGGGCGCCCCGGCCCGGCCGCGGCGCAAGCGGGAGCTGGACCCGCTCGACCAGCTGAGCGGGCTGGAGGAGCTGATGCCGACCCGCGAGGAGACCCAGTGGGAGCGGGCCGAGCGGCTCGCGGCGGAGCGCACCGAGTACGCGCACGTCATCGTCGACGAGGCCCAGGACCTGACGCCCATGCAGTGGCGGATGGTGGGCCGCCGGGGCCGGCACGGCACCTGGACGGTGGTCGGCGACCCGGCGCAGTCCTCCTGGACCGACCCCGAGGAGGCGGCCGCCGCCCGTGACGAGGCGCTGGGGAGCCGGCCGCGCCGCCGGTTCACCCTCACGGTGAACTACCGCAACCCGGCGGAGGTCGCCGAGGTCGCGGCCCGGGTGCTGCGCCTGGCGATGCCCGGCATGGAGCCGCCGTCGGCGGTCCGCTCCACGGGTCTGGAGCCCCGCTTCACGGCCGCCGCGGGTGACCTGGGCGAGACGGTGCGCGAGGAGACGCGCAGGCTCCTGGAGCAGGTGGACGGCACCGTGGGCGTGGTCACCGCCATGGACCGGCGCGCGGAGGCCGCGGGCTGGCTCGCCGGCCTGGGCGGGCGGGCGGTGGCCCTGGGCAGCCTGGAGGCCAAGGGCCTGGAGTACGACGCGACGGTGGTCGTCTCCCCGGCGGAGATCGCGGACGAGTCCCCGGCGGGGCTGCGGGTGCTGTACGTGGCGCTGACGCGTGCGACGCAGCAGCTGACGGTGGTGGCGGCGAAGCGGGACCGGCCGGACGCGGACGGGGTGCCGGAGCTGCTCAAGCCGTAGCGGACACCGGCTCCCGCGGCGGCGGGCGCCACCGTACGGCCGGTTGGCCCGCGGCCAGGCGCGTGGGATGAGAACCGGAGGGCGGGAGGGGGCTCGCATTCGGCGATCCTTTGTTAGCCTGGGTTACGGCACCGACTCGATCCAAGCCCCCGGGCCCAACCTTCGTCGCTCAGAGCGACCACTTGCCGCGAGGCGAGCATGGCGGGTCGGTGCCGCCAGACGAATCAACAGGTCCGCGTCCTCCACCAGGTGGAGGACGCGGACCTGTTTTGTGTCAATCCACCATTCCACCGGGCCCTACTATCTCGTATGGTGGAAGAGTCTTTCCGAAGTTTGTAGCTGGTTACCTTGTACCGGCTGGTAGGTGGGACGATCGGACAACAGGTCCTGCCGCACCCGGCACGTTCTCGGCCGGTGCAGCGCGGGACCCTGTGTGTACAGCGAAAACCAGGGACAGAAGAGGAACACGGCCATGGCAACGGCGCCCAGCGTCTCGTATTCGATGACGGTCCGCCTGGAAGTGCCCGCGAGCGGAACCGCGGTCTCCCAGCTCACCACCGCCGTGGAGTCCTCCGGCGGCTCGGTCACCGGCCTCGACGTGACCGCCTCCGGGCACGAGAAGCTCCGGATCGACGTCACCATCGCCGCGACCTCCACCGCGCACGCCGACGAGATCGTCGAGAAGCTGCGGGGCATCGAGGGCGTCAGCCTCGGCAAGGTCTCGGACCGTACCTTCCTGATGCACCTCGGCGGCAAGATCGAGATGGCGTCCAAGCACCCCATCCGCAACCGTGACGACCTCTCGATGATCTACACCCCGGGCGTGGCCCGCGTGTGCATGGCGATCGCCGAGAACCCCGAGGACGCCCGCCGCCTGACCATCAAGCGCAACTCCGTCGCAGTCGTGACGGACGGCTCCGCCGTCCTGGGCCTGGGCAACATCGGCCCGATGGCCGCCCTGCCCGTCATGGAGGGCAAGGCGGCCCTCTTCAAGCGCTTCGCGGGCATCGACGCGTGGCCGATCTGCCTCGACACCCAGGACACCGACAAAATCGTCGAGATCGTCCGCGCGATCGCCCCGGGCTTCGCCGGCATCAACCTGGAGGACATCTCCGCGCCGCGCTGCTTCGAGATCGAGGCCCGGCTGCGCGAGGCCCTCGACATCCCCGTCTTCCACGACGACCAGCACGGCACCGCGATCGTCGTGCTCG
Source organism: Streptomyces sp. NPDC058646 (assembly GCF_042716875.1). Lineage (NCBI taxonomy): Bacteria > Bacillati > Actinomycetota > Actinomycetes > Kitasatosporales > Streptomycetaceae > Streptomyces > Streptomyces sp. NPDC058646. The sequence continues at coordinate 197,238 of NZ_JBHXRK010000009.1, read as the reverse complement.
CGGCGCTCACCAACGCACTTCGCGTCGTGGGCAAGGCAGTTGGCGACGTCAAGGTCGTCATGTCCGGCGCCGGCGCGGCCGGTACGGCCATCCTCAAGCTGCTCCTCGCGGCGGGCGTCAAGAACGCCGTCAGTGCCGACATCCACGGTGTCGTGCACGCGGACCGCCCCGACCTCGTCGACGCGGCCCCGGACTCCCCGCTGCGCTGGATCGCCGACAACACCAACCCCGAGGGCTACACGGGCACCCTCAAGGAGGCCGTGGTCGGCGCCGACGTCTTCATCGGCGTCTCGGCTCCCAACGTGCTCTCCGGCGAGGACGTGGCGGCCATGGCCGAGGGCGCGATCGTGTTCGCGCTCGCGAACCCGGACCCCGAGGTGGACCCGGCCGTCGCCCGTCAGACCGCCGCTGTCGTGGCCACCGGGCGCTCCGACTTCCCCAACCAGATCAACAACGTGCTGGTCTTCCCGGGTGTCTTCCGCGGCCTGCTGGACGCCCAGTCCCGCACCGTGAACACGGAGATGATGCTGGCCGCCGCGACCGCCCTGGCGGACGTGGTCGGCGAGGACGAACTGAACGCGAACTACATCATTCCTTCGGTGTTCAACGACAAGGTCGCGGGTGCGGTCGCCGGCGCCGTCCGCAAGGCGGCCTCCGCCGTCTGACGGGCGCTCGGCGGGGCCGGGGGCCGTCTGTGACGGCCCTCACGGCCCTCCGGTCCCGGCGCGTCGCGAGATGCGGGCCCGGTGGGGCGCCTCTAGGGTTGCGGGGATGCCCGCGAGGTCCGCGGTCCGCATCCGGCGAGTGCGGACGGAGCGTCACCGCGGCGTGACTGTGGCGCTTTTCGTGTGACCCCGGCGGGTGCCGGATTGGCTTTCCCGCCGCTGGTGGGGGCAGGATGCGTAACCGGGCGAGAGGGTCTGACGTTCAGACCCGGGTCCGGGGACTGTCCGAGGGCCCTGGCAGCATCGGCTTCGATCTCACGCCTCTAAGGCAAGTTGAACACGGGAGTACAACATGAACCGCAGTGAGCTGGTGGCCGCTCTGTCCGAGCGCGCCGAGGTGACCCGCAAGGACGCCGACGCCGTTCTGGCCGCGCTCGCCGAGACCGTCGGCGAGATTGTCGCCAAGGGCGACGAGAAGGTCACCATCCCCGGCTTCCTGACCTTCGAGCGCACCCACCGTGCCGCTCGCACCGCGCGCAACCCGCAGACCGGCGACCCCATCCAGATCCCGGCCGGCTACAGCGTGAAGGTCTCCGCGGGCTCCAAGCTCAAGGAAGCCGCCAAGGGCAAGTAGTCCTGCCCCGGCGCCGAAGGCCGCACAGGCCTTCGGGACGGCGAGTAGTGGCGCAGCTTTGCGCAGAACGGCGAAGGGCGGCCATCCCCGGTGGGGATGGCCGCCCTTCGGCCTGTCCGGGCCCCGGGCCGGCCGGACGCCCGCCGGGCCCCCCGGCCCGACGAGGCGCCTGCCAGGGCCTCCTGAGGGGCCCCAGGGGCCCCGTGGGCCCCGCCCCGCCCGCCTCGGGCCCACGGGAAAGCCCCCCGGGCCCTTGCGGGGCCCGGGGGGCTGTGCGGACGGTGCGTCAGGCGCCGGTGCGGGGCGCCCGGGCGGGGCGTCAGACGAGGTCGCCGCCCGGCAGTTCGACCTTCGCGCCCAGCTCCACGAGCTTCTCCATGAAGTTCTCGTAACCGCGGTTGATGAGGTCGATGCCGTGGACCCGCGAGGTGCCCTCGGCCGCCAGGGCCGCGATGAGGTACGAGAAGCCGCCGCGCAGGTCGGGGATGACCAGGTCGGCGCCCTGCAGCTTGGTGGGGCCGGAGACGACCGCCGAGTGCAGGAAGTTGCGCTGGCCGAAGCGGCACGCGCTGCCGCCCAGGCACTCGCGGTACAGCTGGATGTGAGCACCCATCTGGTTGAGCGCCGAGGTGAAGCCGAGCCGGGACTCGTAGACCGTCTCGTGGACGATCGAGAGGCCGGAGGCCTGCGTCAGGGCCACGACCAGCGGCTGCTGCCAGTCGGTCTGGAAGCCGGGGTGCACGTCCGTCTCCAGCGCGATGGCCTTGAGCGGGCCGCCCGGGTGCCAGAAGCGGATGCCGTTGTCGTCGATCTCGAACGCGCCGCCGACCCGGCGGAAGGTGTTCAGGAAGGTCATCATCGAGCGCTGCTGGGCACCGCGCACGTAGATGTTGCCGCCGGTCGCCAGGGCGGCGGACGCCCAGGAGGCGGCCTCCAGACGGTCCGGGAGGGCCTTGTGGTTGTAGCCGCCGAGGCTGTCGACACCCGTGATCCGGATGGTCCGGTCGGTGTCGACGGAGATGATCGCGCCCATCTTCTGCAGGACGCAGATGAGGTCCTCGATCTCCGGCTCCACCGCGGCGTTGCTGAGCTCGGTGACGCCCTCGGCCAGGACGGCCGTCAGCAGCACCTGCTCGGTCGAGCCGACCGACGGGTAGGGGAGGCGGATCTTGCAGCCGCGCAGCCGCTGCGGGGCCTCCAGGTACTGGCCGCCCTCGCGCTTCTCGATGGTCGCGCCGAACTGGCGGAGCACGTCGAAGTGGAAGTCGATCGGCCGTCCGCCGATGTCGCAGCCGCCGAGGCCGGGGATGAAGGCGTGCCCGAGGCGGTGCAGCAGGGGGCCGCAGAAGAGGATCGGGATGCGCGACGAGCCCGCGTGCGCGTCGATGTCGGCGACGTTCGCGCTCTCGACGTGGGTGGGGTCGAGCACCAGCTCGCCCGGCTCCTCGCCGGGACGGACCGTCACCCCGTGCAGCTGGAGCAGACCGCGCACGACGCGCACGTCACGGATGTCGGGAACGTTGCGCAGCCGACTGGGTCCACTGCCGAGCAGCGCGGCGACCATGGCCTTGGGTACGAGGTTCTTCGCACCGCGGACTCGGATCTCGCCCTCGAGCGGGGTGCCGCCGTGGACAAGCAGTACATCGTCACTGATGCCGGTCATGAATCTCGCGTTCCGGGAGGGGTGGGCAGGGGGCCAGGGAAAAGAGTAAGGGTCACCACCCCTTTGTTTGTATGGCTGACGCGGCCGTAGGACTGTCATGAATTCGGTACAGCACCCTCCGTACCCATCCCATGGCGGAGTGTTGCGTTCCGCCTGCGTCCGCGCGCCTGCTCCCGCTCCGCCGCCGTGCGCCCTGAGCTGCGTACGGTCCGATCTCGCCGCCCGCGCCCCCGGAACGGCGAATGTGCGAGATCATGGCGGCATGACCGAGGTGTCCTCCCTCACAGGGAGACTGCTCGTGGCCACGCCCGCCCTCGCGGACCCGAATTTCGACCGGGCCGTGGTGCTCCTGCTCGATCACGACGAGCAGGGCTCGCTCGGCGTGGTCCTCAACCGGCCGACCCCGGTGGGCGTCGGCGACGTCCTGCTGCCCTGGGCCCCCCTGGCGGGTGACCCCGGCGTGGTCTTCCAGGGCGGCCCGGTGGCGCTCGACTCGGCCCTGGGGATCGCGGTCATCCCCGGCGAGGACGGCCCCCTCGGCTGGCGCCGGGTGCACGGGGCGATCGGGCTGGTCGACCTGGAGACCCCGCCGGAACTGCTCGCCGCGGCCCTCGGCAGCCTGCGCATCTTCGCCGGCTACTCCGGATGGGGGCCGGGCCAGCTGGAGGCGGAGGTGGGCGAGGGCGCCTGGTACGTCGTGGAGTCGGAGCCCGGTGACGTGTCGTTCCCCGATCCGCAACGGCTGTGGAGGGCGGTGCTGCGCCGCCAGCGCAGTGACCTTGCGATGGTCGCCACCTATCCGGACGACCCGTCGCTCAACTGACGCGGCCGGGGTTCAGTACCCTGGGTCCATGAGCACTCTTGAGCCCGAGCGCGGGACTGGCACGGGGACCCTCGTAGAGCCGACGCCGCAGGTGTCGCACGGTGACGGCGACCACGAGCGCTTCGCCCACTACGTCCAGAAGGACAAGATCATGGCGAGCGCGCTCGACGGGACCCCCGTCGTCGCGCTCTGCGGCAAGGTCTGGGTACCGGGACGGGACCCGAAGAAGTACCCCGTCTGCCCCATGTGCAAGGAGATCTACGAGTCCATGGGTCCCGGCGGGGACAAGGACAAGGGCGGCAAGGGCAAGTAGTCCGGCTCCCGCGTCCGGCCGTCCGGCCCGATCCCGGGGCCCGGCTGCCCGGCCCGCGGCCGGTCGTTCCCGCAGGACCGAGGCCCCCTGGGTGCGCAGTGGCGTACCCGGGGGGCCTTCGGCGTACTAGGGTCTGCGCTGAGGAGCATCCTTCGAAACGGCTGTTGCGCAGGATGCAACGGGCTGCTGCGAAGGGCTGACGCATGGACCTGATCCCCGCCCCCCGGACCGCCGTCCTCCACGAGGACGGCCTCCGCTTCGAGTTCGGGCCCGAACCCCAGCTCGGCGCCGGGCCCGGGGCCGAGGGCGCCGCCCGCCGGCTGCGCCGCGAGCTCGGCGCGGCCACCGGCTGGGACCTGCCGGCCGCCCGGCCGGGCGGGACCGCCGACGTACGGCTGCGCCTCGACCCGGACCCCGCCGGATCCCCGGAGGCGTACGCCCTCACGGTCGACGCCACGGGCGTCGAGCTGACCGCCGCGGGCGAGGCCGGGCTGTTCTGGGCGACGCAGACGCTCCGTCAGCTCCTGGGGCCGGGCGCCTACCGCAGGGCCCCGCTGCCCGGCCGCGCCTGGAGCCTGCCGTACGCGGAGATCACGGACGCCCCCCGGTTCGGCTGGCGCGGCCTGATGCTCGACGTCGCCCGGCACTTCATGCCCAAGGACGGCGTGCTGCGGTACATCGACCTGCTCGCCGCGCACAAGCTCAACGTGCTGCACCTGCACCTGACGGACGACCAGGGCTGGCGGGTCGAGATCAAGCGGTACCCGCGGCTGACCGAGGCGGGGGCGTGGCGGGCGCGCAGCCGGTGGGGGCACCGGGCCTCCCCGCTGTGGAACGAGACCCCGCACGGCGGCTACTACACCCAGGACGACCTCCGCGAGATCGTCGCGTACGCCGCCGAGCGGCACGTGCGGGTGGTCCCGGAGATCGACGTGCCGGGGCATTCGCAGGCCGCGATCGCCGCGTACCCGGAGCTGGGGAACACCGACGTCGTCGACACCTCCGCCCTGCGGGTGTGGGACGACTGGGGCATCAGCGAGAACGTGCTCGCACCCACCGAAGCCGTGCTGCGCTTCTACGAAGGGGTCTTCGAGGAGCTGCTGGACCTCTTCCCCGCCGAGGTCTCGCCCTTCGTCCACATCGGCGGCGACGAGTGCCCCAAGGCCCAGTGGAGGTCCTCCCCGGCCGCCCAGGCGCGGATCCGGGAGCTGGGCGTGGACGGGGAGGACGGGCTCCAGTCCTGGTTCATCGGGCACTTCGACGGCTGGCTCGCCGCGCGGGGGCGACGGCTGATCGGCTGGGACGAGATCCTGGAGGGCGGGCTCGCGCCCGGGGCGGCGGTGTCCTCCTGGCGGGGCTACGCGGGCGGCGTCGCCGCGGCCGAGGCCGGGCACGACGTGGTCATGTGCCCCGAGCAGCACGTCTACCTGGACTACCGTCAGGCGCCGGGCGGGCAGGAGCCGATGCCGATCTCCTACGTCCGTTCGCTGGAGGACGTCTACCGCTTCGAGCCCGTACCGCCGCAGCTGTCGGAGCGGGCGGCCGCCCACGTGCTCGGGGCGCAGGCCAACGTGTGGACCGAGGTGACGGAGAACCAGGACCGCGTCGACTACCAGGTGTTCCCGCGGCTGGCCGCCTTCGCCGAGGTGGTGTGGTCGCGGCGGGCGGCGCCCGAGGAGCGCGACTTCGCGGGGTTCGAGGCGCGGATGGCGGGGCACTACGCGCGACTGGACGCGCTCGGGGTCGGCTACCGGCCACCGGGCGGCCCGCTGCCGTGGCAGAAACGCCCGGGCGTGCTCGGACGCCCGAAGGAGGGAACCCCGCCGAACGTGTGACGACGGGAAGAGGAACTCTTCCTAGATTTCCGCTTATACGGGGAAAAGCGGACGATCGGGTGACCTGGGCGGGACCGGGGCGCCGGTGACGTGCGGGGAAGCGGTGGCGGGGGTGCGCCGGGGCGCCCGGCCGACCCTCGCGCCGGGCCGTACGGAAGATGTGCCAGAGTTGCCACGTCCCGGCGGTGAGCACGTACCGTACGGCGGAACAGGCGCGAGCGCCGGGACCGGGACATCGGGAAGGGGCAGCTGGGTTGACCACGCACGCACCGCACGCAGTGCACGCACCGCAGGGGCCGCAGCCGGCGCAGTCCGTGACGCTGCCGGTCTCACTCGACGAGGCCGTGGCGGCGCTCACCGCCATGCCCGCCGCCGTGCCCGTCGCCGGTGGCACCGACCTCATGGCCGCCGTCAACGCCGGGCTGCTGCGGCCCGCCGCCCTGGTGGGCCTCGGCCGCATCAACGAGATCCGCGGCTGGCAGTACCAGGACGGGCACGCCCTGCTCGGCGCGGGCCTCACCCACGCACGGATGGGGCGGCCGGATTTCGCCGCTCTGATCCCCGCCCTGGCCGCCGCCGCGCGCGCCGCCGGGCCCCCGCAGATCCGCAACGCCGGAACCCTCGGCGGGAACATCGCCACCGCCGCGCCGACGGGTGACGCGCTGCCCGTGCTGGCCGCGCTGGAGGCCGTCCTCGTCATCGTCGGCCCGGTCGGGCAGCGGGAGATCCCGGTCTCGCACCTGCTGGCCGGCCGGGAGATGCTGCGGCCCGGCGAACTGATCGGTTTCGTGCGGGTGCCGCTGCTGCACGCCCCGCAGGTCTTCCTCAAGGCCACCGGGCGCACGGGCCCGGGCCGCGCCGTCGCGTCCGTGGGGCTCGTACTGGACCCCGCGCGCCGGGGCGTGCGCTGTGCGATCGGTGCGGTCGCCCCGATGCCGCTGCGGCCGCTGGAGGCCGAGCAGTGGGTGGCCTCGCTGATCGACTGGGACGGGGAACGGGCCCTGGCCCCCGAGGCGCTGGAGGCCTTCGGCGACTACGTCGCGGCGGCCTGCGTACCCGACCAGGGGGAACCGGTGGCCCCGGGCGTACTGCATCTGCGGCGGACGGTCGCCGTGCTGGCACGGAGGGCCCTGGGGAGGGCGCTGACCTCATGAGTGGGAACGGGAACGGGTACGTGAGCGGAGCGACTGGGGGCCCGGGCGACACGGGCCCGACGGGATCCGACTGGGGCTGGGAGCCGGTGCCGCACGGCGGCGAGTACGACTCCGACGCGACGGCCTTCGTGAAGCTGCCCCAGGACATGCTGGACGCGCTCGACACCGGCGAGCCGCTGGCCGCCCCCGGGCACGGATACGTGCCGCCGCCGATGATCGTGCCGCTGGGCTCCGCCACCACGGATCCGGCGGCCACGGGCACCTGGGGCATCCCGGTCCAGTGGCCCGAGGCGGGCACGGCCGCGCAGCCGGAACCGGCTCCCGGCCCGGCCCCCGTCGGCGGACCGATCCCGGCGTCGATCCCGATCCCGGCCTCGGTTGCCGCCGCCTTCGCCTCCTCCGGCTACGCGGACCCGGCAGCGGCCGATCAGACCGCGGCCGAGACCGGCCACGACCCGGGCGCCACCGCGGAGTGGCGCTTCCCCGACGCCGCGCACGACGAACCCGGGGGCGATGCCTCCGCGACCGGCCAGTGGGCCGTGCCGGAGGTCCCCGGCCAGCCCGAGGACTTCGGACAGGGCGCCTACGCGGCCGACTGGAGCCAGGCCCCGGCGACCCTGCCGGGCGGCGCCCCCGCCCCGTGGGCGAACCACCCCGACTTCGACGCCGCCCGCGGCTACGCCCAGCCGGGCGGGGACCACGACCCCGGCACGCTGCCGGGCACCGACGACGCGGTGGCGGCCGCCGCCGCGGACGCGGCCTCCGCACGGCCGGCGGGCGGCGCCGGAGCAGGCTTCCGCCCGCGCGTGCTGGGCGGCCCCGGCGTGGGCACCCCCCTGCCGGAGGGCGAGCCGGCCCCGCACGACATCGAGGCCGCGCACGGCCCGGCGGCCGCACCGGTCGCCGGGGAACGGCCGCACCCCGGCGCCGAAGCCGCCGAGCCGGGCGGGGCCCCCGACGCACCCCCGGCGGTGTTCGACCTCTTCGGCGTGAACCGGGCCGCGGTGGCGCCCCCCGCCGCGCCCGCACGGCCCGGCGACAGCGACGGCCACGGCTTCGCCGCCTTCGGCCACGCCCCGGAGCCGGGCCCCGGCCACGCCCCGGAGACCGGGCACGACTCCGGCCACGCGCCGGAGCCCGGTCACCTGCCCGAGCCGGGTCATGCGTCCGAGCCGGGTCATGCGTCCGAGGCGGGCTACGCGTCCGAGGCGGGGCACGCGCCGGAGCCGGGTCATGCGTCCGAGCCGGGCTACGCGTCCGAGCCGGGTCATGCGTCCGAGCCGGGCTACGGGTCCGAGCCGGGTCACGCGCCCGAGCCGGGTCACGCGTCCGAGGCGGGCGGGGCGGAGCACGGGCCGGTGGACGGGCAGGGGCCCGCAGAGGGCGCCCCGGACCCCGAGGACACCCAGGCCGCGCCCACGCCGGACGAGGGCACCGCCGATCTCGCCGTGGCACCTCCGGACGCGGGTACCGCCGAAGGTCTCCCGCCCGGGGAGCCGGCGTACGAAGAAGGAACCGCAGCGGGGGCCGTCGCCCACCACGAGCACCCGCACGCCTCCTACGTCCTGCGCGTCAACGGCGCCGACCGCCCGGTCACCGGCGCCTGGATCGGCGAGTCCCTCCTCTACGTGCTGCGCGAGCGCCTCGGCCTCGCCGGCGCCAAGGACGGCTGCTCGCAGGGCGAATGCGGCGCCTGCGCCGTGCAGGTCGACGGCCGTCTCGTCGCCTCCTGCCTCGTCCCGGCCGCAACGGCCGCCGGCAGCGAGGTCCGGACCGTCGAGGGTCTGGCGACCGACGGGGAACTGTCGGACGTGCAGCAAGCGTTGTGCAGGTCGGGCGCGGTCCAGTGCGGGTTCTGCGTCCCCGGCATGGCCATGACCATCCATGACCTGCTGGAGGGCAACCACGCCCCCAGCGAGCTGGACACCCGCCAGGCGCTGTGCGGCAACCTCTGCCGCTGCTCCGGCTACGCGGGGGTCATCGACGCCGTGCGCGAGGTCGTGGCCGAACGCGAGGCGGCGGCGTCCGGCACGGCGGCCGAGTCCGCGGCCCCGCAGACTTCCCCGGAGCCGCGCATCCCGCACCAGGCAGCGCCCGGCGAGGGCGGCATCCACCACGGAGGCACGGCGTGAGCGGGCAGGACGCGGCGACGGCGACGACGGCGCTGAACACCACGGTGACGGCCCTGGCGGCCCCGGCGGAGGACACCGCGGAGCAGCAGGCACCGCGCGGCATCGGCGTCTCCGTCCCGGCCTCCGACACCCGCGCCAAGACGGAGGGCACCTTCCCCTACGCCGCCGACCTGTGGGCCGAGGGCCTCCTCTGGGCGGCCGTGCTGCGCTCCCCGCACGCCCACGCCCGGATCCTGTCCATCGACACCTCGGCCGCCGCCGCCATGCCGGGCGTCCGCGCCGTCGTCACCCACGCCGACGTCCCCGGGGCGACCACGCACGGCCGCCGGGTCGCCGACCGCCCGGTCTTCGCCCACGACGTCGTACGCCACCACGGCGAGCCCATCGCCGCCGTCGCCGCCGACCACCCCGACACGGCGCGGCTCGCCGCTGCCGCCATCGCCGTCGAGTACGAACTCCTCGACCCGGTCACCGACCCCGAGCAGTCCTTCGGCGCGCCCGCCCTGCACCCCGACGGCAACCTGATCCGGCACATCCCGCTGCGCTACGGCGACCCGGAGGCGACCGGAGAGGTCGTCGTCGAGGGCCTCTACCGGATCGGCCGCCAGGACCCGGCGCCCATCGGGGCCGAGGCGGGCCTGGCCGTGCCGAGGCCGGACGGCGGCGTCGAGCTGTACACCGCCTCCACCGACCCGCACACCGACCGCGACCTGGCGGCGGCCTGCTTCGGGCTGGAGCCCGACCGCGTACGGGTCGTCGTCACCGGCGTCCCCGGTGCGACGGCCGACCGGGAGGACGCGGCCTTCCAGCTCCCGCTGGGCCTGCTGGCCCTGCGGACGGGCTGCCCCGTGAAGATGGTCGCCACCCGCGAGGAGTCCTTCCTCGGCCACACGCACCGGCACCCGACGCTGCTGCGCTACCGCCACCACGCGGACGCGGAGGGCCGGCTGGTCAAGGTCGAGGCGCAGATCCTGATGGACGCGGGCGCGTACGCCGACGCGTCCGCGGAGTCGCTGGCGGCGGCGGTGGCCTTCGCCTGCGGCCCGTACGTCGTCCCGCACGCCTTCGTGGAGGGCTGGGCGGTGCGCACCAACAACCCGCCGTCGGGCCACGTCCGCGGTGAGGGCGCGATGCAGGTGTGCGCCGCGTACGAGGGGCAGATGGACAAGCTCGCGGCGGCCCTCGGCATCGACGGCGCGGAACTGCGCATGCGCAACGTCCTGGCGACGGGCGACCTGCTGCCCACCGGCCAGACCGTGACCTGCCCGGCTCCGGTGGCGGAACTGCTGCGCGCGGTCCGCGACTTCGAGCTGCCCGCCCTGCCGAAGGACACCCCCGAGGACGAGTGGCTGCTGCCGGGCGGCCCCGAGGGCGCGGGCGAGCCGGGCGCGGTGCGGCGCGGCGTCGGGTACGGGGTCGGCATGGTCCACATGCTCGGCGCCGAGGGCACCGACGAGGTGTCGACGGCGACGGTCAAGGTCGTCGACGGCGTGGCGACGGTGATCTGCGCGGCGGTCGACACCGGCCAGGGCTTCGCCACGCTCGCCCGCCAGATCGTCCAGGAGACGCTGGGCGTCGACGAGGTGGTGATGGCCCCGGTCGACACCGACCAGCCGCCGGCGGGTCCGTCGGCGCACGGCCGCCACACGTGGGTGTCGGGCGGCGCGGTCGAGCGGGCGGCGAAGATGGTCCGTACACAGCTCCTCCAGCCGATGGCCCACAAGCTGGGCATGTCCACGGAGCTGTTGCAGATCACGGACGGCCGGATCACCTCGTACGACGGTGCCTTCTCGATGACGGTGCCCGAGGCGATGGAGGGCAAGGAACTCTGGGCGACCGCCCAGTGCCGCCCGCACCCGACGGAGCCCCTGGACGCGGACGGCCAGGGCGACGCCTTCGTCGGCCTCGCGTTCTGCGCGATCCGCGCGGTGGTGGACGTGGACATCGAGCTGGGTTCGGTACGGGTGGTGGAGCTGGCCGTGGCCCAGGACGTGGGCCGCATCCTCAACCCCCGCCAGCTGGCGGCCCGTATCGAGGCGGGCGTCACGCAGGGCGTGGGCGCGGCCCTCACGGAGAACCTCCGTACGGTCTCGGGCCTGGTCCGCCACCCGGACCTGACGGGCTACACCCTGCCGACCTCGCTGGACGCGCCGGTGGTCCGCATCGTCAAACTGGTCGAGGAACGGGACGTGGTGGCGCCCTTCGGGGCCAAGGCGGCGAGCGCGATCCCTGTGGTGACGGCCCCGGCGGCGGTAGCCTCTGCGGTGCGCGCGGCCACGGGCCGGCCGGTGAACAGGCTCCCGATCCGGCCGTCTGCGGCGGTGGCGGCACCCAACTCGTGACCATGTGACCCGCATTGCACGTGCAATCCTGGGCTTGGGGCTGTCGGTACCGGTCGCTAGAGTGATCAGTACGACCGTCCACGCGCGCGTGCGAACGGTTGTGAACGGGGACGGGGAGCGGCGGAGACGCCGCGCCTACGGGGAGACGGGGAGTCGGGGAGGCCATCATGGCAGCGGACAACGGGCCAACATTGTTTGACGGTCCCTCAACGGACACAGCGGCCTTGATCATGAAGCAGGCGGAGGCGCAGTCGGCGCGGGCCGCTGCGCTGAAGGTCGAGTACGACTCGCTGAAGGACTACAAGGTCGTGGTGGACGGCCTCCTGACGTCACTGGGGAAGTCCCCGGCGGACCACGGCAAGCTGGCCGACGGCACCCTGCCGGCAGGCGCCCTGGGCAAGGACTTCCCGGAGGCCGAGACCCTCTTCAACACGTACAAGACGGTCCACTCGGAGCTGAAGAAGCTGTCGAAGGGGCTGGCGGGGCAGATCGAAGCCCTGGGCATCGCGATCCTGTCGGCGGGCAAGGGCTACGGCGAGGTGGACGACGAGACCAAGCGCCGCATGGTCGCCATTGCCAAAACGGCGACCGATGAGTACGTACGGGAACGCGACCCGTACGCGGACAAGGCAGACGGTACGAACAAGGGCGGTGTGGTCTGATGGCGACGAATTTCGAGGGCTACACGCACGCACAGCTCCACGCGATGATCGCTGCGATCGACCCCGAAGCGGTGCGGTCGCGGGGCGCGCTGCTCACCGATGCATCGGTCACGCTCAAGAAGATCGGCGACGACCTCAAGAGGCACAAGGTCAAGGGCTGGGAAGGTGAAGCCGCCGACGCCTTCGCGGACTGGGTGAACAAGATGGGCAGCGCCACGCTGGTGCTGGCCGAGTACAGCGAAGCCGGCGGCAAGCAGATGACCGAAGCCGCCCAGGTCATGAGCGAGGTCAAGCCCGACCCCGGCGGTAAGGGCAACATGCCCGCTTACAACGCTGCTGCCGACGCCACTCTCAGGGCCGAGCTCCAGACGCCGCGGGGCATGGACGCGGTGGCGAAGCTGAACGCCGACCACGCCCGGGCCGTGGACGCGATGAACAAGCTGGCCGGCAGGTACGACCTGTCGTCCAAGGAGATGGACAAGGCGAAGGTTCCGACGTTCCCGCCGCCTCCGCCGGTGCTCGTGCCGCCGATGGTCTACGGCCAGGAGGATCTCGCCAGGCCTGGCGGAGGGGGAGGAGGCGGCGTTGGCTCGTCCAGTTCCTCGTACGGCAGGCCTGAGGGCCCCGGTGGAGTCTCCCCGACGGAACCCGGATCGGTGCCGGGACGCCCGCCGCAGCCGGACGGTACGCCCCCGCCGACAGGCTCTGTGTTGCCTCCCCTGCCGGGGCTGCCGGACCGCGAGGTCGACGTGGACCTGGACAGCGTCATCGCGCCTCCGAACCCGACCCTGCCCCCGACGACCGGTCTCCCCACCGGGCCGGTGCCCGGTGGACCGGGCCCTGTCCTTCCCACCCCCGGCCCGTTCGTCCCGCCTGTGACGCTCCCGCCGGTCCGCAACGTGAAGGCCCCCGGGCTCACCGGCCCCGGCGGTCCCTTCGCGGGACCGACCGGTCCCCACGGTCCGGGCGGCAAGCTCGTCGGCCCGCCGGGTCTTCCTCCGCGCGACGCCGGGATCATGGGCGGGAGGCCGGTGACTCCGAACGGCCCCGGCGCGGGCCTCCCGCGCGGCACGGTCATCGGCACGGAAGGCCAGCACGCCGGCCGCGGCATGGGCGGTGGCATGGGCGCCGGACTCGCCGGTCCGCACGGCGGTCAGGCCGGGTCCCCCGTCGGCCGTCGACTGGCGACGGAGCCTGGCGGTACCGTCGGCGGTCGCTCGGCAGGGTCGGTCGGCGGTCGCCCGGTGGCGGGCGGGCAGCCGTTCACCCAAGGCGGTTCGGGTCTCGTCCGGAACGGTCACGGCGGCGCAGCCGGTGCCATGGGTCACGCGGGTGCGGGCGCACGTACACCTGGACAGCGGCGCGAGGAGCAGGGGGGCGAACGCCCCGACTACCTGGCCGAGGACGAAGAGACCTGGCAGAGCAACCGTCGCGTTGTTCCGCCGGTGATCGACTGAGCAGAACGGACATTGCACGGGATGCGCATGCGCAAGGCGACCTCGGCCCTGGTGGGTCTGCTGCTGGCCGGGGTCGCCGCGACCCCGGCCCACGCGGCCACGATTCGCTCGCAGCAATGGCATCTCGACGCCATGAAGGCTGACGACATCTGGAAGATCAGCACCGGCAAGGGCATCACCGTTGCGGTGATCGATACCGGCGTCAACCGCATTCCCGAACTTGAGGGACAGGTACTTCCCGGCGCGGTCTTCCCTGTTGGTGATGCCCCTGGTGACAAGGACAACGACTACAACGGGCACGGCACCGGTGTCTCAGCCATGATCGCCGGCACGGGGAAACACCCGAGTGGTGATGGTGCTTACGGGCTTGCACCCGGCGCCAAGATTCTTCCGATCCGGGTGCCCGACGTGATGGACGGAATCAAAACTCCCTCTTGGGTCGCGGCCATTCGATATGCGGCAGACTCGGACGCCAGAATCATCAATATTTCCTTGGCCATCGGAGGCAAGCCGGAGGACGATCGGGAGCGGGCGGAGGCGGTCAAGTACGCGCTCTCGAAAGGAAAATTGATCTTCGCTGGTGCTGGCAACGACGGGAACGCGACCCTCAAGTACCCGGCTGGGACGCCCGGTGTCATCGGCGTGGGCGCAGTGGACGCCAAGGGCGAGGCAACGGACGAGTCGCAGCGTGGTCCGCAGATCGACCTGTCCGCCCCCGGCATCGACATCGTCACGGCCTGCACCGGCAAGACAGGGCTGTGCAAGACCCACGGCACCAGTGACGCCTCCGCCCTCGCCTCCGCCTCCGCCGCCCTGCTCTGGTCCGCGCACCCCGACTGGACCAACAACCAGGTGCTCCGGGTCCTGTTGAACACCGCCGGGAAGCCCGTCGACGGGGCCGAGCGGAACGACTACGTCGGCTACGGGGTCGTCCGGCCCCGGATCGCCGTGCCGACGCCCGGTGATCCCGGTCCGGCGGACGTGTTCCCGCTGCCCGACCTCGCCGCCGCCGGCGCCGCGGCCCCCTCCGCCTCCCCGGACGGGAAGGGCCCGGCCACGCCTGCGCCCCGGGCCGAGGCGAAGAAGAAGGACGAGGGCAGCATGCTGCCCTGGATCGGCCTCGGGCTGGGAGCTTGCCTGTTGATCGGCGGAGCCGTCACCGCAGTTGTCGTACGGCGCACCAACCGCTGACCGACTCGATCTGGTCGTTCCATCCGGCCCCACCTGACACGGGAGTGCACGCGATGTCGTTCGACGAGGAATGGTCGGCGGCGCGCGCCTCCGCCACGGCCAACGTATCCATGCGGCTCAACCGGGTCCCCGCCGATCCCGGTGGCGGCACCGGTGACCTGGAGCTGAACCAGGACCACATCGGCGGCATCGGCTCCGAGGCGTACAAGCTGCACTCCCGGCTGCAGACGGACGGCAAGCACGCCGCCACCGCGACCGCCGATGCCGCGGGCGCGCTCAGCAAGGAGGGCTTCGCGAGCGGAGCCGCCCTGCTCAAGGTCAACAACCTCTGGGAGAGCCAGGTGAAGACCCTCGTGGCCGCCTGCGCGAACATCTCCAACGGCCTGAACTACTCCGTGCGCTCGCACGCCAAGGACGAGCAGCACCTGGTGGCGGACTTCACCAGCGCCGCGATCGACAAGTACCTCAAGTAGTGAGTAGCAAGTAGCTGACTCTGCGGCATCCCTGAAGAGCGCTGGCGCGCGGTAACAGGAAGGCGTAACGGCACGTGCTGACGTACGAGAACGTGATCAACGCACCGGTCGACAAGCTCCAGACGGCCGTCACCGACTGGAAGGCGATGGTCGACAAGCTGGACGAGCTGGCCGAGGTGGCCCGCAACGGGATGAAGGCCAAGGCGGACAAGGCCCAGTGGAGCGGGGTCACGGCCGGGGTGGGGCGGGAGTTCGTCACCAAGACGGCCAAGGAGTTCGACGACGCGGCCAAGGAGGCCAAGGGCGTCCACCAGGCCCTGACCGAGGGCCTCGCCGTCTTCAAGTCGTCCAAGGAGCAGCTGAAGAAGATCGCCGGCGAGGAGGCCCCCGCCGCCGGCTTCCAGGTCGACGCCTCCGGCCGGGTCTCCGCGATCCCCCTCGCGACCGAGGGCGACCGGAACGCGGCGCGCCACGACCCCGACTACCAGCAGTCCCTGCGCGAGAACCGGGCCCTGTGGCAGCAGAAGATCGACGCCATCATCGACAACTGCGACGACGTCGACCAGTCGCTGGCCCGCATGCTCGGCGCCAACGTCACCGACGGGCACGACTTCAGCGGACCGAAGTACGGGAGCCTCGACGCCGAGCAGGCCGGCCGGGCCACCGAACTCGCGAAGAAGGGGCGCGGCCTCACCCACGACGAGCTCGTGGAGCTGAACGAGCTCCTGAGTGACAATCAGGCAGTTCCCGAGTTCTCGACCGCGTTCTACGAGGCGCTCGGCCCGAAGGGCACGCTCGAATTCTTCGGGCAGCTCTCCGTCGACACCGGCTCCCGGGGCTACGACCAGCAGCGCCTCAAGGACATCCAAGAACTGCAACAGAACCTGGGCCTCAACCTCGCGACCGCCACCGACCCCGACCACCCACGACACCTTCCGGACCGTTTCGCCCAGGACCTGAGGCGTCTGGGGACGGAGCGGATCCCGCTGGTGCCGCACGACGGGAACCACCCCTTCGGCTACCAGATCCTCGGCGGCATCATGCGGTACGGGAACTACGACGCCCGCTTCCTCGTCCCCATCGCGGATCACGCCACCCAGGTCCAGGCGAAGGACAAGCAGTTCTTCTTCCAGAACAAGGCCGTCAACGGCTTGAATCCGACGCAGTTCAACCCTTCCGGCGGGAGCGGCGCCGGCTTCGACCCCGTGAACAGCTTCCTGGAGGCGCTGGGGCACAGCCCGGAAGCGGCAACGGAGTTCTTCAAGCGCGAAAAGACGGACCTGGTCGCCTACAACCAGGACGGGACGGTCAAGGCGGGCGTACCGAACCTCGGCAAGGACGTCACGAACTACCTGGACTACTTCGCCAACGAGCGGTACGAGAGCCTGAACGACTCCCACGACCTGGACGCCAAGGGTACGGAGAAGGCGAAGCAGCACATGGCCGATGCCCTGGGCCACGCCCTGGAAGCCGCGACGCTCGGCCACGCCTGGGACGATCCGTCACCGGAGCTGAAGCGGAGCGAGGACACCGCGAAGATCATGAGGTCGGTCGTGGCGCAGTACGGCGGTGACGCGGGGCTGCTCAAGCAGCACGAGGCCCTTGCCGACAGCCTGGGCCGGATGACGGCCGGCTACATCGACGACGTCAACGCCGCGCTGGCCACCGATCCGAAGCAGAGCGTCTTCACCGATTCTCACGGTGAGAATCAAGCACACACGGACATCGGGCGCGAAGAGGCTCGTGACCTGCTCGCGGCGCTCGGGCAGCACCCTGACGCCTACGCCACGGTGTCCACTGCGGAACGCGTCTATTCCGTGAGCGTTCTGGAGAGTCAGGGCGTGCACGAGGGCAAGATCGATGAAGGCAAGGCGAGGGCGGCCATCCGTACGACCGCCGAGGTGCAGGGGATCCTCGACGAGTCCAGGGCGGAGCAGGTCAAGGGGGTCGGGGAGAAGAAGCACGAGGAATACGAGAAGGCGCACGAGAAGCAGTCCGCCTGGGTCGAATTCGGTACGACGTCCGCCATTGCGGCCGGTGTCGCCTTCCTGCCCGCCACGGTGGCCGCGGCGGGCGCGGCGGCGGTCCTGGTGCCGATGGCCGTGGACCTCGGCAGCGGCGCCGTGGAGCAGGCCGCCTCGCAGGTCATCGGCGAGTGGTCGGACAAGGCCGTGGAGAAGCACAAGGACAAGAGCGAGGGCGAGACGCACGACAGCAACAAGTCCATGTTCCAGGCTGGCGAGCACAGCGCGGAGGCGCCGATGAAGGAGTTCATGAGGCGGCACAACGTCGATCCGAACAGCGACTTCGGCAACGACTTCGTCGAGTCGATGCGTGTCGGATACGAGACCGGCAACTCCACCGCCCGGCAGCAGGGGCACGAGCCGCAGACGAAGGGCGCCAAGTGAATCCCAAGCGGATGCGATGGCCGTTGGCTACTCCCGCTGTCGCACTCGCCGTCCTCGGTATGGCGGCTGCCGGTTGCTCCACCGTGGAACCGGAGCAGCCACCGCGCTCTACGGCTCCGAGACTGTTCACCGCTGGGGAGGCCTGTGCCGGGCTCTTCACGGGTCAGGGTGGGCAGGCTCTGGAGCGGGTGCTCCAGTCCACTGACTTTCAGGTGCCGGACGAGGACAGGGGCGCGGACGTCCGAGCAGTCGCGCAGGCCATGGAGAAGGCGTACCAGGCAGGCAAGAAGATCCCGGACATGCCCCAGCCGGTATGCAAGGTCTCGGGTTCGGCAGGGTTTCACAACCGCACGGTGCGACTGATGTTCACTGCCTACAGCAAGCATGCCGCGCTTCCGGCTGACCTCCCGGGCGTGGGCGCAGGGGACGCGCACCTCTCCGTGCGGAGGAAGGACGTCGACCTCACCTTCGACTGCGTCAGCTCCCGAGTCGGCTCGACTCAGGACATACCTCTGCAGATCACAGTGGCCTTCCAGGCACGGTCCGGCGAGAGCGAAGGTGAAGCCGTTCCGGCTCAGGATTACCTGGCCGTCACCCACTCCGCGGCGCTGGCCGTCGCCAAGGAGCTGGGCTGCGTGAACGACGGCGCTCTCCCCGCCGACGCCGCCGGACTTCCGGAACCGAAAGCCACCGCGAGCCCGAAGCCCAGCGGCAGCCCGAGCCCGTGAGGCCCCCGCCCGGCGGGTTCCGGAGCGGCGGGACCCGGCCGGAGGCCGCTGGGCATGGTGGGGGCCGCTCAGGGAGCGCCTGGCCCTGAGCGGCCCGTCTGGAAGCCGTGACCGGAATCGAACCGGCGTAACTCGCTTTGCAGGCGAGTCCCTCAACCACTCGGGCACACGGCTCTGGGGTGGTGATGTGCACGACCGTACGGCCGCCCGCCGGCGGGGGGAAGGGCCGCGCGGGCGCCGCAACACGACTGCCATGCGGCGTTCACGGTCCCCGGCGGCCTAGGTCTGCGGACCGAGTGCGGGATCGGTCGAATTGACAGGGTCGCGGCAGAGGTACGCACCTTACGCTGGGGCGATGAGCGCCCCCCTCGAACCCCGCGTGCCCGAGAAGACCGCACCGGTCCCGCCGACCCCGTCACCCGTCGGCATCCTCGGCCCCGCGTACCGGACGCTCAGCGTCGGGATCATCTCCGTCATCTTCCTGATCGCCTTCGAGGCCACCGCCGTCGGTACGGCCATGCCCGTCGCCGCCCGGGAGCTGGACGGGATCGGGCTCTACGCCTTCGCCTTCTCCGCCTACTTCACCACCAGCCTCTTCGGCATGGTCCTGTCCGGGCAGTGGGCCGACCGGGAGGGGCCGCTGCGGCCGCTGACCGGCGGGATCGCGGCCTTCGCGGCCGGACTCGTGCTCTCGGGGACCGCCGGCACGATGTGGGTGTTCGTGCTCGGCCGGGCCGTGCAGGGCTTCGGCGGCGGGCTGGTGATCGTCGCCCTGTACGTGGTCGTCAGCCGGGCCTACGAGGAGCGGCTGCGCCCCGCGATCATGGCGGCCTTCGCCGCGAGCTGGGTGGTGCCGTCGATCGTCGGACCGCTCGCCTCCGGGACCGTCACCGAACACCTCGGCTGGCGGTGGGTGTTCCTCGGCATACCCGTGCTGGTCGTGGTGCCGCTCGTCGTCGCGCTGCCGGCCATACGGCGGACCGCCTCCGGGCCCGTGGGCGGCGAGGGGGTGGCCTTCGACCGGCGGCGGATCCGGCTGGCCTTCGGCATCTCGGCCGGGGCCGGGCTGCTCCAGTACGCCGCGCAGGACCTGCGGTGGCTGTCGCTGCTGCCGGCCGCGGCGGGCGCGGCCCTGCTGGTGCCTGCCGTGCTGGGGCTGCTGCCGCGCGGGACCTACCGGGCGCGGCGCGGCCTGCCGTCGGTGGTGCTGCTGCGCGGGGTGGCCGCGGGTTCGTTCATCGCGGCGGAGAGCTTCGTACCGCTGATGCTGGTCACCCAGCGGGGGCTGAGCCCGACCCTGGCCGGGTTCTCGCTGGCGCTGGGCGGGGTGACCTGGGCGGGCGGCTCGTGGGTGCAGTCGAAGGGGCGGATGGCGCCGTACCGGGAGCGGCTGATGGTGGTCGGGATGGTGATGGTGGCGATCGCCATCGCCGCGGCGCCGGCCGTGCTCATCGAGTCCGTGCCGGTGTGGACGCTGGCGCTGGCCTGGGCGGTGGGGTGCCTGGGCATGGGCCTGGTGATCGGTTCGACGAGCGTGCTGCTGCTGAAGCTGTCGGCGCCGGAGGAGGTCGGGGCCAACTCCGCGTCGCTGCAGATCTCGGACGCGCTGGCCAACGTGGTCCTGCTGGCGGCGGGCGGGGCCGCGTTCGCCGCGCTGGGCGGGGGCGCGGTGGGGGCGGCGCACGCCGTCACCGCCGGGGGAGCGCCCTCGCACCCCGCCGCGTTCGTGGTGGTCTTCCTGCCGATGGCGTGCGTGGCGCTGGTGGGAGCCTGGGTCGCGGCCCGGCTGGAGCCGGCCCCTGCGTCCGCCGCAGAGTAGTACCACGGTGGCCCCGCCGAAGTGGTACCGTTTTGGTATGGCGATGAACCTGCGTCTCCGCGACGACCAGCAAGAGGCCCTCAAGATCCGCGCTGAGGAAGAGGGCCGCAGCATGCACGCCATAGTGCTTCAGGCGATCGACCGCTACCTGGAACAGGAGGCGGACCGCGAGACGGTCCGCCGGCTGGGCGAGAAGTACGCCAAGGGTCACGCCGACCTGCTGCGCCGCCTGGGGGAGTGAGTGAAGTACCTGACCGTCCAGGAAGCCCTGGAGCTGGCGGAGCTCGCCATGGCGGGACAGCAGGTCGCGGTCCGCGACCTGGGCTTGCTCAGCTCCGCCGTGCACCGGCCGCAGTCCCAGATGTTCGGGGTCGAGGCGTACACGGACCTGTTTGAGAAGGCCGGCGCGCTGCTCCAGTCGCTCGCCGTCAACCACCCCCTGGTGGACGGCAACAAGCGCATGGCGTGGATGTGCACCGTCGTGTTCCTCGACTTCAACGGGACCGAAATGATCGACATCGATCAGGACGAGTCGTACAAGCTGGTGATCGAGGTGGCGACCGGCAGCCTCGAGGACGTGGCGCAGATCGCGCGCCGGCTGCGGGCGCTGCACGAAGCGATGTGACGCTCGCCGCACCGCCCGAGGTCACGGGCCCGTCCCTCCGCGAGGGGCGGGCCCGTCCCGGTAGGGTGGCCCGGTTGTCCTACGTACGACTGCCCGCACCAGTACGCGAGTACGCCGAGAGCCCGAACCGGAGACCGTGACTACTACCGCCTCCCACCACCTCTCACCCGCCTTCCCCGGCCGTGCCCCGTGGGGTACGGCGAGCAAGCTGCGCGCCTGGCAGCAGGGAGCGCTGGACCGCTACATCGAGACCCAGCCGCGGGACTTCCTCGCGGTCGCGACGCCCGGCGCCGGCAAGACCACCTTCGCGCTGACCCTCGCCTCCTGGCTGCTGCACCACCACGTGGTGCAGCAGGTGACCGTCGTCGCCCCCACCGAGCACCTGAAGAAGCAGTGGGCGGACGCGGCGGCCCGGATAGGCATCCGGCTGGACCCCGAGTACTCGGCGGGACCGCTCAGCAAGGACTACCACGGGGTCGCCGTCACCTACGCCGGTGTCGGCGTGCGCCCGATGCTGCACCGCAACCGCTGCGAGCAGCGCAAGACCCTCGTCATCCTCGACGAGATCCACCACGCCGGTGACTCGAAGTCCTGGGGCGAGGCCTGCCTGGAGGCCTTCGACCCGGCGACCCGGCGCCTGGCCCTGACCGGTACGCCGTTCCGGTCCGACACCAACCCCATTCCCTTCGTCGCGTACGAGGAGGGAAACGACGGGATCCGCCGGTCGTCCGCCGACTACACCTACGGCTACGGGAACGCGCTGGGCGACGGCGTCGTGCGGCCCGTCATCTTCCTCTCCTACAGCGGCAACATGCGCTGGCGCACCAAGGCGGGCGACGAGATCGCCGCCCGGCTCGGCGAGCCGATGACCAAGGACGCCATCTCGCAGGCCTGGCGCACGGCGCTGGATCCGCGCGGCGACTGGATGCCGAACGTGCTGCGCGCCGCCGACCAGCGGCTGACGGAGGTCAGGAAGGGCATCCCGGACGCGGGCGGTCTGGTCATCGCCTCCGACCAGGACTCGGCGCGCGCCTACGCCAAGCTGATCCGCGAGATCACCGGCACCAAGGCGACCCTCGTCCTGTCCGACGACACCGGCGCGTCGAAGCGGATCGACGACTTCAGTGCGAACGACGACCGCTGGATGGTCGCCGTCCGCATGGTGTCCGAGGGCGTCGACGTGCCGAGGCTGGCGGTCGGCGTGTACGCGACGACGATTTCGACCCCGCTGTTCTTCGCGCAGGCCGTCGGGCGTTTCGTGCGATCGCGCAGGCGCGGCGAGACCGCGTCCGTGTTCCTTCCGACCATCCCCTACCTCCTCGGCTTCGCCAACGAGATGGAGGTCGAACGCGACCACGTCCTCGACAAGCCGAAGAAGCAGGGCGAGGAGGACCCGTACGCCGAGTCCGAGAAGGAGATGGACGAGGCGAACAAGCAGGAGGACGAGGACACCGGCGAGGACGAGCAGATGTCCTTCGAGGCGCTGGAGTCCGACGCGGTCTTCGACCGGGTCCTCTACGACGGCGCCGAGTTCGGCATGCAGGCGCACCCGGGCAGCGAGGAGGAGCAGGACTACCTCGGCATCCCCGGGCTGCTCGAGCCGGACCAGGTGCAGATGCTGCTGCAGAAGCGCCAGTCGCGGCAGATCGCGCACAGCCGGCGCAAGCCCGACGCGGAGGCGGACCTGCTGGAGCTGCCGGCCGACCGGCGGCCGGTGGTTTCGCACAAGGAGCTGCTGGAGCTGCGCAAGTCGCTGAACACGATGGTGGGCGCGTACGTCCACCAGAGCGGCAAGCCGCACGGGGTGATCCACACCGAGCTGCGCCGGGTGTGCGGCGGGCCGCCGAGCGCGGAGGCCACGGCGGGGCAGCTGCGCGAGCGGATCAAGAAGGTCCAGGAGTGGGCCACGCGGATGCGGTGATGTCCCACAGAATGCGAAGCGGGGTCCGTGCGGAGGTTCGCACGGACCCCGTTCGCATGTGTTCCTGAGGGTTACGCGGTCGGGCGGCGGCGGCGGCCGGTGCCGGCGACCAGGGCGGCGCCCATGGCCAGGGCCACGCCGCCGGCGCCGAGCGCCCAGGTGGTGGCGGCGTCGCTACCGGTCTCGGCGAGCTGGCCGGCGGTGGTGACCGCGCCGGAGCCGGAGCCGGAGCCGGAGCCGGAGCCGGAGCCGGAGCCGGCGTTCGGGGTGGTCACGTGGCCGGCCTGCTCGACGGGCTTGGAGCCGCCGTTGGGCTTGGTGGTGTTGCCGCCCTTGACGATCTTCGCCTCGGTCCAGACGGTGTCGGACCAGATGTTCTCGTCCTCGTTGCTGCCACCGGCAGCCGCGATGACGATCTCGCCCGTGGGGGCGCCCGCGTGGAACTTGATGCGGACCTGGAGGTCGAGGTTGACGCCGTTGGGGATCGGCAGGTCGTCCGTCAGCAGGGCGACGGGCGTGCCGCCGTCGTCGATGATCTCGACGTTGTGCCAGGCGCCACCGAAGAACACCTGGACCTGGACGTCGTTCCGCTCCAGCTCGAGGGACTCGTTGGCGACGGCCAGCACGAGGACGTAGCTCGAGTGGGCCTTGCCGGTGGTGTTGTCGATGGAGACCTGGAACTGGGTCCAGTCGCCGCCGGCCTTGAAGGTGGTCGGGATGCCGTTGAGGCCGAGCTTCGGGCCGGTGGCGACCCAGTCCTCTTCCTCGCCCAGGTTCTCGTCGGCCTCCGCGACCGGCGGGACGACCGGGGCCGGCGCGGGGGCCGGGGTGTCGGCGACGGGAGGCAGGACCGGGGCGACCGGGGCCGGGGCGACGGGCGGGACGACCGGGGCCGGGGCCTCGGCGGCCGGCTGCTCGGCGGCGGGGGCCTCCGCTGCCGGGGTTTCCTTCGCCGGGGTCTCGGCGGCAGCCGCGTCGTCCTTGGGGGCGGTGTCCGGCGTCGAGACGGCGGGGTTCTGGGCCTCGTCGGCCATCGCCGGGGTGGCCATCAGGACCGTCGGGCCGACGACGGCGGCGGCGGCCACGACGGCCAGGCGCTTGAAGTTCATGAGTGGTGGGTTTCCCTCCGTGCGGCGCTGGGTGTCGCGCGTGCGCACGTCCCCCCCAGGCCTACCGAACATCTTTTTGAACCTGCTCAGAGTAATGGGCATGTAAAGGAGTTGTGGCGAAAGGAGGTTACAAATTGACACCGGTGCCGATCATCAACCGGCACAAACGGGCAGCAGGCGCCCGGATTCTGGACGAGCCCTTCCGCTCAGCGAACCCGCTCGCTAATGTCCCCGCATCGAACGCACCGTGGCAGCGCCGCCGCGGGAGCGCAGCCGGTGCTATGGCCGCTACCGGCGGCCTCTCCGTGCGCTGCCGCGGGACCGGCGGCGTGCCACCCCGAGAGTCACCGCCGCCCACCTAAGAGGGAGAGGCGTCGTGACCGCGGAAACCTCCCAGACTCTCGACAGAGGGCTCAGAGTCCTCAAACTGCTCGCCGACACCGACCACGGTCTGACCGTCACCGAGCTCTCCAACCGCCTCGGTGTCAACCGCACCGTGGTCTACCGGCTCCTCGCCACCCTGGAGCAGCACGCCCTGGTCCGCCGCGACCTCGGCGGCCGGGCCCGGGTCGGGCTCGGCGTGCTCAGACTGGGCCGGCAGGTCCACCCGCTCGTCCGCGAGGCGGCCCTGCCCGCGCTGCGGTCCCTCGCCGAGGACATAGGCGCCACCGCGCACCTGACCCTCGTCGACGGCACCGAGGCGCTCGCCGTGGCCGTCGTGGAGCCGACCTGGACGGACTACCACGTGGCCTACCGGGCCGGCTTCCGCCACCCGCTGGACCGGGGTGCCGCCGGACGGGCCATCCTGGCCGCCCGTCAGGGCTCCCTGATCGAACCGGGCTACACCCTCACCCACGGGGAGCTGGAAGCGGGCGCCAGCGGTGCAGCCGCGCCGCTCGTCGGCATCACGGGGCTGGAGGGCAGCGTCGGCGTCGTCATGCTGGCCGACGCCGTACCGGAGCGGGTCGGGCCGCGGGTCGTCGACGCGGCCCGCGAGGTCGCCGACGCGCTGCGCTGAGCCGCCCGCCCGGGGGCCGGGCGGAGGGACCGATAGATTGACGGGGTGCTCTCTCGCCTCACACGTCTGCCGCGTCCCGCCGCCCTGGCCGTCTGCGCCGTGCCCGTGGTCGGCCTGCTGGCCGTCGCGGCCTTCGCGCCGCTGCCCTTCGTGCTGGCCCAGCCGGGGCTCACGGCCGACGTGCTCGGCGCCCGGGACGGCAAGAACGTGATCAGCGTCACCGGTGCCCCCGTCCGGGACACCGAGGGGCAGCTGCTCATGACCACGATCCAGGCCCCGGGCCCGTCCGAGAAGGTGGCCCTGGGGCAGCTCGTCGACAGCTGGTTCCGGGCCGACCGGGCAGTGATGCCCAAGGAGGCCATCTACCCGTCCGGCCAGACGACCGAACAGGTCGAGCAGCACAACCTGGAGGAAATGACCAGGTCGCAGTCGACCGCCGCCCGGGCGGCGCTCGGCTACCTGCACAAGGACCCTGGGGCGGTGAAGGTCGACCTCAACCTCGCCGACGTCGGCGGGCCCAGCGCGGGCCTCCTCTTCTCCCTCGGCATCGTCGACAAACTCGACGGCGACGGCAGCGGCGGCGACCTCACCGGCGGCCGCACCATCGCCGGCACGGGGACCATCAGCCCGGACGGCGCGGTCGGCGCGGTCGGCGGGGTGGCGCTGAAGACCCAGGCCGCGCACCGGGACGGGGCGAGCGTGTTCCTCGTACCGGAGGCGGAGTGCTCGGACGCCCTGTCCGAGCTGCCCCAGGGGCTCCGGCTGGTGCCCGTCACCTCGCTGACGGACGCGGTGGACTCCCTGCGCGCGCTGAACCGGGGAGAGGCCGTCCCGTCCTGCTGACGGGCGCGGGTACGGGCGTCAGCCGTCGCCCTCCAGCGAGGCTGCCGCCCCAGCCGCTGCGGTAGCTGACCGGGCCGGTGCGGCCCCGGGCGGCCCCGTGCCGTGCTTCAGCGGCCGTCGTCCCCCGCCGCTTGTTCGACCAGGGGGATGATCCGCAGCGGTACGGGATTCTCCATGACAATCGCCGTCGAAGCCCGAACGATCCCATCGAATCCGACAACCCGGTCGATCACGCGCTGGAGGTCGGCGTTGGACCGGGCCACCAGGCGGCACAGCATGTCCCCGTGCCCGGTGGTGGTGTGCAGCTCCAGGACCTCCGGTACGCCGTCCAAATGGGCCCGTACGTCGGCCCCTTGCCCCTGTTTGATCTCCAGCGTGGCGAAGGCGGTCACCGGGTACCCGAGGGCCGCCGGATCCACCTGCGGGCCGAACCCGCGGATGACTCCGTTCGACTGAAGCCGGTCCAGCCGGGCCTGCGCGGTCCCGCGGGCCACCCCGAGCCGCCGGGAGGCCTCCAGGACCCCGATCCGGGGCTCGCGGGCCAGCAGGACGAGGAGCCGGCCGTCCAGGTCGTCGATTCCCATGGCGCGCCTCCGGAGCTCGCTGGCGGTGGTCATAGTGCGCAGATCTCTCACTCATCCTGCGCCGGAGCTGAACAGTATGTACAGCAGATTTCGAAACTATTGCGCAGCTTGTGGATCGGCGGGAGTCTGCGCTCATGACTGAGTCTTTGACGAACCTGGACACCACCCCCCACACCGCGCGTGAGGCGGACCCCTTCCCGGTGAAGGGCATGGACGCGGTCGTCTTCGCCGTCGGCAACGCCAAGCAGGCCGCGCATTACTACTCGACCGCCTTCGGCATGAAGCTCGTGGCCTACTCCGGACCGGAGAACGGCACCCGCGAGACGGCCAGCTACGTCCTGACCAACGGCGCCGCGCGCTTCGTCCTGACCTCGGTCATCAAGGCGAGCACGGACCGGGGCCGCTTCCTCGCCGAGCACGTCGCCGACCACGGCGACGGCGTGGTCGACCTCGCGATCGAGGTCCCGGATGCCCGCGCGGCCTACGCGTACGCCGTCGAGCACGGCGCGCGCGGCCTGGACGAGCCGTACGAGGTCAAGGACGAGCACGGCACGGTCGTGCTGGCCGCGATCGCCACGTACGGCCAGACCCGCCACACCCTGGTCGAGCGCCGCGACTACACCGGCCCGTACCTGCCCGGCTTCGTCGCCGTCGACCCGATGGTCGAGCCGCCGGCCAAGCGCACCTTCCAGGCCATCGACCACTGCGTGGGCAACGTCGAGCTCGGCCGCATGAACGAGTGGGTCGCGTTCTACAACAAGGTCATGGGCTTCACGAACATGAAGGAGTTCGTGGGCGACGACATCGCGACCGAGTACTCGGCGCTGATGTCGAAGGTGGTCGCGGACGGCACCCTCAAGGTGAAGTTCCCGATCAACGAGCCGGCGATCGCGAAGAAGAAGTCGCAGATCGACGAGTACCTGGAGTTCTACGGCGGCGCGGGCGTCCAGCACATCGCACTGGCCACGAACGACATCGTCGCGACCGTGCGGTCGATGCGGGCGGCGGGCGTGCAGTTCCTGGACACCCCGGACTCGTACTACGACACCCTCGGCGAGTGGGCCGGCGAGACGCGGGTGCCGGTCGAGACCCTGCGCGAGCTGAAGATCCTCGTCGACCGCGACGAGGACGGCTACCTGCTGCAGATCTTCACCAAGCCGGTGCAGGACCGGCCCACGGTCTTCTTCGAGATGATCGAGCGGCACGGGTCGATGGGCTTCGGCAAGGGCAACTTCAA
Organism: Streptomyces sp. NPDC058646; assembly: GCF_042716875.1. Classification (NCBI taxonomy): domain Bacteria; kingdom Bacillati; phylum Actinomycetota; class Actinomycetes; order Kitasatosporales; family Streptomycetaceae; genus Streptomyces; species Streptomyces sp. NPDC058646. The sequence continues at coordinate 169,602 of NZ_JBHXRK010000009.1, read as the reverse complement.
GGCCCTGTTCGAGGCGATCGAGCGCGAGCAGGCCAAGCGCGGCAACCTCTAGCCTCCGCCCCGGGCCCCGCCGTGTCCCTGGCGGGGCCTTGCGGTGCACGTGCCGCTGCGGCGCCGCGCCCCGGGCGGGGTCCCGCCGTGGCCGTGCCCGTGCGGCGCCGTTGCCGGGGCTCCGCCCCTGACCGCGCCCCCACCGTAGGCGCGGCCGGGTCTTCCTGCGGCGGGCCGGAAGGCGCCCGCTCGCGCGGGGAGACGGCCGGGACGGTACCGCCGCGCCGCGGTACTGCCACCCCGCCGGGGGGCAGGGTGGCGAGGCCCGGCCCGGGTCAGCGGGACGGGGACGCGGGCGGCTCGGGCTGCTGGGCCGGCTTCGCCGCGGACGGCTCCGGTTTCGGGGTCGGCTTCGCCGCGCGCGGCCCGGCGGGGTTCGGTTCGGCCACGGGCTTCGCCTTCGGGAGCTCCGGCTCCACCCACGGAGTGGCCGGCTCCAGGTTCTCCGGACCCCCCGGCGGCGGCTGCCCGATCGACGCCAGGACCTGCTTCGCCAGCGGCGCCCGCAGCGGCGAGAAGTGCGGGTTCGTCCGCATCGCCTCCTGGAGGTGGCGGCGGGCCGCCGCCTCCTCGCCCAGATCCCGCTCGATCATCGCCCGGTGGTAGGAGAAATCCGCGCTCCGCAGCCCCAGCTCCGTGGCCTTCGTCGCGTACTCCAGCGCCGCCTCGTCCTCGCCCGCCTGGTGCAGCGCCCACCCCAGCGCGTCCGCGACCTGCACGCTCTTGTGCCGCGCCCACTCCTGCCTCAGCCGCCGCACCGCCGCCGCCGGATCGCCGTGGTCCGCCTCGTACAGGCCCAGCACCAGGTCGTCGTCGACCCCGTTGCTGCCGTCCCGCGCGGCCAGCGCGCCCAGCATGTCGTACGGCGTACGCGCCTCCTCGTGCCGCCCCAGTGACTCCAGCAGTTCGCCGAGCTCCAGCGCCAGCCGCGGCTCCGGAGTCCGCCCCAGCGCCATCCGGTAGTCCCGCACCGCCTCACCGGGACGCCCCAGCGCGCCCAGCGCCCGGGCCCGGCCGCCCAGCGCCTGCGCCTGCGCCGGATCCGTCCGCAGCGCGCCCTCGTACAGCCGCAGCGCCTCCGCCGCGTCGCCCCGCTCCCACGCCAACTCCCCGAGCCGGTACAGGGTGTACGCCTTCTCCGCCGGGGACTTCGCCGCGCCCGCCGCGTGCTCCATCGACATCACCGCGTCCTCGCGCCAGCCCCGGTCCCGGTAGACCTGGGAGGCCCTGAGGTACCCGGCGAGGCCCGGCCGCAGCTCCAGCAGCCGCTCCATCGCCTTCTGGGCGGCCTTGTAGTCGCCGAGGCCCGTGTACGCGTCCACGAGGACCGGGTACGCCGTCCACCGCCGCGGCGCCTGCGCCCGTACGAGCTCGCCCCACTTCTTGCCCGTGCCGAAGTCCCGGCGGGCATTGGCCAGCGTGCCCATGCCCGTCATCGCGTCGAAGTTGCCCTTCTCGGCCGGCCGGACCTCCAGCGAGCGCTTCAGGACCTTCTCCGCCTTCGGGAACCAGCCCGAGTCCGCGGTCCGCCGGGCCTGCTCCAGGTACGCGGCGCCCAGGACCGCCCAGGACGCGTCGTCGTCCGGGTGCGTCGCCAGCCACTTCTCCCGGTCCGCCATCAGCGCCGTCAGGTCCACCGCCGCCGCGGGCGCGCCCATGCCGACCGCCGACGCGGCCCGCTCGCTCGGCCCCGGCGGGCGGGCGTCGTCACCGGTACGGGCCGGCCGGATCAGCAAGGCCCCGGCGATCAGGACCACTGCCACCGCGGCCGCCACGAGCGTCTTGCGGCCGGTGAAGGTCACGGGCGGCGCCGGCTCCAGCGATTCCTCGTCGATACGGTCGATACGGTGCATGGAGTCACTGTGCGTCAATATGAAGAACTCTCCGAGGTGTCCGAAGACGGGCGCGGGCGTGTTCACACCGATGGCCCCGACTGCCACGCTGAACCCATGGACGACGATCTCGACCCCCGGTCCCCGGACGCACGCACCGCACTCCTCACCCGGCTGCGGGAAGGCCTCCCGGCCGAAGCCCTGCTCACCGACCCCCAGGTGACCGCCTCCTACGCCACCGACATGGCGGGCTTCTGCGCGGCCGGCACCCCGGCCGCGGTCGTCCTGCCCCGCACCGTCGAACAGGTCCAGCACGTCCTGCGCACCGCCACCGCCCTACGGGTCCCCGTGGTCCCGCAGGGAGCCCGTACCGGGCTGTCGGGCGCCGCCAACGCCTCCGACGGCTGCATCGTGCTCTCCCTCGTCGCGATGGACCGGATCCTGGAGGTCTCCGCCGTCGACCGCATCGCCGTCGTCGAACCGGGCGTGGTCAACGCCGTGCTCTCGCGGGCCGTCGCCGAACAGGGCCTGTACTACCCGCCCGACCCCTCCAGCTGGGAGCAGTGCACCATCGGCGGCAACATCGGCACCGGCTCCGGCGGACTGTGCTGCGTCAAGTACGGGGTCACCGCCGAGTACGTCCTCGGCCTCGACGTGGTCCTCGCCGACGGACGGCTGCTGCGCACCGGCCGGCGCACCGCCAAGGGAGTCGCCGGATACGACCTCACCCGGCTCTTCGTCGGCTCCGAAGGCAGCCTCGGGGTCGTCGTCCAGGCCGTCCTCGCCCTGCGCCCGGCGCCGCCCCGCCGGCTCGCGCTGGCCGCCGAGTTCCCCTCCGCCGCGGCTGCCTGCGCCGCCGTCTGCGCCGTCATGGAGGCCGGACTGACCCCGTCGCTGCTGGAACTGATGGACCGTACGACCGTCCGCGCCGTCAACGCCCTCGGAAGGATGGGACTGCCCGACACCACCGAGGCCCTGCTGCTCGTCGCCTTCGACACCCCGCACGCCCCCGAGGAGCTGGCGGCCGTGGGGAAGCTGTGCACGGCCGCCGGGGCCACGACCGTGGTTCCCGCCGAGGACGAGGCCGAGTCCGAACTGCTGCTCCAGGCCCGCCGGATGTCCCTGACCGCCCTGGAGACCCTTCGCCCGGCCACGATGATCGACGACGTGTGCGTGCCCCGGTCGCGGCTCGCCGAGATGCTGGACGGGACGGCCGCCATCGCCCGTACGCACGACCTGCTCATCGGGGTCTGCGCGCACGCGGGCGACGGCAACACCCACCCGGTGGTCTGCTTCGACCCGGCCGACGAGGACGAGACGCGGCGGGCCCGCGCATCCTTCGACGCCATCATGGCGCTCGGCCTGGAACTGGGCGGGACGATCACCGGCGAGCACGGCGTGGGCGTCCTGAAACGGGAATGGCTGGCCCGGGAACTCGGCCCGGTGGGCCTGGAGATGCAGCGCGCCGTCAAACACGCCTTCGATCCGCTTGGCCTGCTCAACCCCGGCAAGCTCTTCTGACGTACGCCGCCCGGACCGCGGCGCCCGGCCCGGGCCTCACAGGTCCCCGTCGGCCGACTCGTCCGACGGCCAAGGGTCGCGCAGCCACAGGTCGTCGGCCGGGGTCGGGGTCAGCAGCTCGGCCAGCGCCGCGTCCAGCCCGAGCCGTTCGGCCTCGGTGCCGGGCGGCACGATGCGCAGGGTCCGCTCCAGCCAGGCCGAGACGGAGCCGGCGGGGGCCTCCAGCAGCGCGTCGCCGTCGGGGGAGCTGAGCGCCATGCAGAGCACGGCCCTGTCGTCGACCTTCGTGGGCCAGATCCGGACGTCGCCGTGGCCGCACGGCCGGAACACCCCCTCCACCAGCAGTTCGCGGGCGAAGGTCCAGTTGACCGGGGTGCTCGACCCGGTGTGGAAGGTGATGTGGACGGCGTACGGGTCGTCCGTGACGTAGAGGAGCCGGGCGGGGACGGGGACGCTGCGCTCGGGGGACAGGACCAGCTTGAGTTCCAGCTCGCGCTCGACGACGGGGTGGTGCATGACGGCCTCACTTCGGTGCGCTGTGTGCGCTTCGCTTCGGTGTGCGGGGTCGGATCGCGCCCCACACCCGGAGAGAGCTCCGGGGCGGCGGGGTATGACGCGACTTCCGGCAGCGAAAGAGAAATTGGCCGATTTCTGTCGGCTGACCGGAAACAGTCGTATGGCGCGGGGTTCGCCCGAAGGCTTGCATTCTCCCGTTACCGGACCTGTCGGGCCGCGGTTCTTGGCTATGGTCCTCCCCTGCACAAGCCTCAAGCCACGATCGGAGTTGGGGACATTGACGGCCTCCCCTGGTGACGGCGGGCAAGCGGCCCGCGAGGGCTACTACCCGGATCCGTCCATCCCCGGGTACGTCCGCTACTGGAACGGCGCGTCCTGGGTCCCGGGTACGAGCCGCCCCGCCGCGCCGGCCGTGTCCGCCGCGCCCACCGCGCCCGCCGCCCCCGCCGCTCCTGCCGAGGAGACGGGGCCGGTGTTCCTGGACGAGACCTCCGCGACCGAGGCGCTGCCCGAACCGGACCGGGCGCCGGACCCCGAACCGGCGGTGTGGCAGGCCGATCCCGCCCACCAGGCCGGCTTCGGCGGGCCGCGCGACCGCCGGGTCTCGTGGGGCGGTCCCGCCGAGCCCGAGCCGCGTACGGCGCCTGCGCCCGAGCCCGAGCCGGCGCCCGAGCCGGAGCGCGCGCCGGAGTCCGCGCCGGTCCGCCCGGCGGGGATCTCCCTGGCCCGTACGGCCGCCGCCGCCGCGGCCCCGGCGACGCGGTTCCCCGCACCGCCCCAGGGCATCCTGTCGGCCCGCTCCCCGGCGGCCCCCGCCCCGGCCGCAGCGGTGGCCGCGCCCGCCCCCGCCTGGCCCGACGCCCCCGGCGGGTCGGGGTCCGGGTCCGGGGGAGGGTCCGGGATCACCTCCTCCTGGCCCGAGGCGGCCCCGCGCGGCGCCGAGGCCCCGGCGGCGCTGCCGGCCGCCCAGGCCGCACCGGCCGCCGTGCGGTCCCTGCGGTCCGAGGCACCCGCGCCCGCCGCACCGGCCGAGGCCCCCGAGGCCGAGGACTGGGTCCCGCCCCGGCCCGTCCCGGGCTCCCGTACCGCAGGGCGGGACCCGGAGCCCGCCCGCCGCGGCGCTCCGGAGCCCGCCGGGGCCCCGCGTGCGCAGGAGTGGGCACCGCGGCCCGCCGGAGTCCGCCCGTCCGCGCCCGAGGCGGCCGACGTCCGAGCGGCCGAGGCGGCCGACGTCCGAGCGGCCGAGGCGGCCGACGTCCGAGCGGCCGAGGCCGCACCCGCAGTGGCCGCGGCTGCGGTGCGGCCGCAGTCCACCGCCCGCGCCGTGTTCGAGCGGATGGCCGAGCGCGCCGTACGCCCCGCGGGGCTGGTCCGCCGGGCCGTGGCCCGGGCCCTGGACTCCCTCGTCCTGGGCGCCGTCGCCGCCGGGGCCTCCTGGCCGCTGCTCCCCGCGGCCACCGCCCACGTCCAGGCCAAGGTGGACGCGGCCCGGGGCGGCGGCCGAGCCACCACCGTCTGGCTGCTGGACGCCACCATCGCCGGGCACCTCGGCCTGGTCCTGGCCGCGGTCCTCCTCTTCGGGGTCTTCTACGAGGCCCTGCCCACCGCCCGGTGGGGCCGCACCCCCGGCAAGAAGCTGCTCGGCGTCCGCGTCCTGGCCACCGCCACCCTGCACCCGCCCACCTTCGGCGCCGCCCTGCGCCGCTGGCTGGTGTACGCCCTCCTCGGCATCCCCGGCAGCCTCTGGTGCCTCGTGGACCGCCCGCGCCGGCAGGCCTGGCACGACAAGGCGGCGAAGACGTACGTGGCCCGTTAGGGGGTGTCCCGGGCGGGTGCGTCCTGCCCGGCCCCCCGAACGGACGCGTTCCCGTTGCGGGGGTACCGGAGCCGGGTTCGACTCGGGCCATGAGTACCGACCAGCCGCCGCCGGGCCAGCCGCCCGAGGACGATCCGTTCCTCAAGAAGCCCCAGGAACCGACACCGCCGTCGGGTGGTTCACCGTACGGCTCCCCGCCCCCCGGCGGCGGAGGGGGCGGCGCGGGCGGCGGATACCCGCCGCCGCCTCCCCCGTACGGAGGCGGTGACCCGTACGGCGGGAGCGGCGGCTACGGCATGCCCGATCCGCTCGCCGGGATGCCGCCGCTCGCCGACTTCGGCAAGCGGCTCGCCGCGCGCATCATCGACGTACTGATCATCGCGGTCCCGCTGTTCCTCATCCAGCTGGCGTTCGGCACGAAGCGGTACACGGTCGAGACGAGCGACGGCGAGGACTTCAGCGAGGTCTTCACCCGGTCCTACAGCGGCAGTGGCCTGATCATGACGCTGATCGCGATCGTCGCGTACGTCGGTTACGACTGGTGGTTCACCAAGAAGAACGGCCAGACGGTCGGCAAGAAGGCGATGGGCCTGCGCGTCGCGATGCTCAACGACGGCAGCGTCCCGCCGTCCAACGCCTCCCTGGGCCGCGCCGCCACGCTCTGGCTGCCCACGCTGATCTGCTGCTTCTGCCTGTGGCCCATCGCACTGGTCATCTCGATCCTCGTCGACAAGCCCTACAAGCAGGGTCTGCACGACAAGGTGGGCAAAACCGTGGTGGTCCAGTCGCGTTAGAGGCACGTGCGGACAGAACGCGCGGACGCGAAGCGGGGGGGGGGGGGGGGGGCCCCGGGCGCGGGGGGCCCCCCCCCCCGCCCGCACGGCCACCCTCCGGGGTGGCCGCCCACGCCGCTTCGCGCCGACCGTTGCCGCGGGGCGGTGAACGGCGGCTGTTTTCAGCCGTTTTTCCGCAGGCGATTCCGGAGGTGTGGTGAACGCCTCAGTGGTGCACGGGATGTTCGGAGCCGGCCGTCCGCCGGCCGGGCACGCCCGCCCCGGAGGCCTCGGCCGCGGCCGCCCGGCGGCCCCGGCGCTTCGGGACCGGCACGGTGACGGCGACGAGCAGGCCCAGGGCCAGGGCAGCCGCGGAGATGACCGCGACGCCCAGTCCGGTGCTCGTCTTCGAGAGCAGCAGCATGGCGATCGTCGAGACGACGACGGTGGCGGACCCGTACGCGAGCTGTGCGGCAGTCGGACGAGGCATGGCGATATCCGTCCTCAAAGGCGGGAGGGGGAGTCGGCTCAACAGGTCGCGCGTCAAGTGACTCTAGGATCTCCGATGCCCGCGCGGAACCGCCAGTAAGCGTGACCTGACCCACGGTGCCGCAGCACGGGGGGCGCACGGAGTCATCCTTCGCGCCCTGACGGGGATTGGGAAGTCCCGTTCGCCCGGTATGACGGGAGAACGTCCGGATAGCGGAACTCGCCGCCCGCATAGTGCAGTTGTAAGGAACAAGTCAAGGTCTGTCTTTTATTTGTTCTCTCCGGTCAAATGTCGTCACTTGAGACGCGCGCCGCGCGGAACCCCCCGCTCCTATGGAGACGTTCCGACCAACGTTGCGGCCGCGGGAGGGGAACGACATCAAGTGACCAGCAACTCCGTACGCCGCCGCGCGCTGCGTGCCGCCGCCATCGGCGTGACCTTGGCCGCCACCGCGGCCTCGGGCGCCTTCATGACCACGGCCCAGGCCGACCCGGGCCGGTCCGCGCCGCCCGCCGCCGACCGGCAGGACCCGACCGCTCCGTCGAAGGAGCGCGTCAAGCACGACCTCGAAGGCCCGTTCAGCGAGCAGCAGGCGCAGCAGCGCGAGGCCGCCCTGGAGCAGGTCCTGCAGGGCAAGAAGGAGGTCGAGCAGCGGGGTGCCTCGAAGGTCGTCAAGCTCGACGACAAGAAGTACGTCGAGCTCGGCCGTGAGAAGACCGACAAGATCTTCACGATCCTCGTCGAGTTCGGCGACCAGGTCGACACCACGACCATGCACGACCCGGACGGCCCGGAGGGCCCGCAGCCGCCGGTCCAGAAGTACGGCGGCACCCCCGGTCCGCTGCACAACACGATCGCCGAGCCGGACCGCGCCAAGGACAACAGCACCGCCTGGCGCAAGGACTTCAGCCGCGACTACTTCCAGGAGCTGTACTTCGGTACCGGCCAGGGCAAGCACTCGCTGAAGACCTACTACGAGAAGACCTCCTCGGGCCGCTACTCGGTCGAGGGCGAGGTCTCCGACTGGGTGAAGGTCCCGTACAACGAGGGCCGTTACGGTTCGAACTACTGCGGCCAGACCAACTGCTCCAACGTGTGGGACACCGTCAAGGACGGCGTCCTCGCGTGGACGGAGGCCCAGAAGAAGGCCGGCAGGACCGACGCCCAGATCAAGGCGCAGCTGGCCCAGTACGACCAGTGGGACCGCTACGACTTCGACGGCGACGGCAACTTCAACGAGGCCGACGGCTACATCGACCACTTCCAGATCGTCCACGCGGGCGAGGACGAGTCGGCCGGCGGCGGCGTGCAGGGCACCACCGCGCTGTGGGCGCACCGCTGGTACGCCTACGGCACCCAGGCGGGCAAGACCGGCCCCGAGAACAACAAGGCCGGCGGCACCCAGATCGGCGACACCGGCATCTGGGTCGGCGACTACACGATGCAGCCCGAGAACGGCGGCCTCGGCGTCTTCGCGCACGAGTACGGCCACGACCTCGGCCTGCCGGACCTCTACGACACCTCCGGTGGCGGCGAGAACGGCGTCGGCTTCTGGTCCCTGATGTCGGCCGGTTCCTGGCTCGGCACCGGCCAGGACTCCATAGGCGACCTCCCGGGCGACATGACCGCCTGGGACAAGCTCCAGCTGGGCTGGCTGAACTACGACACGGCCAAGGCCGCGACGAAGTCCACCCACAAGCTGGGTGTCGCCGAGTACAACACCAAGGACAAGCAGGCGCTGGTCGTCGAGCTGCCGAAGAAGAAGGTCCAGACGGACGTCGTCGCTCCCGCCGAGGGTTCCTCGCAGTGGTGGAGCAACATGGGTGACGACCTCAAGAACACCCTCACCCGCTCCGTCGACCTGACCGGCAAGTCCTCCGCGGCCCTGTCGCTCAAGGGCTGGTGGGACATCGAGGCCGAGTACGACTACCTCTACACCGAGGCGTCCACCGACGGCGGCGCCACCTGGACGCCGCTCGCCGGCACCGCCGACGGCGCGGCCCTCCCGGTCGACGCCTCCGGCAGCCCGTCGCTGACCGGTGTCTCGGGTGCCTGGAAGTCGCTGAACTTCCCGCTCGACGCCTACGCGGGCAAGAAGATCGACCTCCGCTTCCGCTACCAGACGGACGGCGGCGCGGGCGGCAAGGGCTTCACCGCCGATGCCGTCAACATCACCGCGGACGGCGCCACGCTGTTCACCGACGGCGCCGAGAACGGCGACAACGGCTGGACCGGCAAGGGCTTCTCGCGCATCGGCGCCGGCTTCGCCAAGGAGTACGCGCAGTACTACCTGGCCGAGAACCGCCGCTACGTCTCGTACGACTCCACCCTCAAGGCGGGTCCGTACAACTTCGGCTGGGCCAACACCCGTCCCGACTGGGTCGAGCACTACCCCTACCAGGACGGCCTGCTGATCTGGCAGTGGGACACCTCGCAGAAGGACAACAACACCAGCCAGCACCCCGGCCAGGGTCTGATCCTCCCGGTCGACGCCAACGCGAAGCCCATGAAGTGGGCGGACGGCACGCTGCTGCGCAACAAGATCCAGCCGTACGACGCGACCTTCAGCGCCTACTCGACGGACGCGTTCACCCTGCACAAGAACGGCGAGTCGCTGTTCCTGAAGCCGAAGCCGGCCAACCTGGTCTTCGACGACCGCAAGGGCAAGTACTACTACGACGAGAACCCGACCGGATCGGTGAAGGTCACTGACACCAACACCAAGATCAAGATCCTGAAGGAGACCTACGACGGTGAAGTCATGACCGTCGAGGTCGGCCCCTCCTCGAAGTAACTCGGTAAAGCCGCAGGTCAAAGCATGATCGGCCGTCGCCCTCTAGCGGGCGGCGGCCGATCGCGTTTAGATGCGTGGTGCGAGTTTCTTATTGACGGGGGAGATGACAGACATGCCCGGTGGAGGTTTCGTCAGGTTGCCAGGCGGCAGCGTGGTGGTCGCGCTCACGCTGCCGAGGCCGGCGCTCGACGACGGCGACAGCGGCAACGTCCGCGTGCTGGTGCACGCCGCGAACCGGGCCCGCGCCCTGACCAGGCTGCGGAACCTCGGCATGCGGGCCGTGTACCTGCGGGGCAACGCCCAGCCCCCGACACCGGACGAGGTCACCGCCGTCCTGCACCACCCGGACGGCCTCCTGTGGCGCTGCGCACCGGACCGCGCGCAGGAACTGTGGCACCCGATCAGGGCCCTGCTCGGCACCTAGGCCCTTTTCGGATCCTGCCGGCCCGCCGTGCTCCCGGGGCCCTCCGGGCGCGTCCCGGCGCCGCCTAGGCGGCCCGGTCGCCCACCAGGGCCACGCCCGCCGCCCGCAGCTCGTCCAGGGCGCGGGCGGTGGTGTGCGGGGCGACGGCGGCCGTCAGGTCGAGCAGGACGCGGGTGGCGAAGCCGGCCCGGGCGGCGTCCAGGGCCGTGGCCCGGACGCAGTGGTCGGTGGCGATCCCGACCACGTCCACCTCGGTGACGTGCCGGTCGCGCAGCCACTGGGTCAGGGTCGCCCCGTTCTCGTCGGCCCCCTCGAAGCCGCTGTAGGCGGCCTCGTACGCGCCCTTGTCGAAGACGGCGGCGACGGCCCCCGAGGCGACGGCGGGGGCGAAGTTCGGGTGGAAGCCAACGCCCTCCGTCCCGGCGACGCAGTGGACCGGCCAGGAGGTCTCGTAGTCCGGCTCGGCCGGGGGCCGGGCGAAGTGCGGGCCGGGATCGATGTGGTGGTCCCGGGTGGCGACGACGTGCCGGTAGCCCGCCGTGGCCTGGCCGATCAGCTCGGTGATGGCGGCGGCGACGTCGGCCCCGCCGGTGACCGCGAGGCTGCCGCCCTCGCAGAAGTCGTTCTGGACGTCGACGACGATCAGTGCGCGGTGCATGACGTGTCCTTCGGCTCGATGTATCCGTGCGGCGGCGGGGCCCCGCGGGGGCTCTTCCCCCACCCCGCCCCTTCCCGAAACTGGGCTCCGCCCCGATCCCCGCAACGGCGCCGCGGGGGCTACGCGTACTCCGTCGGGATCACGGCCTCGCCGCGGGAGAGCTGCATCGCCGACAGGGGCAGCCCCGCGCGCGCCGCACGGTGGCGGTCGCGGGCGGCCTCCAGCGGCTCGCGGGCGACGACCTCGCCCGCCTTGACCAGCTGGGCGAGGAGCTGCCGGTCCGCCAGCGCCGCCGGCACCGGGCCGGTGCCGATGACCTCCGCCTCGGCGACGCCGTCCGCGTCGACCCGGCGGGCGGCCCACTTGCGGCCGCCGATGGAGGTCTTGCCGCCGGTGGACTTCTTCGCCACCGGCGCCAGCGCCGCCTTCGGGTCCGCCGAGGTCGCGCGGGCCACCAGCTTGTAGACCATCGAGCACGTCGGGTGCCCGCTGCCGGTCACCAGCTGGGTGCCCACCCCGTACGCGTCCACGGGTGCGGCGGCCAGCGAGGCGATGGCGTACTCGTCGAGGTCCGAGGTGACCACGATCCGCGTCGACGTCGCGCCGAGCTCGTCCAGCTGCTGCCGCACCCGGTGGGCGACCAGCAGCAGGTCGCCGGAGTCGATCCGGACCGCCCCCAGGCCGGTCCCGGCGACCTCCACGGCCGTGCGTACCGCCTCGGCGACGTCGTACGTGTCCACCAGCAGGGTCGTCCCGCTGCCCAGCGAGGCCACCTGGGCGGTGAAGGCGTCCCGCTCGTCGTCGTGGACCAGGGTGAAGGCGTGGGCGCTGGTGCCGACCGTCGGGATGCCGTACCGGAAGCCGGCGGCCAGGTCCGAGGTGGAGGTGAAGCCGCCGACGTACGCGGCGCGCGCGGAGGCCACCGCCGCCAGCTCGTGGGTGCGGCGTGCGCCCATCTCGATCAGCGGCCGGTCGCCGGCCGCCGAGGACATCCGGGAAGCGGCCGCGGCGATCGCCGAGTCGTGGTTGAGGATGGAGAGGATCACGGTCTCCAGCAGCACGCATTCGGCGAAGCTGCCCTCGACCCGCAGGATGGGCGAGCCGGGGAAGTAGACTTCCCCCTCCGGGTAGCCCCAGATGTCGCCGGAGAAGCGGTACGAGGCCAGCCAGTCCAGGGTGCGCATGTCGACGACGGCCCGCTCGCGCAGGAACTCCAGCACCGCGCCGTCGAAGCGGAAGTTCTCCACCGCGTCGAGCACCCGGCCGGTGCCGGCCACCACGCCGTAGCGGCGCCCTTCGGGCAGCCGCCGGGTGAACACCTCGAAGACCGAGCGGCGGTCGGCGGTGCCGTTCGCCAGGGCGGCCTGCAGCATCGTGAGCTCGTAGTGGTCAGTGAAGAGCGCTGTCGACGGCACGTCCACCGGCAGGCCCAGGTCCGCAGGGTTCATGTCACGGATGCTAGCGCACATTTCGTCAGAGTGACGAGATGTAGGGCCCGTTTGTGCGACCGGCCCGTCGCAGTGGCAGCATGGGACAAGTGAGTGTTGCTCCCATTGAGATCGAACGCACCGAATCGGCCGAAGAGACCTTCGCGGTCCCCGAACCCGACGTCCCCTGGGTGACCCTGGTGCACAACGACCCGGTCAACCTCATGAGCTACGTGGCGTACGTGTTCCAGGCGTACTTCGGCTACCCCAAGGACAAGGCGCACCGGCTGATGCTCGACGTCCACCACAAGGGGCGGGCGGTCGTGTCCAGCGGCACCCGCGAGGAGATGGAGCGCGACGTGCAGGCCATGCACGGCTACGGCCTGTGGGCGACGCTCACCCAGGACCGCAACTGATGGGCGGCACGTTCCAGGCGCTGAAGGGCGGCGGGGCCGCCATCGCGCTCGACGAGATCGAGATCTCCATCCTCCGCTCCCTGGCGGTCCAGCTGCTGGAGCTGATCGGCCCCGGCGCCCCGGAGCCGGCCGAGGACGCCGACCCGCTGGCCGCACTGTTCGCCGAGGGCCCCTCCGAGCCCCCGGCCGACCCGGCCCTGGCCCGGCTCTTCCCCGACGCCTACGGGGCCCCGGACGGCGCCGCCGAGCAGGGAGTGGACCCGGCGGAGCTGACGGCCCGCTCGGCGGAGTTCCGCCGCTTCACCGAGAACGACCTGCGCGCCCGCAAGCGCGAGGACGCGCTGGCCGTCGTACGGAGTCTGGACGGGCTCACCCCCGCCGGTGACGGTGCTGCGGTGCTGGAGCTGACCGGGGAACAGCCGCTGCGCTGGCTCGGCGCCCTCAACGACCTGCGGCTGACCATCGCGGCCCGGCTCGACATCACCGAGGACGACGAGAGCGCGGTGCTGTTCCGGCTGCCGGACGAGGACCCGCGCAAGCCGATGGTGATGGCGTACCTGTGGCTCGGCGGTCTCCAGGAGACCCTCATCGAAACCCTTTGAGGACCCTCCGAGGCGTACATCGTTCGCTCAGCGGACGCTCAAATCCGGATAACGATCAGATCACCGCCATGCGGTGATCTGATGCGTTCCGGGGCTTATGTCCCCCATTTCCGGTGCTCCACGTCACATTCGCCTCCCTCACCGGCCCGTAAGCACGTGATAAATCTTCACGACCGCCGACGGGACGCCACCCATGTCTCCCGGCCCGCTTTGACCGGCTGACCGCCGGCGTGCAACTCCATCCGTATCCGGGGGGATCGAGGACCCGATCCGCAGCCAGTGAAGGCGCGGGTCGGCGTGGAGAAAGGCGCACCAGACATGACCTCAGTGCAGGTCGAGCAGCACGGCAAGACGCCCGGCGAGGGCACCCCGGGCGAGAGCGGCGAGGGTTACCACCGCACGCTCGGCGCCCGCCAGATCCAGATGATCGCCATCGGCGGAGCCATCGGCACCGGCCTCTTCCTGGGCGCGGGCAAGGCGATCTCGAAGGCCGGCCCGAGCCTCATCCTGGCCTACGCCATCGCGGGCCTGGTCATCTTCTTCATCATGCGGGCCCTGGGCGAGCTGCTCATGTACCGCCCCGTCTCCGGTTCCTTCTCGGACTACGCCCGCGAGTTCCTGGGCCCCTTCTGGGGGTACGTGACCGGCTGGACGTACTGGCTGTTCTGGGTGGTCACCGGCATCACCGAGGTCACCGCGGCCGCGCAGTACATGGCGTACTGGACCCATGACAGCTTCCCGCAATGGGCGTACGCGCTGATCTTCACGGTCATCCTCTACGGCGCCAACCTGATCTCCGTGAAGCTCTTCGGTGAGCTGGAGTTCTGGTTCTCCATGGTCAAGGTCACCGCCATCGTCGGCATGATCCTGATCTGCGCCGGCATCCTCACCATCGGCTTCTCCGACGCGGGCGACACCGCCACGGTCAGCAACCTGTGGAACGACGGCGGCTTCTTCCCCCAGGGCATCGGCGGCACGCTGATGACCCTGCAGATCGTCATGTTCGCCTTCCTCGCGGTCGAGCTGGTCGGCGTCACCGCAGGCGAGTCCAAGGACCCCGAGAAGACGCTGCCCAAGGCCATCAACACCGTGCCGTGGCGCATCGCCGTCTTCTACGTCGGCGCGCTGATCATGATCCTGTCGGTCGTCCCGTGGACCCACTTCCAGCCGGGCGTCTCGCCCTTCGTGGCCGCCTTCGAGCGCATGGGCCTCGGCGTCGGCGCGGCCATCGTCAACTTCGTCGTGCTGACCGCCGCCCTGTCCTCCTGCAACTCGGGCATGTACTCCACCGGCCGCATGCTGCGCGACCTCGCTCTCAACGGCCAGGGCCCGAAGATCTTCACCCGGCTGACCCGGAGCGGCACCCCGCTGATCGGCACCACCTTCTCCGCCTCGCTGATGCTGGTCGGCGTCTGGATCAACTACGTCGCCCCGGGCAAGGCCTTCGACTACGTCGTCTCCTTCGCCACCATCTCCGGCATGTGGGCCTGGGTCATGATCCTGGTCTGCCAGCTCCGCTACCGCGCCAAGGCCGACCGCGGCGAGCTCCCGCAGTCCTCCTTCCGGGCCCCCGGCGCCCCGTGGACCAGCTGGTTCGCCCTGCTCTTCATCGGCATGGTCATCGTGATGATGGGCGCCGACAAGGACGCCCGCGTCTCGCTCTACTGCGCCCCGCTGTGGGGTCTGCTCCTCGGCCTGGCCTACCTGTTCTCCAAGCGCCGCGGCCAGGGCGGCGACTCCTCCGTGAAGGTCTCGCTGAGCGTGGACGTCTGACGCCACGGACCTCCTGTCCAGCATCCGGACCCCCGCGTACCACTCCTCGGTACGCGGGGGTCCGTCTGTCTATCCTGTCGCTCATGCTGACCCTCACCCAGGCCCTCTACGACCAGATCGTCGCGCACGCCCGCCAGGACCACCCCGACGAGGCGTGCGGAGTCGTGGCCGGGCCGGCGGGCACCGACCGCCCCGAGCGCTTCATCCCGATGCTCAACGCCGCCCGCTCGCCCACGTTCTACGAGTTCGACTCGAAGGACCTGCTGAAGCTCTACCGCGAGCTGGACGACCGGGACGAGGAGCCGGTGATCGTCTACCACTCCCACACCGCGACCGAGGCCTACCCCTCGCGCACCGACGTCACCTACGCGAACGAGCCCGGCGCCCACTACGTGCTCGTCTCCACGGCGGACGAGGACGGCCTCGGGGAGTTCCAGTTCCGCTCGTACCGGATCGTCGAAGGCGTGATCACGGAAGAGGAAGTGCAGGTCGTCGAGGCCTACTGACCACTATGTGAGCCGCATGCGTCCACGATGCGGAATCACACTCCAAACGGGGGACCGGGAATCGTTAACATGACCGCATGGTTCCCCACGACGTGAGCATCGAGACGCCCGGCAGGCTGCTGCTCGTGGCGCGGCTGCACGTCGACCTGTGCCGCCTCGCCAGCGCCATCTGTCCCGCTGCCTGAGCCCACAGCGCACCACAGCCCCTCTCGCGCGGGGGCGCACAAGAACCGCGCGGTTCACGTTCTCACGCCCCTTCACGACACTGGAGCCAGCCATGGCCATCGAGGTCCGCATCCCCACCATCCTCCGCACCTACACCGACGGCGAGAAGGCCGTGACGGGCGAGGGCGCCACCCTGGACGACCTCTTCTCGGACCTGGAGACCCGCCACAAGGGCATCCGCGAGCGCATCGTCGACGAGTCCAAGGGCGGCGAGCTGCGCCGCTTCGTCAACGTCTACCTCAACGACGAGGACGTCCGCTTCCTCAGCGGCATCTCCACCGGGCTCAAGGACGGCGACAGCGTCACCATCCTCCCGGCCGTAGCCGGCGGATCGAAGTAATGCGCTACGACTCCCCCCTGGCCGCGGTCGGCAACACCCCGCTGGTCCGGCTGCCGCGGCTGTCGCCCTCGGACGACGTGCGCATCTGGGCCAAGCTGGAGGACCGCAACCCCACCGGCTCGATCAAGGACCGCCCCGCGCTCCACATGGTCGAGCAGGCGGAGAAGGACGGCCGGCTGTACCCGGGCTGCACGATCCTGGAGCCCACCTCGGGCAACACCGGCATCTCGCTGGCGATGGCGGCCAAGCTCAAGGGCTACCGCATCGTGTGCGTCATGCCGGAGAACACCAGCCAGGAGCGGCGTGACCTGCTGGCCATGTGGGGAGCCGAGATCATCCCGTCGCCGGCGGCCGGCGGCTCGAACACCGCGGTCCGGGTGGCCAAGGAACTGGCGGCGGAGCACCCGGACTGGGTGATGCTCTACCAGTACGGGAACCCGGACAACGCGGGCGCCCACTACGCCACGACGGGCCCGGAGATCCTCGCGGACCTCCCCTCGATCACCCACTTCGTGGCGGGCCTGGGCACGACCGGCACCCTGATGGGCGTCGGCCGCTACCTCCGCGAACACGTCGAAGGCATCAAGATCGTCGCGGCCGAGCCGCGCTACGACGACCTGGTCTACGGCCTGCGCAACCTGGACGAGGGCTTCGTCCCCGAGCTGTACGACGCCTCCGTCCTCACGACGCGCTTCTCCGTGGGCTCGGCGGACGCGGTCACCCGCACCCGGGAGCTCCTCCAGCTGGAGGGGATCTTCGCGGGCGTCTCCACCGGGGCCGCCCTGCACGCGGCGATCGGCGTCGGCCGCAAGGCGGTGGCCGCGGGTGAGTCGGCGGACATCGTCTTCGTCGTCGCCGACGGGGGCTGGAAGTACCTGTCCACCGGCGTCTACACGGCGGCGACGACCGAAGAAGCCATCGAGGTCCTCCAGGGCCAGCTCTGGGCGTAGCCCCTCGGGGGCGTGGGTGCCCCGGGCCGGGCCGATCCGCGCCCGTCATCCGCCCCCGGCCCTCCGCGCCTCAAACGCCGGCGGGGCTGGGGACGTGCCGTGCTCGTCGTCCGCCCGCGGCCCGGCTGCCGGGGGCCGGCCCCCGGACCCCCGCGCCTCAAACGCCGGCGGGGCTGATGGTCGGGCTCTGCCCGGAGCCGGGCCTCAAACGCCGGCGGGGCTGATGGTCCGGCTCTGCCCGGAGTCGGGCCGCAGAGGCCGGCAGGGCTGATGGTCGGGCTCTGCCCGGAGGGCGCGGCAAGAGGTCGGCGTCGGGCTGCGGGTGCGGGCAGCGCCCGGGCTGGGTTGCCCCGAGGGCACATCCAGCCCCGCCGGCGATTGAGGCGCGGGCGCGGAGCGCCGTACGGGGTCCGGGGCGGAGCCCCGGGTACGGTGCGGCGCGTCGCGCGCGGCGGTGGCTCCGTCAGGCGGACGCCGTAAGCCCGGCCCGATCGGCAAGCCCCCCATCGCCGGGTCGGTCCCGGAGGAGCTCCGCCAGGAGCGCCGCGTGGCTGGCACCCGTACCCCGTCCTCCGCCGGCTCCGGCGCCTCGTACACCCGCCGCACCCGCCCACCCGCGTCACAGGGCACCACCTCCGAGCCCCTTGACCTCGTCCCACACCGCCGGATCCAGCGTGCCCAGCCGCGTCCCGAAGTCCCACAGCGACACCTCCGCCGGCCGGTCCGCCTCCAGGAACCCCGCCCGGCCCTGCGCCCCCACCGTCCCCGGCGGCAGCGGGATCACCCCGGCCCGCCGGTCGTCGTACTTCCCGGTGATCCACGCGACCCGCGCCCGGTGGGCCCGTACCGGCCCCACCGCCAGTACCAGACACGTCCGCCCGTCCACCAGGCACCACAGCTCGCCCGGCCGCGGCCGGGGCGCGGGACCGCTCCCGTGCGCTGCCGGAGGACGCCGGGGGAGCCCCAGCCGCCGCCCCGCGAACAGCATCACCAGGGCCACGACCACGACCGCGGCCACGGCGGGCCACCAGGACGTGTCCATGCTTCGACCGTAGCCGCGCGGGAACGCCCCGGCACGGCAACGCCTGTACCCACCGTCGCTCCCCCGGGTGACAGCACAGGTGATTCCCCCCACAACGGCCCGCCGCGGAGGAGCGACCAGACGTTTCGCGCCTTACGCTCGACCCACGCACGGCCCGCATTCCGTCCACGGACCGTCCACGGAGGTTCACGCTCCATGAAGCTCACCGTCGTCGGCTGCTCGGGCTCGTTCCCGTCCGCGGAATCGGCCTGTTCGAGCTACCTCGTCGAGGCCGACGGCTTCCGGCTGCTCCTCGACATGGGCAACGGCGCCCTCGGCGATCTCCAGCGCCACTGCGGCCTCTACGACCTCGACGCGATCTTCCTGAGCCATCTGCACGCCGACCACTGCATCGACATGTGCGGCTACTTCGTCGCCCGCTACTACCGGCACGAGGGCGGACGCTGCGGCACCATCCCCGTCTACGGCCCCGAAGGCACCGAGAAGCGCCTGACCGCCGCGTACGAGGACGTCCCCGACGAGCGCTCGATGAGCGAGGTCTTCGACTTCCGCACGCTGAAGTCCGGCAGCTTCCAGATCGGCCCCTTCCAGGTCCGCACCGAGCGGGTCTCCCACCCGGTCGAGTCCTACGGCATCCGCGTCGAGCACGCCGGCCGCTCCCTCACGTACTCCGGCGACACCGGCGTCTGCCCCGAGCTGGGCCTGCTCGCCGAGGGCACCGACCTCTTCCTCTGCGAGGCCTCCTTCACGCACGGCAAGGAGGACATCCCGAACCTCCACCTCAACGGCCGCGAGGCCGGCGAGTACGCCCGCGGCGGCAAGGTCGGCCGCCTCGTCCTCACCCACATCCCGCCGTGGACGGACGCCGCACAGAACCTCGCCGACGCCCGCGCCGTCTACGACGGCCCGGTCGACCTCGCGCACTCCGGCGCCGTCTACGAGGTCTGACCCTCCTCGAGCCGCATCCTCGTCGTCCCGCGGACCGGGGGCGCGCACCGTGCACCGTTGCCGTCGTCACGGCCGGCGCCCGCCGGTGGCCCATGATGCGCTCGCCGGCCGGACCGCCCTGTACCGCAGCGCCGTCCACCGCGCCGCGGGCACCACGCCCCCCATGCGCCGGCTGCTGCTGGAGCCGGACGGAAGGCTTCGCCCGGGCCGCTGCGGCCGCCCTCGCCGCTTCCTGGGCGGTCACGCTGCGGGGCGGGTCCGGCGACCGCCGAGGGCCATCCGGTTCCAGGTGTGCCGCCGCCCCCGGATCGCCACCGAGTACGCGTACATCACCTCCGGGTCGCACATCCCCGGCACGTAGGAGTCCCCGAAGTGGTGCGCGTCGAAGCCCGCCTCCTTGGCGTTCAGCGCGAGCTGCGGCACCACGTTCGCGTGGCTGCCCTCCTGACTGGTCCCGATGGCGCCCATCACGATCGCGCCCGCGTCCTGCACCGCCGCCACCGCCTCGGCGGCCAGCTCCCGCGTCACCCCGGGCAGCGTCCCGGGCAGCGGCATCACGACCCCGTCCGCGCCCGCATCGGCCAGCGCGGTCAGCCGCGCCGTGGTGACCCGCTCCGGGTGCCCGGCGTGGTGCATCTTCCCCGACCACAGCGCCGCGTCCTCGCCGAGCCCCCGGCGCAGCTCCTCTGTGACCCGCGCCATGGCCCCGTACGAGCCGCCCGTGCCCGGGTTCGCGGTGATGCACAGCATCGCCGCACCCATGCCGATCAGCCGTTTGACGTACTCGGGCTTCGCCCGGCGGATCTCCGGTACGTCACCGGGCTCCAGGTTCACGCCGACCGGGCGCCCGATCACCTGGGCCAGCTCCGTGAAGGAGGCGAACTCGCCCAGTCCGGGCAGCCGCAGCCGCTCGCCGTCCCAGGCCCGTTCGATGAGGTTCAGTACGACGACGTCCGCGCCGAACGCGGCCACCAGCTCGGCGTTGTGCACACCGCGGCCGTCGGGGTGCGGGGACAGGGCGGCACGCTCGGCGAACACCTCGGCGACCACCGTCCGCCCCTCCGCGGCGGCGACGGTCCGGGTCAGGGCCCGGCCGCGCAGGGCGGCGAGCCGGTCACGGTCGAGATCGAGGATGCGCTGTTCGGTCATGCCTCCACGCTAGGGAACCCGTGAACGCCGAAGTCCCCGCCTTTCGTAAGGAAAGGCGGGGACTTCGGTCCTGAGGTGAGCGGGCGCCCTGACCTACTTGGCTTCGGCCTTCACCAGCTCGGCCAGCTCCTCGTCGGACTCGCGGCCCGGCGTCGGAAGGTTGAACTTGGTGATCGCGAAGCGGAAGACGAAGTAGTAGACCACCGCGAAGCAGAGGCCGACACCGGCCAGGCCCCACGGGTTGCTGGCGATGCCCAGGTTGAGCAGGAAGTCGACCGCACCGGCGGAGAAGCCGAAGCCGTCGCGCATCCCCAGCGCCCAGGTCAGGGCCAGCGAGACACCTGTCAGCACCGCGTGGATCGCGTAGAGCACCGGGGCGATGAACATGAAGGTGAACTCGATCGGCTCGGTCACACCGGTCACGAACGCGGTGAGCGCGAGGGAGAACATCATGCCGCCGACGACCTTGCGGCGCTCGGGACGGGCGCAGTGGACGATCGCGAGGCAGGCCGCCGGGAGGGCGAACATCATGATCGGGAAGAAGCCGGTCATGAACTGTCCGGCGCTCGGGTCACCGGCGAGGAAGCGGGCGATGTCGCCGTGGACGGCACCGTCGGGGGTGTCGAAGGAGCCGGCCTGGAACCACGGGAAGGAGTTCAGCAGGTGGTGCATGCCGATCGGGATCAGCGCACGGTTGGCGACACCGAAGATGCCCGCGCCGACGGCGCCGGAACCGGTCAGCCACTCACCGAAGTTGTGCAGACCCGTACCGAGGACCGGCCAGATGAAACCGAAGACGATACCGGTGAGCAGACCCGCGAAGGCCGACAGGATCGGGACCAGGCGGCGCCCGCCGAAGAAGCCCGCCCAGTCCGGCAGCTTGGTCCGGTAGAACTTCTGGTACAGCAGGGCCGTGATGACACCCATCACGACACCGCCGAGCACACCCGCGTTGACCGGGGCGTCCACGTTGACGATCTTGCCGCCGACGACCTTGGCGACCTGGGGGAGGTTGCTGTCGGTGAAGGTGGCGAGCACCTTCTGGAAGACCAGGTAGCCGGTGACGGCGGCCAGGGCGGTGGAACCGTCCGACTTCTTCGCGAAGCCGATCGCGATGCCGACGGCGAACAGCAGCGCCATGTTGTCGAGGATCGCGCCGCCACCCGCGGCCATGTAACCGGCGATCTTGAGGACGAAGGTCGGGAAGACGTCCTTGTCGCCGAGCATGTCACCCGCACCCAGGCGGAGCAGGAGCGCGCCGGCGGGCAGCACGGCAACGGGGAGCATGAGGCTCCGGCCGATGCGCTGCATGACAGCCATCACGCCAGCGCCCTTCTTCTTCTCGGCTGCCGGGGCAGCGCTGGCCGTCGTCACAACTTCCTCCAGTGGGCAAGGCACCGCCAGGGCAAGCCGGGGGACGGCGGCGTCTCGAAAAAGGGGGGTACGCGAGCACAGACGGGCCCGCGTGGTCTACACCAATTCTGGTGTAGACCAGTTGTAACACGGTGAGGGTTAGATAAGGAACCTTCGATTTCCTGTGGCCTGCGCCACACTCCGGCCGCAGCCGCCGCACACCCGGCCCCCCGGACCTCCGGACAGGACCGAAGCCCCCGGATCCATGGAACCGAGGGCCTGGAGAACGGACCGGAAGCCCCGCCGGACCGGCCGCCGCGTACCGCGCGCGACTACCTGACGTTCTCCTTCTGCATCTCCTCGATCTCCTCGTCCGACTCCCGCCCCGGCGTCGGGATGTCGAACCGCGTGATGGCGAAGCGGAAGACCGCGTAGTAGACGACGGCGAAGACCAGACCGATCGGAATGATCATCCAGGGCTTGGTCGCCAGGCTCCAGTTGATGACGTAGTCGATCAGGCCCGCCGAGAAACTGAACCCGTCGTGCACCCCCAGCGCCCACGTCACCGCCATCGAGACGCCCGTCAGCACCGCGTGGACCGCGTACAGCACCGGCGCGACGAAGAGGAACGAGTACTCCAGGGGCTCGGTGATGCCCGTGACGAACGAGGTCAGGCCGACCGACAGCATCAGGCCGCCGACCTCCTTGCGCCGCAGCGGCTTGGCGCAGTGCGTGATCGCCAGCGCCGCCGCCGGCAGGGCGAACATCATGATCGGGAAGAAGCCCGAGAGGAACTGCCCCGCCTCCGGGTCGCCCGCCAGGAACATCGGGATGTCACCGTGCACGACCTGGCCGTCCGGCTTGGTGAAGGTGCCGAACTGGAACCACACCGGCACGTTCAGGAACTGGTGCAGGCCGATCACCAGCAGCGCACGGTTCGCCACGCCGAAGATGCCCGCACCCCAGGCGCCCAGACCCACCAACCAGTCGGAGAAGCTCTCCAGCGCGCCGCCGATCGGCGGCCAGATCCACAGGCAGAGCACGGCGAAGGCGATCGCGACGAAGGTCATGATGATGGGCACGAGACGGCGGCCGTTGAAGAAGCCCAGCCAGTCGACCAGCTTGACCCGGTGGTAGCGCTGCCAGAACCAGGCGGCCAGCAGGCCCATGACGATGCCGCCGAAGACCCCCGGATTCTGGAAGGTGTACTCGGCGAAGGTGTCCTCGGGTCCCAGGCAGCCACCCCGGATGTCCCGGGTCCCCTCCGGGCACGCCTTGGGGAAGGCCCGCAGGACGCTCCGGTAGACGAGGAAGCCGACCACCGCCGCCAGGGCGGTCGAACCGTCCGCCTTCTTGGCCATCCCGATCGCGACGCCCACGCAGAAGAGCAGCGGCAGGCCGAGGTCCGCGTTCAGCAGGGCGCCGCCCGCGCTCGCCATGACCTTGGCGACGTCCGTCCAGCCGAGGCCGTCCTTGCCGAACACGTCGTCCTGGCCCAGGCGGTTCAGGATGCCCGCGGCGGGCAGGACGGCGATGGGCAGCTGCAGGCTGCGGCCCATCTTCTGCAGCCCCTGGAACAAGCCGTTCCACCACTTGGGCTGCGGAGCGTCCTTGGCGAGGCTCGCACTCATCGGCGTCCTTCCTGGCCGGCCCGTTTTTGGCAGTTGCCACAGTTGCGGCACACTGGTGTAGACCAGTTGTGGGCAGGTTGCAGCTGATCGTCATCATTCGACAGGTGCCGGTCATGCGCTCGCGTAGCTGGGCCAACCGTGCGTTACCGTGAAAATGCGGGCCGCGTACGAGGGACCCGTACGCACCCGGCCGCCGAGACTCGTTCTTCGTAACACCCAGGGAGAAACACATGGCCACCAAGGCTGAGAAGATCGTCGCCGGGCTCGGCGGTATCGAGAACATCGAAGAGGTCGAAGGCTGCATCACCCGCCTGCGCACCGAGGTCGTCAACCCCGACCTCGTCGACGAAGCCGCCCTCAAGGCCGCCGGCGCCCACGGCGTCGTCAAGATGGGCACCGCGATCCAGGTCGTCATCGGCACCGACGCCGACCCCATCGCCGCCGACATCGAAGACATGATGTGATCCGCGCTTCCCGCGCGTCCTAGCCGCACCCCCGGGCCCCGGAACCCCGCACACCGCGGACGCACCGCAACCCACCGGAACCACCGCAGACCCCGTCCCGGACCACCCGGACGGGGTCTCCGCGTTCCCCCGCAGGGACTAGGCTCACAGCCATGTCTCGCATCGACGGCCGCACGCCCGAACAGCTCCGCCCGGTCACCATCGAACGCGGATGGAGCAAGCACGCCGAGGGCTCCGTCCTCATCTCCTTCGGAGACACCAAGGTCTTCTGCACCGCCTCCTTCACCGAAGGCGTCCCGCGCTGGCGCAAGGGCAGCGGCGAAGGCTGGGTCACCTCCGAGTACTCGATGCTGCCCCGCTCCA
Source organism: Streptomyces sp. NPDC058646 (assembly GCF_042716875.1). Classification (NCBI taxonomy): domain Bacteria; kingdom Bacillati; phylum Actinomycetota; class Actinomycetes; order Kitasatosporales; family Streptomycetaceae; genus Streptomyces; species Streptomyces sp. NPDC058646. Next base: position 145,538 of record NZ_JBHXRK010000009.1, on the reverse strand, counting down.
CCAACACCCGCGGCGACCGCGAATCCGTCCGCGGCAAGATCGGCGGCCGCACCCACGAGATCTCCCGCCTCATCGGCCGCTCGCTGCGCGCCGTCATCGACTACAAGGCCCTCGGCGAGAACACCGTCGTCCTCGACTGCGACGTCCTCCAGGCCGACGGAGGCACCCGCACCGCCGCGATCACCGGCGCCTACGTCGCCCTCGCCGACGCCGTCGCCTGGGGCCAGCAGAAGAAGCTCGTCAAGGCCGGCCGCAAGCCCCTCACCGGCACCGTCGCCGCCGTCAGCGTCGGCATCGTCGACGGCGTCCCCCTCCTCGACCTCTGCTACGAGGAGGACGTGCGCGCCGAGACGGACATGAACGTCGTCTGCACCGGCGACGGCCGCTTCGTCGAGGTCCAGGGCACCGCCGAGGGCGAGCCCTTCGACCGCAAGGAACTGAACGCCCTCCTCGACCTCGCGGCCGGCGGCTGCGCGGACCTGGAAGCCATCCAGCTCGGCGCACTGGAACTGTAGGACCAGCGGCAACCGCCGGGTCCGGCCCGGCGTCTACGCAGATACGGGCGCACGGTGTCACAGCCGCGCGCCCGTCCACGCATCCGAGTTCCCGGGGGACCAGAAGTGAAGCCGATCAAGCCGAAGCACCGCATCGCCGCCGTGGCCCTCGCCGCAGCCCTCGCGATACCCGCCCTCACCGCGTGCGACGCCATCTCCACCGCCATGGACTGCGCCAACACCGCCGTGGCCATCACCGACGGCGCCAACGACCTCCAGCAGGCGGTCTCCCAGGCCGGCAACAGCCCGCAGGACGCCCAGAACGCCCTCGACCAGATCGAGACGAACCTCAAGAAGATCGGCGACCAGACCGGCAACGCCGACCTGGGCAAGGCCATCGACTCGATGGAGGCGGCCGTCAAGAACGTCCGCACCGCCATCGAGAGCGGCGACGCCACCCCCGACATCCAGCCCGTCGCCGACGCGGCGAGCGAGATCTCCAAGGTCTGCACCCCGGGCTGACCCGGTCGCGGGACCGGGCCCACGGGACCGAAATAATGGAGGCATGACCTCCACGCCCAGCCGCCTGATCCTGGCCACCCGCAACGCGGGCAAGGTCGCCGAGCTCCACGCCATCCTGTCCGACGCCGGCCTGCCGCACGAGCTGGTCGGCGCGGACGCGTACCCGGAGATCCCCGACGTCAAGGAAACCGGCGTCACCTTCGCCGAGAACGCCCTCCTCAAGGCCCACGCCCTGGCCCGCGCCACCGGCCTCCCGGCGGTCGCCGACGACTCCGGCCTGTGCGTGGACGTCCTCGGCGGCGCCCCCGGCATCTTCTCCGCCCGCTGGGCGGGCCGCCACGGCGACGACACCGCCAACCTGGAGCTCCTGCTGGCCCAGCTGGGGGACATCTCCGACGAGCACCGCGGCGCCCACTTCTTCTGCGCCGCCGCCCTGGCCCTCCCGGACGGCACGGAACGCGTCGTCGAAGGCCGCCTCCTGGGCACCCTGCGCCACACCCCGTCGGGCACGGGCGGCTTCGGCTACGACCCGGTCCTCCAGCCCCTCGGCGAGTCCCGCACCTGCGCGGAGCTCACCCCGGCGGAGAAGAACGCCATCTCCCACCGCGGCCAGGCCTTCCGCGCCCTCGTCCCGGTGGTCCGGGAACTGCTGGGCTGACGGGGGGCATGAAAAACGGCCTGCGAATCCTTCCTTCGATTCGCAGGCCGTCGCTGTGCGGCGGAAGGGATTCGAACCCTCAAGCCGTTTCACGGGCCACAGATCCTAAGTCTGCTGCGTCACCTCTGCGCCACCGCCGCTAGCCGCCTGCCATGATAGCGGCAGGCGGCCGTGCGGGTGGGGCAAGATCAACGAGTTGGCTTGCGCCGACCTCCTCGGCACCACGTGCTCGTCAGCGCATGACAGTTGGGGCAGAGAAGTCGCAGGTTCTCCCGGCGGTCGTCGCTCCAGTCGCCGTTGATGTGGTCGACTTCCAAGGTCATCGGGCGCCCGCACCACTCGGGTGGTGTCCCGCAACGGTCGCAGACGTCGAGGACACCGATCTCGCGAAGCGCACGGCGCAGAACTGCGGTCCTTGTGCGGTGCTGTCCGTCGTGGCGGACGAGGACTTCTGCGGCCGGCCGGGCGGCAACAGTTCCTGGTCTGCCGCGCTGGTGTGCCTGGCCCAGGAAGTGCGACGTGTCCAGTCCCGACTCACTGACCCACGCCTTGAGCGATGTCCTCCACGCGAAGGTGGCCGGTCGGTCGAGGTGGCGCAGGGCCTGCGCCCACGACACGGACGCGGCGACCGCGCTGCGCAGAGAGGCCTCGTCCGGTTTCTGGTGACGCCTGTAAGGCCGCCGCTCGAAGTGCGAGACGTCGATGCCGTAGGCGGAGAAGCGGCGCATCAGGTACTGCCCCAGCCTCCGGGGGTGCGGCTCCATGCCGTAGCGCGCGATGACCTCTTCGACGTCCCTGCACTGCGCCGCCGCCTCGGCCAGGACCTCTCGCGTGTAACGGGCCGAGCCGGTCACCGCCGTGCCTTGCCTCGGCCGCGGTATGTGTCCGTCGTGGAGTGGCAGTTGGGACACAGGAACCGGAGGTTGCCGGCCCGGTTGTTGCGCCAGTCGCCGTCGATGTGGTCGATCTCCAGGGACAGGGGTTGTCCCAGCCACGTGCCGTCCATGCCGCACAGGGCGCAGTGCTCTTCGCGCCCGGACTCCAGGAGTGCGCGGCGCAGCCTGGTGTTGTGCACCCTGGCGGCCTTCGGGGACCGGTCCTCACGAAGGATCTCCTCGGCGGAGCGTCGCCGTCGGTTCTCCCGCATGTGTGCCGTTCTTGGCGGCGGCGCGAAGTGCGAGGTGTCTATGCCGAAGGCCTTCACCTTGCGGCTGATGTGGGTGTGGTGGCCACCCACGACCTCGAGGCCAAGGTGCCTGAGCACCTCGCACATGGTCGTGGAAGCGGCGACGGCCTCAGCCAGGACCTCCTTGGTCCACTTCACCCCGTCGCGCTCGAAGTGGGAGAGGTCCACACCCAGTTGCTTCATGCGGCGGCGGATGTACTCCCGTGAGCCGCTCGCAGGGTCCACCCCCAGCCTCTCCAGTGCCTCGGACAGCGTCCTGGCCCCCTCCGCCGCCTCCGTCAGGCGTTCCTTCGTGTACGGGCTGATCGGCATGGTTGTCGTTCCTCCGTCGCTCGGCCGCGTGTGCGGCACCCGCACGGAGTAACGGGCCGATAGTCGGACGGTTACGCCGCCCCGATTTCCCCGATGAACGGAGCGGCCCGCACCGAATGGTGCGGGCCGCTCCCCGGGGTGGGGCGGGGCGTCAGATGCCCAGGTCCTTGATGATCTTCGCTACGTGGCCGGTGGCCTTGACGTTGTAGAAGGCGTGCTCGACCTTGCCCTCCTCGTCCACGACCACGGTCGAGCGGATGACACCGGTCACCGTCTTGCCGTAGAGCTTCTTCTCGCCGTACGCGCCGTAGGCCGTCAGCGTCTCCTTGTCGGGGTCCCCGACCAGAGTGACCTTCAGGTCCTCCTTCTCGCGGAACTTCGCGAGCTTCTCCGGCTTGTCCGGCGAGACTCCGATGACGTCGTAGCCGGCCGTGGCCAGCGCGTCCAGGTTGTCCGTGAAGTCGCAGGCCTGCTTGGTGCAACCCGGCGTCAGGGCGGCCGGGTAGAAGTAGACGATCACTTTGCGGCCCGTGTGGGCGGCGAGCGAGACCTCGTTGCCGTCGGCGTCGGGCAGGGTGAAGGCGGGGGCGGTGTCGCCCGGCTGAAGTCGCTCGCTCATCTCAACAGTCTCCTCGGGAGGGCATCGTTATGTCACGAGACTAAGCTGACAGCCTGTTCATGGGGCACTACGCCCCACAGACCACGACGACGGAGGCAGCGCGGTGCCGGAAGCCAGGACCCCCGCACAGATCGAGGCGGACATCGTCCGCCGCCGCGAGCAGCTCGCCGAGACGCTCGACGAGATCGGCGTGCGCATGCACCCGAAGACGATCATGGGGGACGCGAAGGCCAGGGTCGCCTCGACGGTCGACCACACCGCCGGTCGCGCCTTCGTCGCGGTGAACCGGCTCGTGACGGATGTGAAGGACGGGCTGCGGCACGAGGACGGCGCTCCGCGCGTCGAGCGGATCGTGCCGGTCGCTCTGCTGGCGGCGGGTGTGGTCGGGCTGCTGGTGCTGTCGGCGCGCCGCAAGCGGTGACGACCCTGGGGCGTGCGGGGCGGGCGGGGGCGGGTAGGTTCGGGTCGTGAGCGAGAACGACACCACCCACGACAAGCTGCCCATCCGCATGCTCCACGACCGCGTGCTCGTGAAGTCCGACTCTCCCGAGGGGGAGCGGCGCTCGGGCGGCGGCATCCTGATCCCGGCGACGGCCGCGGTGGGCAAGCGGCTGGCCTGGGCCGAGGTGGTCGCCGTCGGCCAGAACGTCCGGTCGGTCGAGCCCGGTGACCGGGTGCTGTACGACCCGGAGGACCGGGCGGAGGTCGAGGTGCGGGGGGCGACGTACGTGCTGATGCGCGAGCGGGACCTGCACGCGGTGGCCGCGGAGCGGCTGGAGGGGTCGAAGGACTCCACCGGGCTGTACCTGTGAGCCTCCGGGTCTTCAGGTCTCCGGATCTGTGAATCTCTGAGCTGGTGTGTGGGGAAGGGCTGGTGGCCGAGGTCACCGGCCCTTTCGGCTGCCCTTTGCTACGGTGGAGGGGAACCCCCGACGAGACGCGCCGTACCGGGTTGACGACAAGACGACGCACCCCGTTCCGCTCTCGTTCCGGAGGTGCCTGTCATGGCCTGGGTTCTGTTGCTCGTCGCCGGTCTGCTCGAAGTCGGCTGGTCGATCGGCATGAAGTTCACCGAGGGTTTCACCCGGCTGTGGCCCAGTGTGTTCACGGGCGCCGGGATCGTCGCGAGCATGGTGCTGCTGTCCTACGCCGCGAAGACGCTGCCGATCGGTACGGCGTACGGGGTGTGGGTCGGTATCGGTGCCGCGGGTGCGGCGGTGCTCGGTATGGCGGTGCTGGGTGAGCCCGTCACCGCCGCCCGGATCTTCTTCATCTGTCTGCTGCTGGTCGCCGTGGTGGGGCTGAAGGCGACCTCCGGTCACTGACCGCTATTCGAGGAAGGCCGACGGGGGGCGCAGGCCTTCGGTGGCGCCGCCGTCGGTGCCCTCGGTGCCGGTGGTGGCGCCGCCCTGGTTGCCCTGGGCGGCCCCGCCGTCGGTCTGGCCGCCGTTCGTCTGCCCGCCCTGTGTCTGGCCTCCCTGTGTCTGGCCTCCCTGGGTCTGTCCGCCGTTGTCCTGGCCCCCTTGGGTCCGGCCTCCCTGGGTCTGTCCGCCGTTGTCCCGACCTCCGTTGTCCCGGCCTCCGTTGTCCTGGCCGCCGGTCGGCGGGGTGGGGCGCAGTGGCGGGGTCGGGCGTCCCGGGGGCGTGGGCGGGCGTTCGCCGGGGGTCTCCTGCGTCGGGTCGGACTCGGCCGGGGGCGGTGGGGGGAGCTGGGCGGCGCCCGGCTGGAGTTCGAGGTCGAAGTCGAGGGGGTCGCTGCCCTCCAGTGCCGCCTTGGTGTACGCGGCCCAGATGCGGGCGGGGTAGCCGCCGCCGCTGATGCGGGGTTCGCCGAGGGCGGTGTACAGGGACTGGAGGGTTCCGTCGTCCGGGTCCTGGCCCATCATGGCGACGACGGTGACGAGGTTCGGGGTGTAGGCGGCGAACCAGGCGGAGCGGTCCAGTTCTCCGGTGCCGGTCTTGCCCGCGGCGGGGTGGCCGGCTGCGAGGGCCGCGGTGCCCGTGCCGTTGTCGACGACGCTGACCAGCATGGAGGTGGTGGTGTCGGCGGCTTCGCGGGAGACGGCCTGGACCGGTTCGCGGTCGGGCAGGCCGATGGTGTCGTCGCCCTTGGTGATCTGCTCCAGGAAGGTGTAGGGGGTGCGGCGGCCGTGGTCGGCGAGGGTCGCGTAGGCCTGGGTCATGTCGAGGACGCTGGCCTGCAGGGTGCCCAGTGCCATGGCCGGGCCGGCGTCGAAGTTGGGGGTGTTCTCGGGGATGCCGAGGGCGATGGCCGTCTGCTTGACCTTCGCGGTGCCGACGTCGACGGCCATCTGTGCGTACACGGCGTTGACGGAGAGGTCGGTGGCGGTGTTGACGGTGATGTTGCCGTAGGACACCTGGCCTTCGTTCTCGGGGCTGTAGCGGATCCGGCCGCCGACGACGGGGCGTTTGTTGTCGCCGTTGTACACGGTGTGGGGGGTGATCCGGCGGCCGTCCTGGGTGCGGGAGTCGTTCTCGACGGCGGCGGCGAAGACGAACGGCTTGAAGGTGGAGGCGACCTGGTAGTCGTGGCGGGTCGCGTTGTTCACGTACTGCTTGGTGTAGTCGATGCCGCCGTACATGGCGACGACCTTGCCGGTGGCGGGGTCGATGGAGACGCCGCCGGTCCGGACGAGCCGGTCGGCCTTGCGGGCCACGGGGTCGAGTTTGCTGACGAGTTGTGCGTCGACGGCTTCGCTGAAGTCGCTCTGGCGGACCCTGTCGATGGTGGTGGTGATGCGGTAGCCGCCTTCGGCGAGGGTCTTGTCGTCGAGGATCCTGTGCTCGGTGATGTAGTCCTTGACGGCTTCGACGAGGTAGCCGCGCTGTCCCGACAGTCCGGCGGCGGGCCGGAACCTGCCGGGTTCGGGGAACTGGGTGGCGGCGCGTTCGGCCGCGGGCAGCCAGTCCTTCTTGACCATGCCGTCGAGGACGTAGTTCCAGCGGGCGAGGGCGCGGGGGCGGGCCTGGGGGTGGGTGACGACGTCGAAGGCGCTGGGGGAGTTGAGGAGGGTGGCGAGGTAGGCGCCCTCGGCGGTGGTGAGCCGGTCGACGTCCTTGCCGTAGTAGGCCTGGGAGGCGGCCTGGATGCCGTAGGCGTTGCGGCCGAAGTAGCTGGTGTTCAGGTAGCCCTCGAGGATGTAGTCCTTCGACTTCTCGCGACCGAGTTTGATGGCGATGAAGAACTCCTTGGCCTTGCGTTTGATGGTCTGTTCCTGGCCGAGGTAGTAGTTCTTCACGTACTGCTGGGTGATGGTGGAGCCGGACTGGGTGCCCTTGCCCGTCGCGGTGTTCCAGGCGGCGCGGAGCATGGCCTTGGGGTCCACCGCCCGTTCGGAGTAGAAGTCCCGGTCCTCGGCGGCCAGTACGGCTTCCTGGACGGTGCGCGGGATCTGGGAGAGCGGGACGTTGACGCGGTTGACCTCGCCGTCGCGGGCGAGGGGGGATCCGTCGGAGTAGAGGTAGACGTTCGACTGGGCGGTGGCGGCGGCGTTGGCCGGCGGGATGTCGACCAGCAGGTAGCCGGCCGTCAGGGCGCCGCCGAGCAGCAGTGCGCCCAGCAGCAGGGCGCCGAGGAGCATGCGCCAGGTCGGGAGGGCGCGGCGCCAGCCGGTCCGTTTCCGGTTGCGGCGGGCCTTCTTGCCGGGTCCGGCGCCGGGCCCGGCCGTGGCGGGCGGGGGGTCGTCCCGGGGCGGCTGCTGTCCTTCGGACGTGTCCGGGTCGCGAGGGGTCCAGCCCGGTGGGGGTGACTGGTCGCTCATCTCCAGGGCTCCTCGACGCCGTACGAAATATCCACTTCTGTACCTCATGGTGTCTACCCGATGGCCGGTGATTCCGCGTCGGACGGGCGTAAATCGGTCGCGTGGATCGCCCCTCCGCACTAAGCTCGCGCGCTTTGGCCGATCTGGCTGCGACGTAGGTACGTCGTGGGAACGACCTGGGAAACGGAGGGGTGCGGTGCATCGCGGAGCGGCTCCCGCGCCGGGGCGCGGAACGGCTCGCGCATCCGGTCGCACATCGGGGCCGGGCAGGGGCGCGGGCGACGGGGCGCGTCTGTACCTGGCGGTCGCGGCGGGCGGGTTCCGGCGCTACGCCACGTACGGAACGGCCACGCTGGCAGGGGTGTTCACGAACACCGTCTTCGGTTTCATCGTGGCCTGCACGTACGTGGCGCTGTGGGACGAACGGCCCGGACTCGGAGGCTACGACCAGGCGCAGGCGCTGACCTTCGTCTGGGTGAGCCAGTCGCTGCTCGCCGCGGGGGCGTTCATCGGCGGCGGCTTCCAGGAGGAGATGCAGGAGCGCATCCGGACGGGGGACATCGCCGTCGACCTGTACCGTCCCGCGGACCTCCAGATGTGGTGGCTCGCCGCCGATCTGGGGCGGGCGGCCTTCCAGTTGCTGGGGCGCGGCGTCGTCCCGCTGCTGGCGGGAGCCATGGTCTTCCGGCTGGCGCTGCCCGTGGACCCGGTGCGCTGGCTGCTGTTCCTGGTGTCCGTCACGCTCGGGCTCGTCATCAGTTTCGCCGTGCGCTACCTGCTGGGACTGGCGGCGTTCTGGCTGATGGACGGGTCCGGGATCAACTTGATGGCGACCGTGGCGTCGATCTTCTTCTCCGGGGTGCTGCTGCCGCTGACCGTGTTCCCGGGCGCCTTCGGGGAGTTCGTACGGGTGCTGCCGTGGGCGGCGATGCTGCAGGTGCCGATGGACGTACTGCTGGGCAAGCACGCCGGGGCGGGGGGTGCGGTGCGGGCGCTGGGGTTCCAGGCGGGGTGGGCGTGCGTACTGCTGGGCGCGGGGCGGATGGTGCAGTCGGCGGCGACGCGGAAGGTCGTGGTCCAGGGTGGCTGAGGCAGTGGTGGAGCGGGATCCCGGCCGGGGGCCGGTGGTTCCGGACGTGCCGGGAGGGCCGGGCGCCCTGGAGGTGCCGCGGCGCAGCCGGGCGCGGGAGGGGCTGCGGGGTTACGGGCTGATCGCGGCGATGTGGATCCGGTCGACGATGACGTACCGGACCTCGTTCTTCCTGTCGACGTTCGGGAACGCGGCGATCACGCTCCTGGATTTCGTCGCGATCGCCGTCATGTTCTCGCACGTGGACGTCCTCGGCGGTTTCACGCTGCCCGAGATCGCCCTGCTGTACGGGTCGTGTTCGGCCTCGCTGGGGCTGGCGGACCTGCTGCTGGGCAATACCGACCGGGTGGGGCTGCGGGTGCGTGACGGTTCGCTCGACACCATGCTGGTGCGGCCGGTCCCGGTGCTCGCCCAGGTCGCGGCGGACCGTTTCGCGCTGCGCCGGCTGGGGCGGGTGGCGCAGGGGGTGGGGGTGCTGGTCTGGGCGCTGTCGGTGCTGGACGTGGAGTGGACGGCGGGGCGGGTGCTGCTGGTGCCCGTGATGGTGGTGGCGGGGGCGGCGATCTTCGGGGCGGTCCTGGTGGCCGGTGCGGCCTTCCAGTTCCTCGCGGGGGACGCGGCGGAGGTGCAGAACGCCTTCACCTACGGAGGCTGCACGATGCTCCAGTACCCGCCGACCGTGTTCGCGAAGGACCTGCTGCGCGGGGTGACCTTCGTCGTGCCGCTGGCCTTCGTGAACTGGCTGCCCGCCCTGTACATCCTGGGGCGGCCCGATCCGCTGGGGCTGCCGGGGTGGGTCGCGTACGCGAGCCCGCTGGTCGCCTTCCTGGCCTTCCTGCCCGCGTCGCTGGCGTGGCGCGCGGGTGTCCGTTCGTACCGAAGCACGGGGAGCTGACCGCAATGGCGGAGACACTGATCGCGCTGGAGCAGGTCGAGAAGGTGTTCGACGTACGGCGTCGGGTGGGCCTGGTGCGCCGGGAGAAACGCCAGGTCAGGGCGGTGGACGGGATCAGCTTCGAGGTCGCGCGGGGCGAGATGGTCGGCTACATCGGGCCCAACGGCGCCGGGAAGTCCACCACGATCAAGATGCTGACCGGCATCCTCACCCCGAGCGGCGGCCGGCTGCGGGTGGCCGGCATCGACCCGGCGCGGGAGCGGATGCGCCTCGCGCACCGGATCGGGGTGGTGTTCGGGCAGCGCACGACGCTGTGGTGGGACCTGCCGCTGAAGGACTCGTACGGGCTGATGCGGCGGATGTACCGGATCCCGGCGGAGCGGTTCGCGCGGAACATGGAGCGCTGCGTGGACCGGCTGGACCTGGCCGAGCTGCTGGACGTACCGGTGCGCCAGCTGTCGCTCGGCCAGCGGATGCGCGGGGACATCGCGGCGGCGCTGCTGCACGATCCGGACGTGCTGTACCTGGACGAGCCGACGATCGGGCTCGACGTGGTGAGCAAGGCGAAGGTGCGGGGTTTCCTGCGGCAGCTGAACGAGGAGCTCGGTACGACGGTGCTGTTGACCACGCACGACCTCCAGGACATCGAGCAGCTGTGCGAGCGGGTGATGGTGATCGACCACGGGCGGCTGATGTACGACGGGCGGCTGGAGGGGCTGCACGCGGCGGGGGCGGCCGGGGAGAGCGAGCGGACGCTGGTGGTGGACCTGGAGCGGGAGCTGCCGCCGATCGAGGTGGCGGGGGCGCGGGTGGTGAAGGTCGAGGGGCCGCGGCAGTACCTGGCGTTCCCGGCGGGTGCTTCGGCGGCGCCGCTGGTGGCGGCGGTGGCGGCCGACCATCCGCTGGTGGACCTGTCGGTGCGGGAGCCGGACATCGAGGACGTGATCGCGCGGATGTACGCGGGGCGGGGGTGAGGGGCCGGCGCGGGGGCGGCTCGGGGCTCCGGGGCCGGTCTCCGGGGTAGCCGCCTGAGGCGTCTCGGGGGTGAGTCGGGGTACGTGTCAGGGGCTGATCAGGGGCAAGTCATACAACTCCTCCGGCGGACTGCATAGGCTGGTGCGCATGAGTGACGAGCGGCCGGAGAAGCCGTTGCCGGAGCTGAGGGCGTCGGACGCCGACCGCGACCGGGTGGTGGAGCGTCTGCGGGACGCCGTCGCCGAGGGCCGGCTCGACATGGACGAATTCGAGGAGCGGCTGGACGCGGTCTACACGTCCCGGACGTACGCGGAACTGGAACCGCTGACCCGGGACCTGCCGGCCGCGCCGGGGGCCGCCGCGCCCCTGGGGGGAGCGGGGGTGCCGGTGGCCGCCGGCCACGCGGCGTCCTGGCCCGCCCGGATCGGCGGCGCGGGCTCCTCGTCGGCGGCGGTCGCCGTCATGTCGGGGTTCCAGCGCAAGGGCCACTGGACGGTGCCCGCCCGCTTCGACGCCGTGGCGTTCTGGGGCGGCGGGGAGCTCGACCTCCGGTACGCGAACTTCGCGCAGCGCGAGGTCGTGATCAACTGCGTCGCCATCATGGGCGGCATCCAGATCACCGTGCCGCCGGGCGTGGAGGTCGACGTACGGGGCTTCGGCTTCATGGGCGCCTTCGACCAGGGGGACTCCGGGGGCCCCGCCGATCCGGGCGCACCCCGGGTGGTGGTGACCGGCTTCGCCTTCTGGGGCGGGGTCGAGGTCAAGGTCAAGCGCCCGAAGTCCCTGGGCGGCGGCAGGCCCCGCAAGGAGCTTTAGCGGGGCCTGCCGGGCTCGGCCCTGGGGTCTGGGCCCGGGCCTCGGGCCTTGTCCTGGGAGGCGGCTCGGCGCTCGGTCGAGGCCCTGGGCGGGGCTGAGGTGCCGTCCCGGGGGCCCCGGCCCCGTACCCCTTCGCGGGAGCGACCTGGCGTGGCGGGAACTCCTCGCGCCTCCCGGGAGTCGGATGCTATGCAGACAAAACCGGCGCCCCCGGGGGAAGGCAGGAGCACGTGGATTACCGCACCGCAGCCGGAGGCGCCGCCCCGCCGGCACCGCCGCAGTCGCCGGCCCCACCGGGGCCGCCGGCCGGCGGGGCCTTCGTGTTCAGCGCCGCGGACGAGGAGCGCCGACGCGGCGTCCGCCGGATGAAGGCCACCGCGACCGGCCTGCTGGTGCTGGTCGCGCTGGTCTACGTCCTGGCCAAGTGGGCGCAGCACACCGGTGCCGGCGCCTGGGCCGGTTACGTCGCGGCCGCCGCCGAAGCCGGCATGGTCGGCGCGCTCGCGGACTGGTTCGCCGTCACCGCCCTCTTCCGGCGGCCGCTCGGCCTGCCCATCCCGCACACCGCGATCATCCCGACGAAGAAGGACCAGCTCGGCATCTCCCTCGGCGAGTTCGTCGGCGAGAACTTCCTCTCCTCCGACGTGGTCCGGGCCCGGCTGCACGCGCTCGGCATCGGCGGCCGGCTCGGGGCCTGGCTGGCCGAGCCCGCACACGCGGACCGGGTCACCGCCGAGCTGGCCACGGCGCTGCGCGGGGCGTTGACCGTACTGCGCGATTCCGACGTGCAGGCGATCGTGGGTGAGGCCGTCACCCGGCGTGCCGAGACCGCCGAGATCGCGCCCGCCATGGGCAAGACCCTGCAGCGGGTCGTCGCCGACGGCGGGCACCACCGGGCCGTGGACCTCGTGTGCGCCAAGGCGCACGACTGGCTGGTCACGCACGGGGAATCGGTGATGGACGCGGTCCAGGGCGGGGCGCCCGGCTGGACCCCGCGATTCGTGGACCGCAAGATCGGCGACCGGGTGTACAAGGAGCTGCTGCGCTTCGTCACGGAGATGCGGGACATGCCGGAGCACCCGGCCCGGGGGGCGGTGGACCGCTTCCTGACGGACTTCGCGGCCGACCTCCAGTCGGACACGGAGACCAGGGCCCGGGTCGAGCGGCTCAAGTCCGAGCTGTTGGCGCGGGGCGAGGTCCAGGACGTGATCGCCTCCGCCTGGACCGCGATCCGGTCGATGATCATCTCGGCGGCGGAGGACGAGCAGAGCGAGCTGCGCCTGCGGGTACGCGCCTCCCTCATCTCGCTGGGCGCGCGCCTGGCCACGGACGGCCGCCTCCAGCACAAGGTGGAGGGCTGGATCGAGGGCGCGGTCGTGTACGTCGTGACCACGTACCGCACCGAGATCACCTCGCTGATCACGGATACGGTGGCGGGCTGGGACGCCGAGCACACGACCCGCAAGATCGAGGCCCACATCGGCCGCGACCTGCAGTTCATCCGCATCAACGGCACGGTGGTCGGCGCGTTGGCAGGCCTGCTGATCTACACGGTGTCCCGGGCGTTCTGGCCGTAGGGGCCGGCTGGCGGCCGGGGCCGGCCGCACCCGGCCGGCTCTGGCCGGGGCGGGCTCGACCGGGCGGGGCGAGGCTTCGGCGGCCGGGTCGGGCCGGGCCGGGGGCGTCTGTACGGGGGCGGCCTGCGGGCGGGCTCGGCCGGGGCGGGCTCGACCGGGGCGGGCTCGACCGGGTGGGGCGAGGCATTGGCGGCCGGGTCGGGCCGGGGGGCGTCCGTAGGGGGACGGGCCGCGGACCGGTGACTGGCAGCGGGCCGGGCGCCCCGGCTGTGTGGTTCCCGGGTCGGCCTGCGTCCCGCGGCTGGCAGCGGGTCGGCGTACCGGCTGCGGTCAGGTCTGCCGGGGCGGGCATCTGTCCGTGCCGGGGCGGGCCTGCCCGTGCCCGGGGGGTGTCACATGGCTCAGGTTCGCCCCGCGGCCCGGCGAGCGACTGGCGTCCGGGTTCGCTCGGGGGCTCAAGCGGCCCGCCAGTGCCCGGCTGCTACGCCCGCGGCTCGGCGACAGGCTGCCGGGGGCAGGCGTGCCACCTGTACGGCCGGGGCGAGCCCGTCCCCGGCGACAGCCGGCGCGGGGCCTCGGCACGCTGCCCGCGGCCGGAGCCCGGCTGCCGTACGGCGCTCTGGCCCCGCCGGCTCGCGGGCGCAGACCCGCGCGGGCCCCGGCACCGTACGGGACCGGCTGGTCCTGGCCGCGCCGTGGCCCCTTGCCCGGCCGTGTCCGCAGGCCCGTACGGGCACCCGTACCGGGACGTTCCCGCGCGGGCTCGTACGGCCCCGGCCCACCCGCGTCGGCCGCGGCGGCCGGTCGGGCCGACCGGCCGGTCAGGTGCGGTCGGACACGGCCCAGGTCGTGGCGGCGACGACGGCCGCCGCGCCGATGACGGCCGGCCAGGCACCGACCTTCTTGGCCAGCGGGTGCGCGCCGGCGAATCCGGCGAGGTACAGCGTGCCGAGCCCGGCCGCCGCCGGCACCCCGCCCCGGCGGTGCCATTCCCGCCCGGCGGCGATCCCGGCCGCCCCGAGGACGACACCGCCCAGCGGTCGCTTCCCGGTCCACCGGGCGACGGCGTATCCGCCGAGCAGCCCGGCCGCCGCCACCACGGAACTGGGTACTCGCGCCATGTTGAACTCCCTGGTTCGTCTTGTCCTATGAGCTGAGCGGTCCTACGAGGCTAACGCGGACGCCTCGCCACCCGGCGGGCGCCCAGCACCCCCAGCACGAGCACGGCCCCGCCGATCACGGCGTCCGGCACCGCGTCCTGCACGGCCCGCGGCAGCGACGCCACGACGCCCAGCACGAGAAGGAAGGCGAGCGCGCACCGGCCGGCCGCGCGAAGCAGTCTGTCCACGGCTCTTCAACGCGGCCGCCGGGACTCCCGACACGGAGCACGAGGAGGGGATTTGTCGCACACTCTCCGGATCCGTGCGGTGTGCGCACCTGGAACCCGAGGGGCATAAATTCAATCTCCCCACCCAAAGGGGAAAATCCCCACCCGACACCAGGAGCCAGGACATCGTGATCTGCTACGGACAGGCCGTCCTCGACCTCGCGGACGAACTGGTCGACGCCTACGCCGACGTCTTCTCCGCCCCACCGTGGAACGAGGACGAAGAAACCATTCGCCAGTTCGCGGCCCGCCTCCAGACCGACGCCCGGCGCCGGGGGTTCCGTACCGCCCTGGCCCAGTCCGCGACCGGCATCGACGGCTTCGCCACGGGCTGGGTCACCCCGGCCGCCTTCCCCAAGGACCGTGCGTACGCCCAGGTCGCGGCCCAGCTCGGACCCGAGCGCGTACGGGAACTCCTGACCGGCGCCCTGGAGATAGACGAGCTGGCCGTCCGTCCCTACGCGCGCGGGCGCGGCACCGGCCGGACCCTGCTCACGGAGATCACCACCGACGCCCCGGACCGGCGAGCCTGGGTGCTGACCTCCCGGCTCGCCACCGACACCGTGGCGACCTACCGGCGCCTGGGCTGGCACGAGGTCCCCGCCCGGCCCGGCACCGAGACCGGCGTGATCGTCTTCCTCTCCCCGGACCACCCGAACCGTTAGGGATGCCAGGGTGCCGCGCCGGCCGGGGTAGGGCCGGTGCGCGGCCGGGCATACCCGCCGCATGATCACCACGCGGCAGCAGACCAAGGTGGCCCGCCGGCAGTTCAACCTGGCCACCCGCCACCAGCTCGTCACCACCGGCGTCCCCGACGCCACGATCACCTCCCGCACCCGCCCGGGCGGCCCCTGGCAGCGCTTGCTGCCGCGGGTCTACCTCCTGCAGACCGGGCCCCCGGACCACCGCCAACGCGCCCTGGCCGCCGTCCTGTACGCCGCCGAGCCCGCCGCGGACCCCCTCTCCGGCGATACGGCCGCCCTCACCGGCGGCGCCGCCCTCGCCCTCCTCGGCGTCCGCGAAGCCCCGTACTCCCCGGCCGACGTACTGATCCGCGCCCCGCGCCGCCTCACCGGCACCCCCGAGGTCCGCCCGCTCCCGACCTCCCGCTGGCCGCGCACCATCACGGTGTCGGGGGTCCCGAGCACCCGCCCCGTGCGGGCCGCGGCCGACTTCGCCGCCCGCGCCGGACACCCCGACCGGATCCGCTCGGTCCTCGCCCAGGTGGTCCAGGCCGGCTGGTGCCACCCGCACGACCTGCACGCCGAGCTCCGGGCCTCCCGGCTCCTGGCCCGGCCCGCCGTCCGCGAGGCCGCGGCGGAACTGATCGCCGGCACCCGCTCCCTCGCCGAGGCCCGCGCCCGCGACACCCTGGAGGCGAGCGACCTCCCGACCCCGCTGTGGAACGCCCGCCTCTCGACCCCGGACGGCACCTTCCTGGCCAGCCCGGACGCGTACTGGCCCGACGAGGGCGTGGCCCTGGAGATCGACTCGGCGGAGTACCACTACACGCGCGACGCCTGGCACGCCACCCTCCGCCGCCGGCTGCGCCTGGAGGCCCACGGCATCCTGGTGGTCAGCGCCACCCCGTCGATGATCCGCGACACCCCCCACGAGGTCCTCGCCGCCCTCCGCACCCTCCTCACGCTGGCCCACTCCCGCCCCACCCACAGCCCTGACCCGCGGCCACCAACAACTCCCCCTCTTCCCGGGCCCGGGGTGACGCCGGCGGGCGGGGAGCGACGACCGCGGGCCGAAAAGATTCGCCTGAAAAGGATGAAGATCGGTCTTGGCGAGGGAAGTGGATTGATAAATAATGACCTTTTCTGTCAGGAGTGTGATGGTCGCACAGGAATCGCTCACGTCCCTGGAGATCTGTGCAGGTGCGGGAGGCATGGCGCTCGGTCTGGAGTCGGCCGGGTTCGCACCTGTCGCCCTTGTGGAAAGGGATGCCAAGACATGCAGGACCCTTTCCACGAATCGGCCACATTGGAACGTGATTCAGGCGTCGCTCGAGGAATTCGAACCGGAGGACCACTCGGAGGTCTATGACGTGGACCTCATGTCCGCCGGTATGCCGCGCATCAAATCCGCGGCCACGGTGAAGCGTCCGGAGGACCGGGCGGAGAGGGAGCTGTTCCGGTGTGCGCTCTACCTGGTGGGGCCGGTTCAGCCCCGCGCGGTGCTGTTCGACAATGTGCCGGAAATGGTCCAGAGTGATGCCTTCGCTGCCGAGCGTGAAGAAATCCGTAAGGAGTTGGAGCATCTCGGGTACCGGCTCCACTGGCGGGTTCTGAATGCCAAGGATTTCGGTGTTCCGCAAGACCGTGAGCATGGACTCATGGTGGCGCTGAAGGAGCGGTACGCGGACGACTTCGCGTGGCCGGAGTCGGCGCCTGAGGCTCTCGCGGTGGGTGACGTTCTCCACGCGTCGATGCGTACTCGTGGCTGGGCCCATGCCGACAGGTGGCGCGCCCGTGCCCAGCGGTTCGCGCCCACGCTCGTCGGTGGATCGGACCGGCGAGGAGGCGCCGATCTGGGACTCCCGGGGAGCAAGGCGATCTGGCGGTCGATCGGGATCAACGGGAACACCGTCGCCAACGCTGACGCCCAGCAGGATCGGAAGGGACGTTCCACACCCAGCGTCCAATGGGATCTGTCAGGTAAGGGATGGGGTCTCGACATGGAACCCGAGGACATGCCCGCCCTGACCGTGGCGCAGGCCGCGCTGGTCCAAGGCTTCCCTGACACATGGCGGATCCAAGGCCTGAAGACGCATGCGTACCGGCAGGTCGGTCAGGCCGTGCCGCCACCGCTCGCCGCTGCCGTGGGAAGGCAGATCGCCCGGGCGCTTCGGGGTGCCGGCGTGACGGAAGACTGACACGGAGGGCGGGCCCGATCCCCTGCAGATGAGCCCGCCGCCGACTTCCGTACCCGTCACCGTTGCCGACCGCCTTCCGGATGCGACGGCTCCACGCAAGGGTTCCCACGTCCGTCCGGAAGGTGGGTCGTGGACCGGTCGTGGACCTTCCTGCCTTCCGGAGGGACGTCGCGGTTGTGCACGCGCTCGCTACCGAATCGACCTGCGTGGCGCATTTCGATGACGGGGTGGACGGGAGCGAGCACATGCCTGCAGTGGGCTCATCCTGCCCGGACGGAATCGGGTCCGTAAGCCACTCATCCGGTCGTCACCCCTCGTCCGACGTCCGTGCCGTCAGCGGCGGGTACCGTCCGGAAGAGTTCTTCGAACTGTGTCACGAGACGACTCACGGAGCGCTCGTCGACCCGTCCGTCGAAGGGTCCTTGCGGGGACCTTTTCGACTGCCAGTACATGTCGGTCGGGGAGGCGATCCAGGCGGCCAGCGCCTCATGGTCCCTGGGCTGGTCCGGAGCCACCACCTCGAAGGCGATCGTGCTGCTTGCGCTGCCGGCGGACTGCACGAGGCGGTTGACCTCACGACCGGTGCGGACCACACCCTTCTGAAGCAGTCTCAGGAACGCCTGGGCTGTGGGCCGATGGTTCATGAGCTTCAGTCGAAGTGCCGTGTTCAGGACGTCCTGGTTGGAGCAGGCGGTCACCACGGGCTCGTAGTCGTCCCCGTTCCGGAACAGTTCCGCCGCCCACCAGAGTCGGGAGAAGTGCTGGATGTCCCAACGCCCTGCGAAGCGGGCGGCCTGCGCGACGACACGCTTTCCGTCTGCCGGCCTGCCCCAGCGCAGCCGGACGAGTTCGGATCCCATCGCCAGCCCTATGTAGTTCCACAGCTGGTTGTCGGCGGCCTCGGCGCGAGTGAGGCGCAACGTGGAGTGGAGACGAGGGGCGAGCCACTGGTCCGAGGTGGTGGGGGTCCCGCCCGCCGAGATCACATCGGATGCCTCCTCAAGGAGGGAGGCGAGCTCCTCGGTCGACCAACGTCGTTCGTCAGGGAACCAGTACGAGACGCCCTGCCGGAGCCGCTCCACAGGAACAGGGGCCTCTTCCTTCACGACAGTGCGGCTGAGGAAGGTGGCGGCCATGGTGTCTGACAGCCGACCCAACCGGTTCGCCGGTGCCTGCGGGGCTGCGGCGGTCATCAGGACTCCTTCTTGGTCGAGAGTCGTCGCAGGTCACGCAGACCTGTGGACAGTTTGCGTGTACGCAGGGCACGACGACCCGCTGCATGGTGCAGTCGGCGTTGCAGATCGGTGCCGCTGCCTCCGGCGGTCCGCTCGACGACCAGCTCGGCAAGCTTCTCCTCCATGTCCACGTCGGGGTACATGTCGGGAAGGAGTTCGCGCAGGACGTCACCGAGCCAGCCTTCCGGCCAGACGACCTGCCCGCCGTCCAGCTCCGTGGCGTACAGGGCGGAGCCGAAGAGGGACGCCCATACTTCCGTGGCGATCTGGGCACCCAGAACCTCACCCAGTATCCGTTGCTCGGAGTTCCCCGAACGCTGCAAGGCCTCACGCAGACCGTCCACCTCGGAGTTGAGGTGGAGGACGGGCTCACCGGCGTCGAAGTCCAGCAACCAGGGGTCGTCCACGTACTGTTCGAAGCCTTCCTGCTTGCTGAACTCGACCCACCGCATGGGGATCACCCGGTCGGCGATCGGCTGTTTGGCCGTGAACGAGACGTACCAGGGGTCGGCCGCCGTGCCGATGAGGCGGCCTGGGACCCCGTCGACGGTGGCCACCATGCGCACGGTGAGTTCGCTCCGGCCCACGTGCTCGCCACGAGGGAGTTCCACGTCGCCGATCCAGCGGCCCGGTCCGGCCGATGACAGCCGGACGGCGGTGTGCACGTTGGCCCTGCGGTTGGTCACCACGGCCACGCAGACGACCTCGTGCCACGGTCCGTCGGCCAGTTCGTTGACGTCTGCGGTCGCCGACACCTTGAGACGGACTTCATGCCAGTTCTCGTTGCTCGCCGTCAATGCCTGCAGAGCGACCACCTGGTGGGCGTCGCTGACATGGGCATCAAGGGCCGCCGGCACGTTGTCGACGAGCAGGCCGTCGACCCTCAGTCGCACGTCACCGCTGAGGACACGGTAGGGGAAGACCGACTTCACGCCACGACCTCCTGCGTCCGGCGGATGTCGACCGAGACGCGGGACATGGCGCCTACGACCGGGTGGCTGGTGACATCCGTGACCGCACGGAACCTGACCTGGGTCGCGTGTGCATCGCACACGAGGTTGCCCCCAGGGGTCAGATCACAGTGTTCCAAAGGGATGACTTCCTTCCACGCGACCGCGGCACCCGGTCCGGAACCGAACCAGAATCGGGGGACGGCTTGGATCACCAAGGGGTCCGGGGACCTGCGCTGTTGCGGAATGCGGACAGTGACGGTGAGGTTCCAGGCGCCGGTTCCGTCGAGCACCCCCTCTACGGCCTTGACGGTCGGGAATGCCCGGACCTTCGGTGCCCCGGTGGTCTTCGGGGTGCCGAGGCGCAGGAGTTCGGTGAGGACGACCGGGCCTGCGTCTTCCTCCTCCTCCCCCTGCTGCGGGCGAAGGAGTTCGCGGACCTTCTGTTCGACCTCGTGCTTGAACTCGAGGATCTTCTGTCGAGCCCCGCGCTCGTAGGTCGCCGTCAGGTCTTCGGTTCCCACCCAGTCGTTGTGGTCCGGGGGTTCGGACGCCCGCAGCATCTGTTCCGCAGCCGCTGCTTCGGGTGTGCCCTCCAACGTGGCGTTGCCGGCCAGCAGTACGGCCTGGAAGGCCCGGTGTCCCAGCGGGAGTTCGCCGACCTTCTTCGACTTCACCACCATCCTGCTCGACCGCATGAAGGTGATCTGGTCGGGGTGGGGATCGTGCTCGTCCGTGGAGGCGATGAGCAGGACAGCGCGATGGGACCCCTCACCCGTCTCCAGGGATCCGTCCTTGCGGGCACGGAGCTCCAGAGGCACTTCGGCCCGGAGGACCTGCCCTCGATCAGTCACTTCCTCGACCGTCTCCCCGTCGAGGAACGCCTGCACGGCCCGGGAGCGGGCCGGTTCGACCTCGTGCGGATCGATGTACGTCTGCGGTCGGACGGACACTCCGTTGCGATAGGCCGCGACCGAGCACCGGACCTTTGCGTCGGCGTCCCGGCCGCCGATCATCGCAGCCCAGAAGTTCTTCGACAGACTCTCGACCAACAGCTCGTACATGGCTTCCAGGTCCTCGGCGCGGCCGGAGCCGTCGTATGCACCGACGATCAGGAAGCTGGTACCGGGGGCATCGTCCCCGCGTGCGAGGTGCAGGCGGGAAGCGGTCTTCTCGTCGCCCCACCAGGATCGCGCGGTGTGGCTGCGCTCCGCGTCAGGTACCCCGAACCATCCCGGGCCGGCATACTCCGACCCTTCGTGCCGGTGCCAGGGGAGTTCCAGTCGGCCCGAGATGCGGTATTCGCTGCGCCCGTCCTCGGGCGTCGACAGGGTGCTGTTCACCAGGACCAGCCCGAAGCGGCTGGCCGCCCACAGGGCCGCCTTGCCGAGACCGTAAGAACCGCCCTGCCCTCCCGCCTTGCCGCTGTCCAGCGTACGGCGGACGACCCGGGCGAACCTGCCGTCACCGAATTCCGGTCCGGTCAGGCCGGTGGCGTGGCGGTCGTCGACGCGCAGCAGGACGAGACGCTTCTCGCGGTGCAGGAGTTCCAACCCGTCCCGGAGGACGCGTCCCACCTTCTGGCCCGGGTCGGCCGCCGCGACGATGTGTTCCTCGACTGCCGTCCAGCCGACCGCGTCGAGGAAATCCGCCAGATGGGGTCCGGACAGTTCGTGCAGGGTGTAGGCCGAGTCCACGGGCGGACCGCCCGGGAGCCGCTCGTCGATGCTGTTCTGGGTCGCCTCACGCGCAAGCACGTCGAGACTGGCGGCGAACGCGAAGCCCGCCGCACTCCCGCCTTCGCGCCCCCCGTCCTCCGGGGCTGCGCGGAAGATCCACTCGAGTGCGTCGGAACCGGAGGTGGGCATGCGGTGGTGCAGCGCGTCGAGCCCGGTGACCTCCAGGGCGGCGGCGATGGCCAGCATCTTTTCCGACCTCGGTGTCGCGCGCCCGTTGACCCACCCGTTCACGGCCGCGGGTGTGACGCCGACCGCGTCCGCCAGGTCCTTCTGGCTGAGGCCTCGTAGTCCCAACATGTATGCGAGCCAGTCTGCGAAGTCCGTCGGCATGCGCACCCCTCCCTGTGTCTGGCTCCCAACCTACCCCAGCGCAGTTAATTTTCAAGATCTAATTAACAAAACTGAAGTTGCTGGATCGAAAACCCTTCCTTCGGGCTCGATGCTGGTGTCACACTGTACTGGTCAGGTGGCGCTCAACTCCCTGCTGGTGCCTGAGTTGTTGGGGTGCAGGTGCGGTAGGGTCGGCGGCGTCGCAATCGGCTCCCGGGGTGACTCCCGGTGGGGAGGTGTCCATGAACGAGGCCGTGGTCGAGGTGTCCGTACCGGAGGGTGAGGAGGGGGTGGTCCGGGTGGAAGCCAGTATGAGCAAGGGTCGGACCGTGTTCACCGTCTACGGTACGGACGGGAGCGTCGTACGGATCGCGTCGACGACGGAGGGTCCGACTCCCTGAGAGGGTCGGTGCGAGGGTGCGCAGAAACGTCTCGTCGGGGATCGGGTGACCGAAGGTGATGAAATGACCTCGAATCGGGCGGAATCGGCCGTCGTGGTGGCCTCCACTCCGGCTGTGGCCGGTCGGATGAGTCGACAGTCGCGCCGGGACACCAGTCCTGAGGTCGCCGTTCGGAAACTGCTGCACGCTGCTGGGCTGCGCTATCGATTGCAGTGGAAAGTTCCCGGAATGTCCCGTCGGACGATCGACATCGCCTTCCCGGGAGCCCGTATCGCTGTGTTCATGGACGGCTGTTTCTGGCATGGGTGTCCGGAACATGCCACCAGTCCGAAGGCGAATTCGGAGTGGTGGAGGGTGAAGCTCGACCGCAACCGGGCCCGAGACCTCGAGACGACGGCTCACCTGCAGGCGACGGGATGGCTCGTGCTCCGCTTCTGGGAACACGAGCCCCCCGTGGGCGTGGCGAGGCGGGTGGAACAGGTCCTGCGGGACAGCAGGGCCTGAACTCCATTTGCCCTTACGTCAGTTGGTGCCGTGGCATTCCGTGTAGGGCTTGCCCGAGGTGCACCAGCAGGGGGAGGTGGGGGTGGGGGGCCAGGGGGTGGCTTTGCCGCGGGCGGCCAGGGTGGTGGCGTATTCGGCCAGCAGGGACGGGGAGGCCGGGGAGGTCTTCTCGGACGCGGCGAAGGCCTCGTAGGACGGGACGCTCGCGGTGACGATGCCGAGGTTGGTCGTGCCCGAGGCGGCGAGGGAGCGGAGGGCGGACTCCACGGCCAGCAGGTGGGCCTCGTGCGAGGGGTAGTCGGCGGCGAGCGTCGGGTAGCTGGTGAGGAGTTCCGCCAGTTCGCGCGCGGGCCAGTGCAGGATCGCCACCGGGAAGGGGCGGGAGAGGGCCGCGCGGCGGTCGCCCAGTTCGGCGCGGAGGCGGGCGATCTCGGCGCGGAGCTCGGCCGGGTCGTCGGAGCCCAGGGCCCAGATGCGCTTCGGGTCGTGGAGTTCGTCGAGGGGGATCGGGCCGATGTGGCGGGTGTCCGCGACCATGTCCCAGTCGTCGTGCGGGCGCCCCAGGAGGCGCCGGACCCGGTGGCGGCCGGTGAGCAGGGCCGTGGTGGCCGGGGTGAGGGGGGTGTCCTCCGTGAGCAGGAGGGTCGCCGCCTCGGTGAAGCACTCGTGCGAGGCTTCCAACTCGTCGTGGGCCTCCAGCGCTTCCGCGATGACCTCCCAGGGCGCCGGGTCCTTCGGGGCCGCCGCGCGCAGGCCCGAGATCAGGGCGCGGGCCTCCGGCTCGTGGCCGTACTCCCAGAGGTTCGCCGCCTGCAGGGCCTTGATCAGGTGCGGGTCGGCCGGGGAGGAGGAGAGGAGTTGGTCGTAGAGGGTGCTCGCCCGGTCGCGCTCGTCGGCCAACTCGAGGTGGGCCGCGGCCTGGAGGAGCAAGGGCTCCTGGTCCTCGGGGTAGCGGGTCGCCGTGCGGATGAGGCGCTCGGCTTCGGCGATGTGCTCGGCAGGCGTGTCGGGGCGCATGGTTCACACCGTACTGCTGCTGGTCAGTTGGCGGGGGAGGACTTAAGGTGCGGGCCGTGCGAGATCGCGTACCCGTGGTGGTGCAGGGGGGCGGCCGGCGGGGGCGCCGCGCCGGCCTCGCGGGCCTGCTGTGGGTCGGCGCCGAAATGATCACCACGCTGGGCGTGCTGGTGGCCCTTCTGGTGGTCCACCAGGTGTGGTGGACCAACCGGCAGGCCTTCGCCGCCGCCCAGGAGCAGGTCCGGGCCCTGGAGCGGGAATGGCGGGCGGAGGGGCCGGCCGCCGGGGCCTCGGCCGAGTCCTCACCTTCGCCTTCGCCTTCGCCTTCCCCTTCCCCTTCCGCTTCGTCCTTCCTGCCGCCCGGCGGGTCCGCCGCGCCGCCCGCGGGTCCGTCCGCTGCCGCCGGTCGGACGGGGCGGCCGTCCCGGGGCCTGCCGGCTCCGCCGCCGGCCCAGGACAGGGCGTACGCCGTACTGCGCATCCCGCGGCTGGGGGTCGCCGTGCCCGTGGCGCAGGGGATCGACAAGCGGACCGTCCTCGACCGGGGGTACGCCGGCCAGTACCCCGGGACGGCGCAGCCCGGGGCGGAGGGGAACTTCGCGCTGGCCGGGCACCGCAACACCCACGGCGAGCCGTTCCGGTACATCAACCGCCTGCGGGCCGGGGACGAGCTGATCGTCGAGGTGCGCGGGCGCCGGTACGTGTACGTGGTGGGGCAGGTCCTCGGTGAGACCACCGAGCGGGACACCGGGGTGATCGCGCCCGTGCCGCGGAGCCTGGTGAAGCCGGGCCACGGGTACAGCGAGCCCGGCGCCTACATCACCCTCACGACGTGCACGCCCGAGTACAGCTCCAAGTACCGGCTGGTGGTGTGGGGGACCCTCAGGCCCTGACCCCGGGTGTTCCCGGTCCCTGCCCGTTGTCGGCAGGGGCGGGCCGGTACCGGCAGGAACAGCGGATCCCGTACGGAGGTTCGTGTCCGGTGGTGGGAGGGGAGGGGCGCAGGGCTCGGCTGTCGACCCTCGTGTCCGCCCGACTTCGCGTGCGCGGCTGTCCGCGGCCGTTGCGGCGGTGGCCGCCTCGAGTGCGCTGCGCGGGCGGCGCGCGGCCGCGGCCGAGGTGAGTGCCGGGCAGCAGGAGGTCCTGCGCAAGCCGGGCGGCGTCCTGCCCCTGCTCTCGTTCTCACCGCCACCGCGTGGTCGGTGGCGGAGCGGCCCGGCTCCCGTACCGCAAGGAGCGGGCGGAGCAGGTGGAGCGCGTGCAGGGCGACGGAGTGGTGCGTTCCAGTCCGTGAACAGGGTCTTGCGGATCGGGTGGACATCTTGGAGGATCGACCAATCCTCCGATGGCCGCAACCCATCGGCCGGCCCCTGGGCATGCCCACGGGCCGACCACCCACGACCACGGGAGAATGCCCATGAAGCTGCTGCGTGTCGGACCCGTCGGGTCGGAGCGCCCCGCGCTGCTCGACCAGGACGGGACCCTGCGGGACCTGTCCGGCCTGATCACGGATGTGGACGGCGCCCTGCTCGCCGACGACTCCGTACTCTCCCGGGTGCGCGACGCGGCTGCCTCCGGCGAGCTTCCCGCCCTGGACGCCGAAGGGCTGCGCATCGGTGCGCCCGTCGGCCGGATCGGCAAGGTCGTGGGCATCGGCCTGAACTACTTCGGGCACGCGTCGGAGATCGGCGCGGAGCCGCCGGCCGAGCCGATCCTGTTCCTCAAGGCCGCGGACACCGTCGTCGGCCCGGACGACACCGTGCTGATCCCGCGCGGCAGCGTGAAGACCGACTGGGAGGCCGAGCTCGGGGTCGTCATCGGCAGCGCCGCCCGCTACCTGGCCTCCGCCGAGGAGGGCCTCGCGCACGTCGGCGGGTACGTGCTGGTCAACGACGTCTCGGAGCGCGAGTTCCAGATCGAGCGCGGCGGCACCTGGGACAAGGGCAAGAACTGCGAGACCTTCACCCCCGTCGGCCCCTGGCTGCTGACGGCCGACGAGGTGGCGGACCCGCAGGTCCTGGACGTGAAGCTGTGGGTCAACGGCGAGCTCAAGCAGGACGGCAACACCGCGGACCAGATCTTCCCGGTCGGCGAGGTCGTGCGGTACCTGAGCCAGTTCATGACCCTGTACCCGGGCGACGTCATCGTCACCGGTACGCCGGCGGGCGTGGCCATGGGCCAGCCGGAGCCGAAGCCCTACCTGCGGGCCGGTGACGTCGTGGAGCTGGAGATCGACGGCCTGGGCCGTCAGCGCCAGGAGTTCAAGGGCGCGTAGGCGGACAGGCGCGCAGCGGACCGCCGGGTGCGTAGGGCACCGTGCCGGTCCGCCGGACGCGGGGAGGGGCGGGGCTGCCGTCGGCGGCCCCGCCCCTCCCGTCTGCCTGCCCGCGCGTGGTCGTGCGTACGGCGTCACGCGCCGAGCTCGACGACCGTCCCGTCGCGGGAGGACCTGCGGGCGGCCTCCAGTACGTCGAGGCAGTGTGCGGCCTCCAGTGCCGTGACCGGCGCCGGACCGCCCTCGCGCAGGGCGGCGGCCACCGCCGCGTAGTACGCCGGGTAGTCACCCGGCACGGTCCGTACCGGGGTCCCGGCTCCGGTGAGCGGGGACTCGCCGGAGCCCAACCGGCCCCACATGTGCTCGGGCTCCTCGCCCCACGGCTGCCCCGGCGCCGGCCGCAGCCCGTCGCGCAGGGCGCCCTCCTGCGGGTCGAGCCCGTACTTCACGTAACCGGCGCGGGAGCCCAGGACGCGCATCCGCGGACCCAGCTGGGCGGTGGTCGCGCTGACGTAGAGGTGGGAGCGGACGCCGCCGGCGTGCGTGAGGGCGAGGAAGGTGTCGTCGTCCGTCTCGGCGCCGGGGCGGCGGGTGTCGGTCTCCGCGTAGACCCGTACGACGGGGCCGAAGAGCACGAGCGCCTGGTCCACGACATGGCTGCCGAGGTCGTAGAGCAGGCCGCCGATCTCCTCCGGGGCGCCCGATTCGCGCCACCCGCCCTTGAGCTGGGGGCGCCAGCGTTCGAAGCGGGACTCGAAGCGCTGGATCTCGCCGAGTTCGCCGTCCGCCAGCAGACGGCGCAGGGTGAGGAAGTCGTTGTCCCAGCGGCGGTTCTGGAAGACGGACAGGAAGGTTCCGGTGCGCTCGGCGAGGGCGGCGAGCTCGCGGGCCTCCGCGGCGGTGGCGGCCAGCGGCTTGTCCACGACGACGGGGAGGCCGGCGGTGAGGGCGGCGGTGGCGAGCGGGACGTGGGTCTTGTTCGGGGAGGCGATCACGACGAGGTCGAGCGCACCCGGGCCGCTCCCGCCGGCCTCCCCGGCCCCGCCGCCGGCCCGGTCCCACAGTTCCGCCGCGGACGCGGCGATGCGGACGTCGGGGAACTCGGCGCGCGCCTGCGCCTGCCGGGCGGGGTCGGAGGTGACGACCGTGTCGAGGACGAGCCCCTCGGTGGCGGCCACGAGGGGGGCGTGGAAGACGGAACCGGCGAGTCCGTAGCCGATGAGGCCGACGCGCAGCGGGGTGGCGGGGGCGGTGACGTTCATGGCGACCACTTTGGCAACAGTGTTGTGAAAGTGCAAGGAAGGTGGACAATGGGCCGGTGAACAGGGGTAGTGGACCGACGCGCGGAGGAGCGAACCTGCCCGCGCTGCGCGGGTACAACGAGGCGTTGCTGCTGGATCTGCTGCGCGGCGCCGGGCCGGGCGGGCTGGGCCGCAGCGAGCTCGCCGCGCGTACGGGGCTCACCCCGCAGGCCGTCAGCAAGATCATGGTGCGCCTCGGTGCCGAGGGGTTCGTGGCGGAAGCGGGCCGGGCCGCGTCCACCGGCGGCAAGCCGCGGACCCTGCTGCGGCTCGTCCCGGAGGCCCGGCACGCGGTCGGCGTGCACCTGGACCGGGACGAGCTCCGGGCGGTACGGGTGGACCTGGCGGGCGCCGTCACGGGTACGAGCGCGGGCCCGCTGGACTTCGGGGCGGGCCCGGACGCGGTGGTGGAGGCGGTCGTACGGGCGGTGCTGCGGATCGCCGATCCCGCCGGGCCGCCGCTGCTGGGCGTGGGCGTGGCCGCGCCCGGCCCGCTGGACCACCGGGCCGGGGTGATGGGCCGGGTGACGGGGTTCCCGGACTGGGACGGGTTCCCGCTGCGGCAGGTGCTGGAGGAGCGGCTCGGCCTGCCCGTGCTGCTCGACAAGGACACCAACGCGGGGGCGGCCTCGGCCGTCGCGGCCGGGCCTGTGCCCGCCCCGGCCGCCTCGACCGCGCGCGCCGTGCCCGTGGCCCCGGGCGCGGCCGTTCAGGCCGCCCCCGTTCCACCCGCGCCCGGCGGGTCCGCGGAGGGCGGCTCCGCCGTCCCGCCCGTTGCGGACGCCTCGCCTGCGCCGGGCGCGCCGCCCGGGCCCGGTGCCCGCGTCCCCGCCACCGCGGCCCCGGCCTCCGCCGACCCCGGCGCCTCCGTCTACCTGCACGTCGCCACCGGGCTCGGCGCCGGGCTGTGGCTGAACGGCGAGGTGTACCGGGGTGCCCGGTCGGCGGCGGGGGAGTTCGGCCACCAGGTGCTCAGCCTGGACGGCCCGGAATGCCGCTGCGGGGCGCGGGGCTGCGCGGAGGTGCTGTGCCTCGATGCGGTGGCCCGCGGCGACCTGCCGGAGGCCGCGCGGATCCTGGGCGAGGGCGCGGCCAACCTGGTCGCCCTGCTGGACGTGGAGCGCGTCTTCCTCGGCGGCCGGGTCGTGGCCGCGGCCCCGGAGGTCTTCCTGGCGGGGGTCCGCGCCGTCCTGGCGGCCCGGGTGCTGAACCGGCCCCCGCCCGCGGTCGCCCTGGCCGCCGCCGGTGTGGCGCAGGGGGCGGCTGAACTGGTGCTGGCACCCTTCTTCGGCCGCACCTGACGCACACGCCGGGCCCAGGCTCCGGCCGTCCGCACCACCCGTCCCGGCAGCCCCTTGACCCCGCCTCCATCCGGGCGTAAACCGGTACGACCCAGCGCGGCGCGCGACAGGCGTTCGCGCGTGCGTGGGAGGGTGCGGGCAGGCCGGGGTGATTGTCACCTCGTCCGACCATCGTCCCGTCCGGCGAGCAGCGAAGGCCTTCCATGCGACCACGCAAAGCCCTTGCCCTCTCCGCCGTACTCTCCGCGGCCCTCTTCGCCGCCCCCGCCCCCACCGCCGTGGCGGACGTCGGTACGGGGGGCGGCGCCCGGCCCGCACCGGCGCTGCCGTCCCGGGCGGAGGCCACCTGCGGGGACGGTAAGAGCACCGCGTTCCCCATCGGCGCGCGGATCCGCGGGGGTCCGCCCGTCTACCGGACCGGCGGCGGTCCGCAGAGCTGGTACCTGGACCTGACCAACACCACTACCTCCGCCTGCACGGCCATCCATCCCGTCGTGGTCTTCACCGACAAGGCCCGGGTGCTGCGCCCCGCCCATCTGCGGATGGAGTTCGACGCCCCTGGCGGTACCTTCCCCGTCAGCCTGGAGGGGACCGACCGCGACGAGATCGTCGCCGTCTTCGACGGGGGCGACGCCTTTCCCGGCTTCACCGTCGCCGCGGGCGGCTCCCTGACCGTGAAGGTCGGCCTCGCCTTCGCGCCCGACGCCCCCACCGGCGAGGTCGTCGCCGATGCCGCCCTCGTCCAGCGCAAGGGCGACGACGGTGACTGGGTCGGGGAGAGCGGTGGCTACCGGTTCTCCGTCGAGGGCCCGCAGGACCCCGTGGAAGCCGGGTCCCTGGCGCACACCGGTCCCCGCGGCTGGGCGTACGGCGCGGGGGCCGTGGCCGCGCTGGCCGCGGGCGGCGGACTCCTGCTCGGAGCCCGGCGCCTGCGCACCCCCGCGCGCTGACCCGCGCTCCGGCCCGCGCTCCGACCCGCGCGCTGCCCCCCGTACGGGCGCCCGCGCGGCCGGCGGCCGGTGGCACGGCCATCACGGCCATCACGGCCACCGCGGCCCACCGCGGCCACCACCGCCCGACCGCGGCCAACGGCGCCCGGCCGCACCGCTGCCGACCGTCCCGCAGCCGCGTCGCCCGCCCCGCATAGAGTCCCTCCGTGGAAGAACAGACCCCGCAGCACCGCCCCGGCTCGCCCGTCCGTTCCGGTATCCCCGAGCACGGCCGCGTCCCCAAGTACTACGCCGTCAAGGCCCGCATCGCCGACCTCCTCGACGTCCTGGGGGAGGGCGGCACCCTCCCCACCGAGCGCGACCTCGCCGACCGGTACGAGGTGTCCCGCGAGACCGTGCGCCAGGCCCTGCGC
The DNA here is from genome assembly GCF_042716875.1 of Streptomyces sp. NPDC058646. NCBI lineage: Bacteria > Bacillati > Actinomycetota > Actinomycetes > Kitasatosporales > Streptomycetaceae > Streptomyces > Streptomyces sp. NPDC058646. The sequence continues at coordinate 115,928 of NZ_JBHXRK010000009.1, read as the reverse complement.
GAGCTGCTGCTGGAGGGACGGCTGCGCCGCTCCGGCCGCGGGACGGTCGTCGCCGGCCCCAAGCTGGAGCAGCCGCTGTCCCTCGCCAGCTACACCGAGGGCGTCCGCCGCCAGGGCCGCCGCCCCGGCCGCCACCTGATCGGCCTGGAGCAGTTCCCCTGCCCGCCCGAGCTCGCCCCCGGCATCGGAGCCGAACCGGATGAGCCCGTCTGGCACCTGGAGCGGGTCCTGCTCGCCGACGACGAGCGGGTCGGCCTGGAGAGCACGTACATCAGGGTGGCCCGCGCACCCCGCCTGGACAGCGATTTCCAGCCGGACTCCTCCTTCTACGGCTACCTCCGCGACCGGCTCGGAATCGCCTTCGGGGACGCCGACGAGAAGCTGGAGACGGTCCTCGCGACCCCGCGCGAAGCGCTGCTGGTCGGCACCCCGCCCGCCCTGCCCATGCTGCTCATCCACCGGTTCTCCCGGGATCAGGACGGGCGTCCCCTGGAGCGGGTGCGTTCGCTCTACCGTGGGGACCGGTTCAGCTTCACGACCCGTCTGCGGCCCGAATAGTCCCGCGACGAACCACCTGCAACCTATGAAAAGGGGCCTGATGGCATCACGGAAAGGTAACGGGTCTAGTCCAAGAGTCGAGGGCTGTTCACCGGCGCGTCGCCGGACGGATCCCCCCGGGTCACGGCCCGCGCCCACCGTGGACGCCGTGAGAGTCATAGTCGTCGGAGGCGGCGTGGTCGGCACCATGCACGCCTGGCAAGCAGTCCAACGCGGCCACGAGGTCGTCCAGATCGAGCGAGAGGCGGAGGCCCGCGGCGCGTCACTGCGCAATTTCGGCCAGATCTGGGTCAGCGGGCGGGCCGGGGGCGAGGAGCTCGACACCGCCCTGCGGGCCCGCGAGCTCTGGGAGCGCATCGGCGCGGAGGTGCCCGGTCTGGGCTTCCGGGCCAACGGCTCCCTCACCCCCGTCCGTACGCCCCGCGAGTACGCGGTCGCCGAGGCGGCCCTGGCCCGCCCCGACGCCGCGGCCCGCGGCTACGAGCTGGTCACCGCCGCCGAGGCGCGCAAGGCCAACCCGGCCCTGCGCGGCGCGTTCGAAGCCGCCCTGTGGTGCGGGCAGGACGCCGCCGTGGAACCGCGCACCGCGCAGCTGCACCTGCGCGAGGCGCTCCGGGCCACGGGCCGCTACGCCTTCCTCCCCGGCCGCGAGGTCCGCGCACTGGCCGGCCCCGGCGCGGTCCGCGACGACCACGGCGACGTCCACCGCGCAGACGCGGTCGTCCTGGCCACCGGCGCCTGGTTGTCCGGCCTGGTCCGCGAGCTGGTCCCCGACCTGCCCGTGCGCCGCGTCCGGCTCCAGATGATGCAGACGGACCCGCTCGGCGAGCAGCTGACCACCTCGGTCGCGGACGCCGACAGCTTCCGCTACTACCCCGCCTACACGTCGCCCGCCCTCGACGAACTGAACACCGGTCAGGAGCAGGCGCCCGTCGCCGCCGCGCACAAGATGCAGCTGCTGATGGTCCAGCGCCAGGACGGCGGACTGACCATCGGCGACACCCACGAGTACGAGCACCCGTTCGCCTTCGACACCCTCGAAGACCCCTACGAGCACGTGGCCGCCGTGGCCGAGTCCTTCCTGGGCCGCCCGCTGCCGAAGATCCGCCGCCGCTGGGCGGGCGTGTACGCGCAGTGCACCGACACCACCCGCGTCGTCGACCGCCGGCAGGTGGCCGACGGCGTCTGGCTGGTGACCGGACCGGGCGGGCGCGGCATGACCTGCTCTCCCGCGATAGCCGAGACCACCGCGAACGAACTGGGCTGGTGAGCCGGATGAACCCCGCACCCCCTGCGAACCCCGCGAGCCCCACACACCCCGCGACCCCCGCGTACAAGCTGGTCGTCCTCGACATGGCCGGCACCACCGTCGCCGACGGCGGCCTCGTCGAGCGCGCCTTCGAACGGGCCGCCGCCGTCCTCGGCGTCGAACCGGGCACCCCCGGCCACGCCGAGAAGCTCCAGTACGTCCGCGACACCATGGGCGAGTCGAAGATCTCCGTCTTCCGCCACCTGTTCGGCACCGAGGAGCTCGCCCGGCGCGCCAACTCAGCCTTCGAGCAGGCCTACGCGGAGCTCGTCGAGGGCGGTCTCGTCGCCCCGCTCCCCGGCGCCCGCGCGGCCGTCGAACAGCTCCGTGGCGAAGGCCGCACCGTCGTCCTGACCACCGGCTTCGCCCGCGTCACCCAGGACGCGATCCTCGACGCCCTGGGCTGGCAGGACCTGGCCGACCTCACCCTCTGCCCCGCCGATGCGGGCGGCCGCGGGCGTCCGTACCCGGACATGGTGCTGGCCGCGTTCCTGCGCACGGGCGCGGCGGCCGACGTGCGCGAGGTCGCGGTCGCGGGCGACACCGCCTACGACGTGCTCAGCGGCCGCCGCGCCGGTGCGGGCCTGGTCGCCGGGGTCCTCACCGGCGCCCACGACCGTGCGGCGCTCGCGGAGCACGGCGCCACCCACGTCCTCGGGTCCGTCGCCGAACTCCCCGCGATCCTGGACCCCTTGGCGGCGCCGGAATGAGCGGCATCCGCTTCGAGTCCGTCTCCGTCGCCTACGGCGGCACGACCGTCCTGGACTCCTTCGACCTCACGGTCGAGCCCGGCGAGGTGATGGCGCTGCTCGGTCCGTCGGGATCGGGCAAGACCACGGCCCTGCGCACGGTCGCCGGTTTCGTACGCCCCGCCGCGGGGCGGGTGCTGATCGGCGGCCGGGACGTCACCGCGCTCCCGCCGCACAAGCGCGGCATCGGCATGGTCGTCCAGCAGTACGCGCTCTTCCCGCACATGCGGGTGGAGGACAACGTGGCCTTCGGCCTCAGGGCCCGGAAGACGCCCAGGTCCGAGGTCCCCGGCCGGGTCGCCGAAGCGCTGGAACTGACCGGGATGGGAGCCTACGCCCGGCGCTACCCGCGCGAACTCTCCGGCGGCCAGCAGCAGCGCGTGGCCATCGCCCGCGCCCTCGCCATCCGCCCGGGGGTGCTCCTGCTCGACGAGCCGCTGTCCGCGCTCGACGCGCAGCTGCGCTCCGGGATGCTGGCGGAGCTGGCCCGGCTGCACCGCGAACTCCCGGACGTCTCCCTCCTGTACGTCACCCACGACCAGGTCGAGGCGCTCACCCTGGCCGACCGGATCGCCGTCATGGACAGGGCCCGGCTCCAGGACTGCGGCACCCCGCAGGAGCTGTACCGGGCCCCGCGCACCGAGTTCACCGCCTCCTTCGTCGGCAACGCGAACCTGCTGCCGGTGACCGTGGCCGAAGCCGGTGCGGTCTTCGAGGGCCGGGCCCTGACCCTCGACCGCGGTCGCGCGGCGCCCGGCTCCACGGCCACCCTGTGCGTACGCCCGCACCTGCTCGGCCTCGGGGCCGGCCCCAACGCGCTGAGCGGCACCCTCGCCGAGGTCCAGTGGCGCGGCTCCACGCACCGGCTGTACGTCGACGTCGGCGGCCACCGGGTCAAGGCGGACCTCCCCGAGCTCCGGGAGACCCCCGCCCTCGGGGACCGCGTCACCCTGCACTTCGAGCCGCGGGACGCGGTGCTGCTGGCGGCGGGGGTGTCCGATGCGTGACACCCCGCGGCGGGCCGCGCCGACGGCCCGGACCGTCCCGGCCCAGGCGGCCCCGGCCTCCCCCGGCGCGGGCGAGCCCTCCGCCGCCCCCTCCGGGGAGGCCCGGCGCGCCGCCCCGGACCCCGCGCCCCGCACTCCCCCGGCTCCCGCCGGGAGGGGACCCCGGGCGAGGCCGGACGATGCGGCGAGCCCCCGGCACACGGCGGCGGGCGCCGCGCGGGGAGGGCTTCGGCTGCCGCGCCGGGGGTCCCCCCGGACGAAGTCCGGGGGGCTGTGGGCCGTGCCGCCCGTCGCCCTGCTCGCGCTGGTGTTCCTGTATCCCCTCGCGCTGGTCGTCCAGCAGTCGCTCAGCCCCGGAAACGGCGGCGGCGCCTTCGACGCGTACGCGTCCGTCTTCGCCTCGCAGAGCTTCCGCGAGGCCCTCGGAACCACCGTCTGGCTGGCCGTCGGCGCCACCGCCGGCTGCCTCGTCCTCGGGTTCGCGCTCGCGCTGGTGATCGCTTTCGTGCCCTTCCCCGGGGCCCGCGCCGTCGCGAAGTTCATCGACGTCTTCCTCTCCTTCCCCTCCTTCCTCATCACCCTCGCCCTCCTCTTCATCTACGGCACCGTCGGCATGGCCAACGGGGTCTGGACCGACGTCACCGGCGCCGCCGAAGGCCCGTTCCGGTTCCTCGCCACCCCCTGGGGCGTACTCCTGGCGGAGATCACGTACTTCACCCCCTTCGTGATGCGCCCGCTGCTCGCCGCGTTCTCCCAACTGGACACCGCACAGCTGGAAGTCGCCTCGGGCCTCGGCGCCGGGCCCGCCCGGATCGTCCGGCAGGTGATCCTGCCCGAGGCCCGGCCGGCCCTCGCCGCGGGCGGCAGCCTCGTCCTGGTCATGTGCCTCAACGAGTTCGGGATCGTCCTGTTCACCGGTGCCAAGGACGTCACGACCCTGCCGATGCTCATCTACGGCAAGGCCATCCTCGAATCCGACTACACGGCCGCCTGCGTCGTCGCCGTCGTCAACATCGTGATCTCCGTCGGCCTGTTCGGCCTCTACCGGGTGGTGGGCAAGCGTGCTGGTGCATAGCAAGGCCGGCTGCTGGGCCGCCTGGAGCCTCTTCGGTCTCCTCTTCCTGCCCCTCTTCGCCCTGCCCCTGCTCGTCGTGGTCGCGGCCTCCTTCGCCGGCCACTGGTCCGGAGCGTTCCCCTCCGGCCCGACCACCGCGAACTACGCCTCCGCCGTGCGGGGCGAGTCCCTCCAGGCGCTCACCACCAGCCTGGTCACCGCCTTCGCCGCGAGCCTGCTCGCCCTCACCGCCGGGACGTGGGCGGCACTGGCCGCCGCCGGCCTGGGCAGACGGGGGAAGCGGGTCCTGGACGCGCTGTTCGTGCTGCCGGTCGCGGTGCCGTCCGTGGTGGTCGGCCTCGCCGTGCTCGTCGCCTTCAGCCGGCCGCCGTTCCTGCTCAACGGCACCGGCTCCATCGTGGTCCTGGCGCACACGGTCCTCGTCACGGCGTTCGCCTACCAGTCCGTCTCGGCCGCGGTCCTCCGCCTCGATCCCGCGTACGAGCAGGCCGCCGCGGCTTTGGGCGCCCGTCCCGCGTACGTGCTGTGGCGGGTCAGGCTGCCCCTCCTGCTGCCCTCGCTCACGGCGGCCGCCGGACTCTGCTTCGCCCTCTCCATGGGCGAGCTGAGCGCCACGATGATGCTCTACCCGCCGGACTGGATGCCCCTGCCCGTCCGCGTGTTCACCGCCACCGACCGCGGAGCGCTCTTCAGCGGTTCCGCCGTCGCCGTGGTGCTGATGACCGCCACCCTGCTCGTCCTGCTGGCCGTCTCCCGGGTCCGCACCAAGGCCTCGTACCGCTGAGCGCCGCCCGCCACCGCCGACTCCCTTATGCCGTAAGGAAGCTCCATGCCCAGCAACCGCAAACTCCTCCTGCGCACCGCCACCGCCGTCACCGGCGGCCTCGCCCTCACCGTCTCCGTCACCGCCTGCGGCGGCTCCTCCTCCGCCGGCTCCGGGGGCGGGGAGAAGGTCGTCACCGTCTACAGCGCCGACGGCCTCAAGGGCGACAAGGGCGACGGCTGGTACGACAAGGTCTTCGCCGACTTCACCAGGAAGACCGGCATCCAGGTCAAGTACGTGGAGGGCGGCTCGGGCGAGATGGTGCAGCGCGCCGTGCGGGAGAGGACCAACACCCAGGCCGACGTACTGATCACCCTGCCCCCCTTCATCCAGCAGGCCGACGGCAAGGGCCTGCTCCAGGCGTACGAGCCGCAGGGCTCCGAGAAGGTCCACGGCGCCGGCAAGTCCGCCGACGGCAAGTGGACCTCGGTCGTCGACAACTACTTCGGATTCGTCCACAACAAGAAGGAGCTCGCCGAGGCCCCCAGGACCTGGGAGGAGCTGCTGGACCCGAAGTACAAGGGCAAGCTCCAGTACTCCACCCCGGGCGTCGCGGGCGACGGCACCGCCGTCCTCATCAAGGCGATGCACGACTTCGGCGGCAAGGAGCCGGCGATGGAGTACCTGAAGAAGCTCCAGGCCAACAACGTCGGTCCGTCCTCCTCCACCAGCAAGCTCGCGCCGAAGACCGACAAGGGCGAGCTGCTCGTCGCCAACGGCGACGTCCAGATGAACTTCGCGCAGTCCAAGTCCATGCCCAACCTGGGCATATGGTTCCCCGCGAAGGACGGCGGCGGGCCCACCACCTTCGCCCTGCCCTACGCGGCCGGCCTGGTCGACAAGGCCCCGCACGGCGAGAACGGCAGGAAACTCCTCGACCACCTGCTCAGCGAGGAGGCCCAGAAGCTGGTCAGCGAGGTCGGCGGCGGCTTCCCGGCCCGCACCGACGTCAAGCCGACCGACGCCAACGCCGTCGAACTCACCCGGATCATGACGGGCGTGGAGATCTTCGAGCCGGACTGGGCCGACATCGACGCGAACCTCACGGGCTACGTCGACGCGTGGAAGTCGGCAACCGGAAGCTGACCGGTTACGTCCTGGCCACCCAGGACCGGGACATTGACGCTTGCCTGGGGTACCCCCAGCGCAATCCGGGGGATGGGCCTGGACCAAGAAGCCCGCACCTCCTCGGTCCGTACCCCGCCCGCCCTCCCGCACCCTTCCCCGCCCCCCTTGCTCCCAGGAGGAGTACGTGTCCCCTGTCCTGCCCGGACGGACCCTCGCCGTGGCCGCCACCGCCACCGCGCTGATCGCCACCGCCCTCGGCGCCCACAGCGCCACCGCGGAGGAGACGGCCCCCGCGGCCCTCGCCACCGGCAAGGTCCTCGTCATCGGCCTCGACGGTGCGGTCCTCGACCGCGTCAAGGCCGCCGACGCCCCGCACCTGAACGGTCTGATGGCCCAGGGCCTGACCGCCCGCAGCACCCTGTACGCGAACCCGATGGGCGCCACGTCCTCGGGGCCGGGCTGGTCCACCATCGCCACCGGCGCGTGGCCCGACAAGCACGGGGTGAAGGACAACTCCTTCAACGGCAAGAACTACACCGCCTACCCCGACTTCCTCACCCGCATCGAGAACGCCCGGCCTGCGCTCAACACGTACGCGGCCGCCGACTGGGAGCCCATCACCTCCACCGACCAGAACGGCCCCATCTTCTCGGCCAAGGTCGACAAGCGCCTCTCCCTCAAGGGCGACCGCGACGGCTACCGCAACGAGGACCCGAAGATCGCCGCCGCGGCCGCCGCCGAACTGCGCGACCAGAACCCGGACGCCGCCTTCGTCTACCTCGGCGAGATCGACGCGGCCGGACACGCGTACGGCGCGGCCAGTCAGCAGTACCTCGACGCCGTCGCCCGCGTCGACACCCTGGTCGGCCGGCTCCTCACCGCCGTGCAGAGCCGCCCCGCGTACGCCCAGGAGAACTGGAAGATCCTGGTCACCACCGACCACGGACACACCGGATCCGGTGGCCACGGAGGCTCCACGATCCAGGAGCGCGGCACCTTCGTCATCGCCCGGGGGGCCGGTATCCCGGCCGGTTCCGTACGCGAGGACGTGAAGCTGGCCGACGTGGCCGCGACGGCGCTGGCGCAGGTCGGCGTCAGCGCCCCCGGCATCGACGGCGTCCCGCTGGACGCCCCCGACGACGACCCCTTCGACACCCTGCGGCCCAGCCTCCAGGCCCGCGTGGACGAGACGGGCATCCCGGCGGGCACCAAGGGCTTCACCCGCACCCCGCCGACGGGCTGGTCCGTCGACAACTCCCGGATGGGCACGGGCGGCGTCACCGAATGGGCCGGCTGGACCTTCGCGACCGACGAGTTCTGGAGCCAGTCGCAGCGCGACCAGTGGCGGGAGCTGAACGTCCGCTCGCGCGACGTGTTCGCCGTCGCCGACTCGGACGAGTGGGACGACAAGAGCCACACGGGCAGCTTCGACTCCACCCTGATCACCCCCAGATGGGCCGTTGCGGGCGGCAGCACGAAGACCCTCAGCTACCGGACGCACTACCGCCAGGAAGCCGGTCAGACCGCCCAGGTCCTGGTCTCCTACAACGGCGGCACCCCCGCCGTCGTCAAGAGCTACACCGCCGACGCGGTCGCCAGGACCGAGGCCCTGACCCTGCAGGTCCCGGCCGGCGCCACCGACGTCCAGATCCGCTTCCGCTACACCGGGAACAACAACTGGTACTGGACCGTCGACGACGTCAAGATCGGCTGATCCGGGCTCCGCGTCCGGGCTGTGGACGCCCGAAGCGTCCGCAGCCCGGCCCCGATAGGGTGGTACAGACCACGGTCAGCGGCCGAAGGCCGGGGATCACAGGTCAGAGGTCACGGCCACCGAGAGCGGAGAACAGTCCAGTGGCAGAGCGCAAGCCGATCGAATCCTGGCTCACCGACATGGACGGGGTCCTCATCCACGAGGGCACCCCGATCCCGGGCGCCGATGCCTTCATCAAGCGGCTGCGCGAGTCCGGCAAGCCCTTCCTGGTGCTGACCAACAACTCCATCTACACCCCCCGTGACCTGCAGGCCCGGCTGAGCCGAATGGGCCTCGCCGTCCCCGTCGAGAACATCTGGACCTCCGCGCTGGCCACCGCGAAGTTCCTCGACGACCAGCGTCCGGGCGGCACGGCCTACGTCATCGGCGAGGCGGGCCTGACCACCGCCCTGCACGACATCGGCTACATCCTGACCGACCACGAGCCCGACTACGTGGTCCTGGGCGAGACCCGGACGTACAGCTTCGAGGCGATGACGAAGGCCGTCCGCCTCATCAACGCGGGCGCCCGCTTCATCTGCACCAACCCCGACGAGACGGGCCCCTCCGCCGAGGGCCCCCTCCCGGCCACCGGCGCCGTCGCCGCACTGATCACCAAGGCCACCGGCAAGCAGCCGTACTTCGCCGGCAAGCCGAACCCGCTGATGATGCGGACCGGCCTGAACGCCATCGGCGCGCACTCCGAGAGCAGCGCGATGATCGGCGACCGCATGGACACCGACGTGCTGGCCGGGCTGGAGGCGGGCATGCAGACCTTCCTGGTGCTGACCGGCCTGACCTCGGAGGCGGACACGGAGAAGTTCCCGTACCGCCCGACCAAGACGGTCGCCTCGATCGCCGACCTGGTCGACCTGGTCTGATCCGGCGCGCGCCGCAACGCGCGCACGGATGACTCGTACGGCGCCGCTCCGGATGCGGAGCGGCGCGGGGCGCGTGAATCTCCTTGTTGAGGAGGTTCACCATGCGCAGTGTTCCCATCGCCGTCCGTGCCGCCGGGGTGGCCGTCGCCCTGACGGCTCTGTCCGCCGTGACCGCGCCCCTGGCCCTCGCGGGCGAGGAGGACCGTGGCAGCATCTCGGCCGACCCCGACCCGGCCGAGCCCGGTGCGCAGGTCAAGCTGCGCGTCCACGGCTGCAACGGCACGACGGGGTCCGCGAAGTCGGCCGTCTTCGTGTCCGACGCCGACCTGCGGGGCCGCGACGGCGGCCGCAGCCCGCTCTACGGCGAGACGATGATCAGCTCGCACGCATCGCCGGGCCGGCACTCCGTACGGGTGACCTGCGACGGCCGTGACGGCAAGGTCCACGGCTCCATCGAGGTCTCCCACCGCCGCGGTCACCACCACCCCGATCCGCACCGCTCCCCGGTCTGGCCGGTCCACGCGGGTGGCGGCGGCATGTCCGCCGAGGTCGCCGAGACGACCCGGCTGGCCGCCGCGGCCAAGAAGGAGCACGACGACGGACCGGGCCTGTCCCACACGGTGATCGGCGCCGTCCTCGCCGCCGCCGCCACGCTGGCCGTGGCGGGCCGCGCGCTGACCCTGCGCCGCCGCCGCAGCGGCGGATGAGCGAGGGCAGGCCCTCCGCGGGCGGCCGGCTGCTGACCTTCGCGGCCTGGTCGGTGCTGGTGCTGGGCCTGTGGCTGTGGGGCCGGCAGATCACCGGGGTTCCCGCGCCGCCGGCCGGGCAGGCAGGCGGCTCGGTGGGCGCGGGGCTGCCGGCGGCGCACGCCCCCCTCGCCGCGGCGCTGCCCCAGCGGGTCGACGTACCGTCCATAGGCATCCAGGCCCCCGTGATCTCCCGGGGCCTGGACGGCGACGGTGCGATCGAGCCGCCGCCGGAGGACCGTCCCGGCACGGTGGGCTGGTGGGGCGCCGGCACCCAGCCCGGCGCCGCCGGGACCGCGCTGATGGTGGGGCACGTGGACACCCGCTCCAAGCCGGCGGTGTTCTACGGCCTGAGTTCGGCGCAGCCGGGCGACAAGGTGCGGGTGGTGCGGTCGGACGGCTCGGTCGCCGAGTTCACCATCGAGGACGTACGGGTCTACGAGCGCGCGGGCTTCGACCCGCACAAGGCGTACGGCCAGCGGGTGGAGGGCCGCGCCGAACTGCGGCTGGTGACCTGCGGGGGGACCTACGACAAGGCGACCAAGGAATACACGGCCAACGTGGTGGTCTCCGCCTACCTGACGGGCTCCGGAGCCCGGCCGGCCGGGCCGGTCGCCTAGGCCGTCTCCCGCGCGGGCCCGTCGCGCAACGAAGAAGCCCCCGCAGCTTTCGCTGCGGGGGCTTCTTCCGTCTGTGCGCCGCCAGGGACTCGAACCCCGGACCCGCTGATTAAGAGTCAGCTGCTCTAACCAACTGAGCTAGCGGCGCTTGGTGACAGGGAAAACTCTACCCCACCTCCGGCGGTGCTCGTGACCAGCCACGCCCGCATTGTCCGATTAACTCACGTTTGGGCAGTTTATCGTGCACGATATGTCTGGCCGTGCCGCATCTGATGACCCGCCAGATGTGGTTCCGGCCGACCAGTGGACGAGCAGGGGAGTGGACGGAACCGCATGACGATGCAGCCGCCGACGGGTGAGCAGATGCCGATGCCCGCATTCGAGGAGTACGAGCCCGCGGGTGACTGCGGGTGCCAGGGGTGCGCCCTGCGCCGCCGCTCCCTCGCCCGCGGGCGGGCCATACCGCTCCGGGACGGGGGGCATCCCGCGGCGCGCGGCGCCCGCCGGGCGCTGGTCCTGGCCACCGCCGCGGGGGTGGTCCTGGGCGGTGGCGGCGCAGCCGCGGCGGCCCTGGGCGTCCCGGCACCGGGGGCCGTCACCCTGGACGACCCCGGTTCCCCGCAGGGCGGCCGGTCCCCGCTGCACGGGCCGAAGGCGCCGGTCGGCAAGCCGGGAGCGCCGGCCGCGCCGGGGACGGTCAAGCGGATCGACCGGGCGACGATGATCAACCGGGCGAAGGTGTGGCTGGACGCGAAGGTCCCGTACAGCATGTCCGCGTACTGGACGGACGGGTACCGGCAGGACTGCTCGGGCTACGTCTCCATGGTCTGGAACCTCGGCACGAACGAATGGACCGGCAGCCTCGACCGGTTCGCGACCAAGATCACCAAAGAGCAGCTCCTGCCGGGGGACATGCTGCTCTTCCACAACCCGGCGGACCCCACCAACGGCTCGCACGTCGTCATCTTCGGCGGCTGGGTGGACGCCGCGCACACGCATTACGTCGCCTACGAGCAGACCCGGCCGACGACGCGGAAGCTGGCGACGCCCTACGGGTACTGGAGCAACGCCGCGAAGTACGTCCCGTACCGGTTCAACGGGGTGACCGGCGGGATCGTGCCGGAGGCTCCGCCGGCCGCGGAGACGCCGGGCGGCGGTGCGAAGCCGGGGGACGTGACGCCGTTCCCGGGCGCGGCGAAGTTCGGTCCCGGCGTGACCAACGACCACGTGGCCCGGCTGGGCCGGATGCTCATCGACCGCGGCGGTTTCCGCTTCTACCCGAAGGGGGTGGCCGACCGGACGTGGAGCGACCACGACCGGCTGGCGACCCAGGCCTTCCAGCAGGCCCAGGGCTGGACCGGCGCCGACGCCGACGGCATCCCGGGCGAGCACACCTGGCGCCTGCTGGTCCAGCGCCAGGGCAAGGACATCCGGCCGCTGGTCGAGGGGGCGCCGGGGCCGGGCGGGGTCCGCGCCTACCCGGGGCTCGCGACCTTCCGGCCGGGCCGGGCCCACGACGCCGTCGCCGCCCTCGGGCGCCAGCTGGTGAAGAAGGGCTTCGGCAAGCACTACACGTCCGGCCCGGGCCCGCGCTGGAGCGAGGCCGACCGCCGTGCCGTCGAGGCCTTCCAGCGCGCCCAGGGCTGGCGCGGTGCCGAGGCCGACGGCTACCCGGGCCCCGAGACCTGGCGCCGGCTGTTCGCATGACGGAGGTAACGATGTATCCCACGCGCACGACTTCGACCACGGGCACCCTCCACATGCCCCCGCCGGGCCGGCCGGCCGCGGCCCCGGCCGCACCCGCCCCGGCCTCCGCCTCTGCCGGCGCCCCCACCCCGCTGCCCACGGCCCCGGGCCCGGCTCCGGCTTCGGCCTCGGTTCCGGCTTCGGTTCCGGCTTCGGCTTTGGCTCCGGCATTGGCCTCGGCTCCGTTCCATGCCCCGGCTCCGGGACCGGCCTCGGCCTCGGCTCCGGGACCGGCCCTGGCCTCGGCTCCGGGATGGGCCTCGGCCTCGGCTTCGGGAGCGGCCTCGGCCCTAGCCCCGGCTCCGGCTCCGGGATGGGCCTCGACCCCGGCGGGACCGGGGGCGCCTTCGGCCCCGGCTCCGTTCGTTGCCCCGGCTCCGGGACCGTCTCAGGCCCCGGCCGCTGCCGATGCCGAGCTGGGCCTGGCCGACCCGGCGGCGGGCGCGGTCGCAGCCCAGGTCGGTGCGGCTCCGGATGCGGGCCCGGCCCCGGCCGCTGCCGGACGTGCCCCCGCTGCGGCCCCGGCTCCGGGCCCGGTCGCCTCCGAGCCGGTCCCGGCCCCCGCCCCGGCCGGTGTCGAGGCCGCACCGGCCCTGGTCCCGGCTGCCGTCGGAGCCGCCCCGTGCGGGCCGGCCGGGGCGGCGGCCAGGCCGGGCCCGGCGTACGGGGCCGCCCCCGCGGCGGAGGCGGTGCGGACCACCGGAGCGGTGCGGCTGCCCGGCTGGGCGGTGGAGCCCGCTCCGGTCCCGCCCGCCCCCGCGCCGGTCCGCCTGCCGCAGCCGCAGCAGGACCCGGCTGCCGCGCCCGCACCGGCGGCCGTCGCCCTCGCCGCGGCCGGGGACGACCCGGGCGACGGGAACCCCGCCCCGGCGCCCCGCGGGTACGAAGTGCCCGCGGCCCGGGCGCAGGCCGATCCGGGCCCCGAACCCGCCCGGCACCCCGACCCGGCGCCGGCCGCGGCCCCCGAGGCCCCGCGCCCGCCGGACGTGGCCACCCTGCGCCTGCGCGGCGACGCTGCCGAGGGCGGCGCCATCCCGCACCCGCTGACCCCCGAGCCGGAACGGGCATCCGCATCCGAGTCCGAGCCCGGTCCGGAGCCCGGGCCCGCGCACTCCGGCGTGCCCGGCCCCGGGGCCGTCGAGATCGTCGCCCAGGCGGTGGCCCGGGGACTGGCGCCGGCCGAGGACGACACGCAGGACCTGCCCGCCGCCGCTCCCCGCCGGGGACCGGCGGTCACCGAGGTGCCGGTCCACCTGCCGTTCCGCGGCGAACCCGGGCCCGGCCCGGCGCCCGCTCCGGCCCGTACGCCGGTGCCCCGGGCCGCGCCCGCCCCGCGCCCGGCCGGCGCCTCCCGCCCCGCCCCCGCGCGCCGCGCCCCCCGCGGCGACGAGCGGCTGCGCGAGCACCGCGGGCCGGTCCTGCCCGGCTGGATCGGCGTGGTCGTCGGCGGGCTCGCCCTCACCGGCTGCGCCACCGTGCTCTGGCGGACCGGAATCCTCCCCGCCCCCCTCGTGGCGGCCTTCGGCGGGACCCCCCGCGCCTACCAGGGCCTGAGCGCCACCCACTGGCCGCCGCTCGCCTTCCTCGGCATCGTCGCCCTGCTCGCCCTCGGCGGGCTCGGCCGGGCCCGGACCGGCCAGGCCTGGGTGCTCACCCTCTTCGGCCGCTACCGGGGCACGGTCCGGCGTACCGGCCTGACCTGGATCAGCCCCCTCCTCCTGCGCACCCGGGTCGACGTACGGCTGCGCCACTGGCGCAGCGAGCCGATGCCCGCCGTGGACTCCGGCGGGCTCGCCCTGCAGGTGGTCGTGCAGGTCGTCTGGCAGGTCAAGGACACCGCCCGGGCCACCCTCGCCGTCGCGGACCACACCGAGTACCTCGCCCAGCAGGTCGAATCGGCCATGGCACGCGTGCTGTCCCGGCTCCCCGCCGACGCCTTCCACGAGGACGCGCCGACCCTGCGCGACGCCGAGGCCGTCGGCGACGCGCTGACCCGGATGCTGGCGGCCGAGACCGAGGCGGTGGGCGTGGAGGTGTTCTCGGCCCAGCCGACCCGGATCGAGTACGCCCCCGAGGTGGCCGCGGCCATGCGCCGGCGCCGGGTCGCCGCGATCGACGCGAAGCACCGGGACAGCGTGCTGACCTCGGTGGTGGACGCCGTCGACGACACCGTCCACCGGCTGACGTCCCGGGGGCTCGTCGAACTCGACGACTACGAGCGCAAGGCCCTCGTGAAGGACCTCACGGTCGCCTTCTACACCGGGCGCTCCGAGTAGGGCGGGCGCCGCTCCGGGCGGGGCGGACGGCAGTGCGGGGACGGGTGGCCGGAATCCAGCGGACCACCCGTTCCCGCATTGGTATGGACATGGCCAACTCTCGTCAATAATCTGGGACTTGGTCTAGACCTGAAGAACTCAACCGAGGCACTTCATCCCCACGCGTGCGCACGCTCTTGCCGAACTCCCCCCACGTTCAAGGAGCATCATGCGTAACTTCCGCATGCCCGGACGGGCCGGCGCCGCCACGCTCGGCCTCGGCCTCGTCGCCGGAATCACCCTGCTCAGCGCCCCCAGTGCGAGCAGCCACGGCTACACGGACACCCCCATCAGCCGCCAGAAGCTCTGCGCCAACAGGACCGTCTCCGACTGCGGCGCCATCCAGTGGGAGCCGCAGAGCGTCGAGGGTTTCAAGGGCTTCCCGGCCGCCGGTCCCGCCGACGGCAAGATATGTTCCGGCGGACTTCCGCAGTTCGCGGAGCTCGACAACCCGCGCGGCGGCGCCTGGCCGGCCACCAAGGTGACCAGCGGCCAGAGCTACGGCTTCCGGTGGCAGTTCACCGCCAACCACTCCACCACCGACTTCAAGTACTACGTCACCAAGAACGGCTGGAACCCCGGCCAGCCCCTCACCCGCGCCGCCCTCGACCCCCAGCCCTTCCTCACCGTCGCCTACAACGGCGCCCGGCCGTCCATGACCACCGTCCACCAGGGCGCGATGCCGGCCGGCAAGAGCGGCCGGCACCTGATCCTGGCCGTCTGGACCGTGAACGACACCCCGATGGCCTTCTACGCCTGCTCCGACGTTCAGTTCTGACGGAACGTCAGCTAACCTCCGGCGGCATGCGGACGACGACTGCACCGGAAACCGTCGCGGAGCTCATCGCGCGCCAGTGGGGCGACCACCGGCCCGGGCTGATGTACGAGGACGCCGAGAGCGGCGTCCGCACCGTCCTCAGCCGTCACCGGGCCGCCCAGGAGGCCGCCGCCCGCGCCGCGCTCCTCGTCGATCTCATGCCGCCCGGGGCCGAACCGCATATCGGGGTGCTGCTCGACAACGTCCCCGAGTTCCCCCACTGGCTCGGCGCGGCGGCCCTCGCGGGGGCCGCCGTCGCCGGGATCAACCCCACGCGCCGCGGCCCCGAGCTGGCCCGCGACGTCCTGCACACCGAATGCCGGATCCTGGTCACCGAGCCCGCCCACCTGTCCCTCCTGCGCGGGCTCGACCTGCCCGGCGTACGGCTCCTGGTGACCGGCACCGAGGAGTACGGGGCGTTGCTCGCCCCCCATGCCGGCACCGAGCCCGGCGAGGCCGTCCTGCGCCCGCCCGGTCCCCGCGACCGGCTGCTGCTGTACTTCACCTCCGGGTCCACCGGCGCGCCCAAGGCCGCGATCTGCACCCAGGGCAGGCTCGCCGCCGCCGGCCACGCGCTGGCCCGGCAGTTCTCGGTCACCCCCGACGACGTCCACTACGTCTGCATGCCGCTCTTCCACGGCAACGCCGTCATCGCCGACTGGCTCCCGGCACTGGCCGGTGGCGCCGCTGTGGCCCTGCGCCGCCGCTTCTCCGCCTCCGCGTTCCTGGACGACGTACGGGCCTACGGGGCGACGTACTTCACCTACGTCGGCCGGGCCGTCCAGTACCTTCTCGCCACCGAGCCCCGCCCCGAGGACCGCGACCACCGGCTGCGCCTCGGGTTCGGCACCGAGGCCGGGGCGGTGGACGCGGCCCGCTTCGCCGAACGGTTCGGCGTCCGGCTGGTGGAGGGCTACGGGGCCACCGAGGGCGGCGCCTCCGTCCAGCGGACCCCGGACACCCCGCCGGGTGCCCTCGGCCGCGCGGGCGGGGGCGACGACCTGGCGGTGATCGACCCCGACACGGGCCGGGAGTGCCCGGCCGCGCGGCTGGACGCGGCGGGCCGCCTGCTGAACGGGGACGAGGCCATCGGCGAGCTGGTCAACCGGGGCCGCAGCCTCTTCGAGGGCTACTGGCGCAACGCCGAGGCGCAGGCCGCCCGTACCCGGGACGGCTGGTACTGGACGGGGGACCTGTTCTTCCGGGACGCCGCGGGCTTCCTCTACTTCGCGGGCCGTACGGACGACCGCCTGCGGGTCGACAGCGAGAACCTCGCCACGGCGGTGATCGAGAACATCCTGGCCCGCTGGCAGGACGCGGCGGCGGTCGCCGTGTACGGCGTCCCGGACGCGGTCGCGGGGGACCAGGTCATGGCGGCCCTCGCGCTGCGGGAGGGGGCGGTCTTCGACCCGGACGCCTTCGGGGCCTTCCTGGCCGCCCAGCCGGACCTGGGCACCAAGATGGCCCCGCGCTACGTCCGGGTGGTCACGGCCATGCCCGTCACGGCCACGAACAAGGTCCACCGGGTGGCCCTGCGCCGCAGGGGCTTCCTGCCCCGGCCGTCGCAGCCCGGCGCCGGCGGGCCGGACCCGGTGTGGTGGCGCCCGGTCCCCGCCGCGCCCTACCGGCCCCTGGACGAAGCCGCGTTGTCCGGACTTCTCGCCGCCTACGCGGCCCAGGACCGCCTGGACCTGCTGGAACGGTAGACCGGCGGGACACCCGGGCACGCGTACGGACGGCTGCCACCCGCGGGCGTGCCTGCCGTCCGCGGGCGTGCCTACCGTCCGTACGTGTGCAACCGGGCACCCGGGGCGGCCGACGCGTGCGCCAGTGCGCCCACGTAGGGGGCGGGCAGCGCCAGGTCGGAGGTCTGCCAACTGGTGGGCACGCCCGGGACGGTGGTCCGGACGCGGACGGGACCGGGATCGGCCGGACGGGTCTCCACCGCGGACAGGTCGGCCACGATCCCGACGCCCACCGCCCCCACCGCGGGCAGCGGCGTCGTGCTCCGGGCCATCGAGTCGACCCGGTTCCTCAGCCCGGTCTTCCCGGGTGACCACCTCACCATCGACCTGAAGTGGTCGCGCCGGGGGGAGCACTGGCGGTGCGACGCGGTCGCGGGCACCGACCGGGGGCGCTCCGCGACGGTGCGCCTGCGCTTCACCGAAGGGAACGAGCCGTGCTGACGATCAGTGGGATCAAGCGGGTGCTGCCGCACCGCTACCCGATGCTGCTGGTGGACCGGGTGACCGAGCTGGTGCCCGAGGAGCGGCTCACCGCCCTCAAGGCGGTGACCTGCAACGAGCCCTGGTACGAGGGGCTTTCCGAGGAGGCCGGCGACGAGGGCCACGCCTATCCGCAGACCCTGCTCGTCGAGTCCTGGTGCCAGGCGGCCGGGGTGCTCGCCGCCTGGGACCAGCCCAACCCGGACGTGCTCTCGGGCCAGGTGATGCTCTTCGGCAGCATCTCCGACGTCGTGCTGCACCGCCCGGTGTTCCCCGGGGACGTGCTGGAGCACCGGGTCCGGCTGGTCCGGGCCCTCAGCGACACGGTGATCTTCGAGGGGGAGTCCCTCGTCGGGGGCGAGGTCGTCATGGGCGTGGGCCGGGTGGTCATGGCGATGCGCCCCGCACAGGAGCTGACCGCAGCGGCGCAGCCGGGTCCGGTGGCCGCGGCCGCCGGCGCGAAGTGAGGAGAGAGCGGATGCCGGACAGCACACCCAAGGTCGCCCTGGTCACCGGCGGCACCCGGGGCATCGGCCGGGCCACGGTGCTGCGCCTCGCCCGCGACGGCCACGACGTCGCCTTCTGCTACGCATCGCGGCCGGACGCCGCCGCGGAGCTGGAGAAGGAGGTGTCCGAGCTGGGCGTCCGCGTCTACGGCCACCAGGCGGACGTGTCGGACCCGGACGCGGTCCGCGCCCTCGTCGCCGAGACCGAGGAGCGGCTCGGCGGCATCCACACCGTGGTGACCTCGGCGGGCATCGTCCGCGACCAGCCGCTGCTGATGATGGCGGACGAGGACTGGCAGCGGGTGCTGCGGGTCAACCTGGACGGCACTTACCACGTCTGCCGCTCGGTGGTCTTCGAGATGATGAAGCGCAGGAGCGGCTGCATCGTCAACATCTCCTCGGTCGCGGGCGTCTACGGCCACGCCACGCAGACCAACTACTGCGCCTCGAAGGCGGGCATCATCGGCTTCACCAAGGCCCTGGCCAAGGAGGTCGGCCGGTACGGGATCCGGGCCAACGCGATCGCGCCCGGCTTCATCGAGACCGACATGACGGCGGGGCTGTCCGGCAAGGTCCGGGAGCAGGCGCTGCGCGGCATCCCGCTGGGGCGCCTCGGCCGCCCCGAGGAGATCGCGGACATGGTCGCGTACCTGGCCGGGGCCGAGTACGTGACCGGTTCCGTGCTGCAGATCGACGGAGGCCTCGTTGTCTGAGCACGCCGCCGCCGCGCCCGGCGGGTCGCGGCGGCGCAGGCCCCCGCGGTTCTACTTCTCGCTGCGCAGCCCGTACTCCTGGCTGGCCTACCGGGACCTGCACGAGCGCCACCCCGACGTCGCGGACGTGCTGGAGTGGCGGCCGTCTGGCTCGACAACACCATCCTCAACGTGGCGCTGAAGACCCTCGCGGATCCCGTGGAGGGCCTCGGCGCCACGACCAACCAGCTCCAGTGGAGCATCAGCTCGTACACCCTGATCTTCGCCGTGATGCTGTTCACCGGCGGAGTCCTCGGCGACCGCTACGGGCACCGCAGGCTGCTGCTGATCGGCACCGCGCTCTTCGCCGCCTCCTCGCTCTGGGCGGGCGTGTCCACCAGCCCCGCCGAGCTCATCACGGCGCGCGGAGCCATGGGCGTGGGCAGCGCGCTGATCATGCCCGCCACCCTCTCCCTGATATCGGCCGTCTTCGACGCCCGGGAGCGGGCGATGGCCATCGCCATCCGGTCCGGTTCCAGCGGCCTGGCCATCGCGGCCGGCCCGCTCGTGGGCGGCGCGCTGCTGGAGCGGTTCTGGTGGGGGTCGGTCTTCCTGGTCAACCTGCCGCTGGCGGCCGTCACGGTGGCCGGCGCGTGGCTCCTGCTCCCGGCGGCCAGGAACAGCAGCCGCACGAAGCTGGACCCGCTCGGCGTACTGCTGTCCACCACCGGCCTGCTCGCCGTGGTCTACGGCCTGATCGAGGGCGGCCACCGCAACGAGTGGACCAGCCTCGGCGTGCTCGGCCCGGTCCTCGGCGGCCTCGTGGTGCTCGTGGTCTTCGTCCTGGTCGAACTGCGGGTGAGCAGCCCGAGCCTGGACGTACGGCTGTTCCGCAACGCCCCCTTCACGGGTGCGACGGTCTCGGTGATGCTCACCTACTTCAGCCTGTCCGGGGCGATGTTCTACACCGCCTTCTACTTGCAGGGCGTCCGCGAACAGACCCCCTTCGAGGCCGGGCTGAACCTGCTCCCGGTGGCGGTCGGGGTCCTGACGGGGGCGCCCCTGTCGGCGGGCCTGGTCCGGCGCTTCGGCCTCGGTCCGGTGGTGAGCCTGGCCATGCTGGCGGCCGCGGGCACCTTCCTGGCCTACGTGGGCATCGACGCGGACACGCCGATGCCCTGGTTCTGGCTGCTCCTCGGCGTCCAGGGGGCCGCGATGGGCGCTGCCATGGCTCCGACCACCGAGGCGGTCATGGCCGTCCTGCCCGCGGACCGCACCGGCGCGGGCTCCGCGGTCAACAACTCCATGCGGCAGATCGGCGGGGTCCTGGGGGTCGCCGTCCTGGGCCCGCTGCTCACCTCCGTCTACCGCTCGGACATCGCCCCGAGCCTGGCCGGGCTGCCCGGGCCGGCCGCGGAGGCGGCCGGCGGGTCGGCGGAGGCGGCCCGGCAGGTCGCGGCGGAGCTGGGCCGTCCGCAGCTCGTCGCGGACGCGGCCGACAGCTTCGTGCACGCGATGCACGTGGCCTCGGTCCTGGGAGCGGCGGTGGCCGCACTGGGCGCCGTGGTCGTCCTGGCCGCCTTCCGCGGCCGAAGGACCCGCTAGCGGATCCCTTTCCCCGGAAATGGCAGCTAACTGCCCGCCCCGGCCATTGCTGGGGCGGGAACGCGGCGGCTAATTTTTCGAATGGCGCAGGAATGTCTGCGTGCGGAAGATTTGCCACGGGGAAGGAATGCACATGGTCCACAGCACTGCGGCACCCGTCCTGCCGGTTCCGGTACCGAGACTCAAAGGCCGGGCGGTCATCGGCAACACCGGGAATTCAAGAAGGACCGCCTCGCATTGTTCCGGCGGACCTTCGAGGAGTGCGGGGACATCGGCGTCTACCGGATCGCCGGCCAGGACTGCTATTTCGTCAATTCCGTCGAACTGGCCCATGAGATCCTGATCAAGAACGGTCCCCTCTTCGAGAAGACCGACCGCTTCCGCGCCTTCGCCAGGCCGCTGCTCGGGGACGGGCTGCTCACGGCCACGAACGAGGAGCACAAGAAGAACCGCAGGCTCATCCAGCCCAGGTTCCGCACCGCGGTGATCCGGAACTACGCGGACTCGGCGGCGAAGGTGGCCGACACGGTCGCGGGGGAGTGGGCCGACGGCAGCGTGATCGACGTGCGCCGGGAGATGGTCCGGCTGGTGCTGGGCGTCGTCGGGCACAACCTCTTCAGCCGGGACGTCCTGGGGGAGGCCGACGACCTCGGCAACGCGCTCACCGACGCCATCCACGGCTTCGACTCCCAGGCCAGCGCGCTCGTCCCGCTGACCATCGAGTGGCCGACGCCCGCGAACCTGCGCTACCGCCGGGCCATCCAGCGGCTGGAGGAGACCTTCCGTTCCTTCCTGGCCGAGCGCCGGGCCATGGCCGACAAGCCGGACGACTGGCTGAACCTGCTGATGGAGTGCGGCGCGGAAGACGGCACCCCGCTCACCGACCGGCAGATCCGCGACGAGGCGCTGAACATGTTCATGCCCGGACATGAGACCACCGCCACGGCACTCAGCTGGAGCTTCCACCTCCTGTCCCGGCACCCGGAGGCGTACGAGCGGCTGATCGCCGAGTCCGACGAGGTGCTCGGCGGCCGGCTGGTCACGGCGGAGGACCTGCCCCGGCTTCCGTACGCACTCGCCGTGTTCAAGGAGGCCATGCGGCTCTATCCGCCGGTCTACATGTTCTCCCGGCAGGCGTCCCGGGAGGCCGAGATCCTGGGCCACCGCCTGCCGGCGGGCGCCTGCGTGATCTTCAGCCCCTACGCGCTGCACCAGCGGGCGGACTACTTCCCCGACCCGGAGCGGTTCGACCCGGACCGTTTCGCGCCGGAGCGGGAGGAGCTGCTGCCCCGGCACGCGTACATGCCGTTCGGGGCCGGGCACCGGGTGTGCATCGGCAACCACCACGCACTGCTCGGCGGACAGATCGCCCTCGCCGGCATCGCCGGGCGGGCGCGGCTGAGCGCGCTCCCCGGGGCGGCGGACCCGGGGACGGACCCGATGGTCACGCTGCGCCCGGAGGGGGAGATGCGGATGCGCGTGACCAGGCGGGCCGGGCGGCGCCCGTAGGGGGTGGCCTGCCGGGCCGCGGGCGGCCGGGTCGGCGGGCCGTGCCGGCCCGTGGTCGCAGGCACCCCTTCGGACCAGGTAGTATTTTCTCTGTCAGCAGGCGCCGCTAGCTCAGTTGGTTAGAGCAGCTGACTCTTAATCAGCGGGTCCGGGGTTCGAGTCCCTGGCGGCGCACCTGTCCTTCGGGCGGTTTCCGGTTCACCGGGAACCGCCCGAAGTGTTTTCCGGGCCGTCCGCACCCGCCCGCCGGGGCCGGGCGCGCGGGCCTCAGAGCGTGAGCGACAGCAGCAGCGGTGCGGCCTTGCGGTTCAGTGCGTCGGCCGCGGCCCGCAGCCGGTGGGCGTGCTCGACCGGCATCGACAGGGCCAGGCAACCCACGGCCGCCCCGGCGGTGATCGGGACGGCCGCGCAGACCGTGCCCACGGCGTACTCCTGCAGGTCCAGCACGGGCACCGTGGCGGGCTGGGCGTCCAGCTTCGAGAAGAGGATCCGCTCGTTCACGATCGTCTTCGACGTGAGCCGGGCGATCTTGTGGCGGGAGAGGTGGTCGCGCCGCCCGTTCAGGTCGAGCTGGGTCAGCAGGCACTTGCCGACCGCGCTGGCGTGGGCCGCGGAGCGGAAGTCGACCCACTCGTGCACCTTCGGGGTGCGGGGGCTGTCCGCGAACTGGGTGATCCGGACCTCACCGTCCACGTACCTGCTGATGTAGACGGCCGCGCCGACCGAGTCGCGGAGCCGGTCCAGGGTCTCCTGCAGCTTGTCCGTGAGGGCCTGCTGGCGGTCGATGCCGGAGCCGAGCAGCACGAGGGAATCCCCTATGGCGTACGCGCCGTCGGAGACCTGCAGCACGTACCCCTCCCGGCGCAGCATGAGCAGCATCGGGGTGAGATGGACTGCGGGCAGGCCGGTCTCACGCGCGATCTGCGCATCGGTCACACCGCCGGTGTGCCGCGCGATCGTTTCGAGTACGCGTAGTGCGTACTGCACCGAGTGGAACGGCGCGGTCGGCTCGGGCTTCAGCGCCACGGTTTCCCCCTACCAGGTTGTTACCGCTTGCCCTACCACGATAGCCATCAAGAGGCCCATGTGGAGCGCCTGTTGAGGAGATTGATGGCTCAATCATGTCCCTCGGCCTGGATCTACTCCCCTGGCATATGCCAACGTCACGCGCCCTGTCCCGGTGTGCCGGGAATGCCCGGCACCCAGCCATGGTTCGAGGTCTTCGTACGGACATCGTACGAACTGGTAAACGGGACGGGAGCGACGATGAGTGACACCGGGGACGCGCAGCCGCAGGGAAGCCGGGACGGCATTCGGGCCACCGCCCGGGGCCGGGCCCCCGTCCCGCTCTCGGTCCTGGACCTCGTCACCGTGGGCGCCGGCAGCACCGCCCACGCGTCCCTGCGCACCAGCGTGGCCATCGCCCGCCTCGCCGAGTCCCGCGGCTACCACCGTCACTGGGTCGCCGAGCACCACTCCATGCCCGGGGTCGCCAGCTCCTCCCCGGCCGTGATCCTGGCCCACCTCGCCGCGCACACCTCCCGGATCCGGCTCGGTTCGGGCGGGGTCATGCTGCCCAACCACGCCCCGCTGGCCGTGGCCGAGCAGTTCGGCACCCTGGAGGCGCTCGCCCCCGGGCGCATCGACCTCGGTCTCGGCCGGGCCCCGGGGACCGACGGCGGCACGGCGGCCGCACTGCGCGGGCCCGGACGGCTGGACGAGGCCGCGGACGGGTTCCCCCGGCAGCTCGCGGAGCTCACCCGCTTCCTCGACGACGACTTCCCCGACGGGCACCCGTACGCCCGGGTGCACGCCGTGCCGGGCCCGGTCCAGGGGCCCGTCGGGCGGCCGCCCGTCTGGCTGCTCGGATCCTCCGGCTTCAGCGCCCGGCTCGCCGGCGGGCTCGGCCTGCCCTTCGCCTACGCCCACCACTTCTCGGCGGCCGGCACCCTGCCCGCCCTCGAGCTGTACCGGCAGACCTTCCGCCCCTCGGCCGTCCTGGACGCCCCCTACGCCGTCATCGGGGTCTCCGCCCTCGCCGCCGACACCGAGGCCGAGGCCCGTGCCCAGGTGCTCACGGGCGCCCTGTCCATGCTGCGGCTGCGTACCGGGCGGCCCGGGCTGGTGCCGACGCCCGAGGAGGCGGCGGCGTACCCGTTCTCCCCGGCGGAACGGGAGTTCGTGGACGGCTGGCTCGCCAATATCGTCCACGGGACCCCGGACGCGGTCCGCGCCGGACTCGACGGCCTGGCGGAGCGGACGGGCGCCGACGAGCTGATGCTGACCGCCAACGCCCACAGCGGCGCCGCCCGGTTGCGCTCGTACGGGCTCGTCGCAGATGCGTACGGCATGCCGGAGGAGGTCCCCGCGGCCCTGTGACGGCGCGCGAACGCAGTTCGGCTGGTTTGTTGCCGAAACCTTGCGGGAGCATGTCTCAAGGCAGCCTTAAACCGCTCGTCACCCGGGGTGGCGAGCGGTTTCTGATGTGCGCTCAGCTCTCTGACGAGGTGATTTACCCGTCAACTGGTCTAGTCCTTCTTTGGTCCAAACCATTGACTCGGGGGATCGGTGATCGCTATCACTTCTCACACCTGGACCTCTTGCTCTCCCCTCCCACCCCCCGGAGGCAGTTCATGCACATCCGTAAACCCCTCATCGCGGCCGCCGCCACGGCCGCGCTGGCAGCCGGAGCGCTTGCCTCCTTCGCGGGCCTCGGCACCGCCCAGGCTGCCGACGCCCGAGCCACCGCCGCGGCCGGCGGCGTCCGGATCGCCTACTACGACCAGTGGAGCGTGTACGGGAACGCCTTCTACCCCAAACACCTCGACACGCGGGGCATAGCGGGCCAGCTGGACATCATCAATTACTCGTTCGGCAACATCCACCCCACCGAACTCACCTGTTTCGAGGCGAACAAGGCGGCGGGCGACGACAACAACCCCAACGCCGGTGACGGCGCGGGCGACTCGTACGCCGACTACCAGAAGTCCTTCAGCGCGGCGGACAGCGTCGACGGCGTCGCCGACAAGTGGGACCAGCCGATCGTGGGCGTCTTCAACCAGTTCAAGGAACTGAAGGCCAAGTACCCCCACCTGAAGATCAACATCTCGCTGGGCGGCTGGACGTACTCCAAGTTCTTCCACGACGCGGCCAAGACCGACGCCTCCCGCAAGAAGCTCGTCGCCTCCTGCATCAAGCAGTACATCAAGGGCGACCTCCCGGTGGAGGGCGGCTTCGGCGGCCCCGGCACCGCGGCCGGCATCTTCGACGGCATCGACATCGACTGGGAGTACCCCGGCTCCTCCGGCGGCCACCTGGGCAACCACTACGGCCCCGAGGACAAGGCGAACTTCACCCTCCTGCTCCAGGAGTTCCGCAAGCAGCTCGACGCCGAGGGCGCGGCCAACGGCGGCAAGAAGTACCTCCTGACCGCGGCCCTCCCGGCCGGCCAGGACAAGATCAAGTACATCGAGACGGACAAGATCGGCGCGTACCTCGACTACGCGAACATCATGACGTACGACATGCACGGCGCCTGGGACGGCGACGGGCCCACGTACCACCAGTCCCCGCTCCACCCCTCGGCCGCCGACCCGACCGACCCGATCGCGCCGGGCACCGAGAAGTACAGCATCGACAACGCCATCGACTCCTGGATCGACGGCAACCCGGCGTACGGCATCGCCGGCGGCTTCCCCGCGAACAAGCTGACCCTGGGCTACGAGTTCTACTACCGCGGCTGGAAGGGCGTCCCGGCGGGCACCACCAACGGCCTCGCCCAGAGCGCCACCGGCGGCTCCGCCGCCCGGCCGCTCAGCCAGCAGGTGGGCATCGCCCACTACAAGGAGCTGGGCGGGATCGTCGACAACCCGGCGACCACCTTCTGGGACGACCGGTCCAAGTCCTCGTACTTCTACAAGGACGGCGAGTTCTTCACCGGCCTGAACGAGAAGTCCATCCAGGCCCGGGTCGACTACGGCAAGCAGCGCGGCCTGGCCGGCGCGATGATGTACTCCCTGCTCGGTCTGGACAACAACGCCACCCTGCTGAAGCAGATCTCGGGCGCCCTCGGCGGGACCACCCAGCCGCCGGTCACCACGCCGCCGACGACCACCCCGCCGACCACGACCCCGCCGACCACGCAGCCCCCGACCGGTTGCGGCTCGCTCCCGGCGTACGTCGCGGGCAGCACCTACACCGGCGGCAGCGAGGTCTCCCACAACGGCCGCAAGTACAAGGCCCAGTGGTGGACGCAGAACGAGACCCCGGGCACCACGGGTGAATGGGGTGTCTGGAAGGACCTCGGCGCCTGCTGATCTCCCCCCACCCCGCGCCGAGCGACGCCTCCGCCCTGCCCCTTTCCGGGGTGGGGCGGAGGTGTGTCACATGGTTGCGGGAATCCCGACGTCGGTGCGTGGCAGGGCCGTTACGCTCGGCCACAGGTTGTTCCGCTCGCACTGTTCGGGGGTTACCCATGGCCCAGGCCCGCGACATCGACCCCAGCGCGTCGCCGCTGGACTACTACAGCTACGAGCTGCGTCGCCTCAGAGAAGACGCGGGACTGAAGCAGGCGCAGCTCGGCGCCATCGTCTTCTGCACGGGCTCCCTGATCGGCATGATCGAGAACGGCCGGAGGGTGCCGACCCGCGACTTCTCGGAACGGGTGGACGCGGCGCTGGGGACGGGCGGGGTGTTCTCCCGCTTGGTCAGGCTGGTGCTTCGGAGCCAATTGCCCTCGTGGTTCCAGGAGTACGCGGCAATGGAGGCCGGCGCCACGCACATCTCCTCGTTTCAGCCGCAGTTGGTGTACGGACTCCTCCAGACGGAGCAGTACGCATGGGCGGTTCTCAAGGCGGGATGGGGCGAGAAGCTGGAGGAGGCGGTAGCCGCGAGGATGGAGCGCCAGCGCATCCTGTTGAGGGAGCGCCCGCCTCTCGTCTGGGTGGTCCTGGACGAGGGGGTTCTGCACCGTTCCTTCGGTGGCCACGAGATCATGCGGGAGCAGCTGGACCACCTTCTGGGGTTCCGGGACCGGCGTGAGGTGCGGATCCAGATTCTCCCGTTCTCGGCCGGACAACACCCGGCCACAGTCGGGGCGTTCAACGTCCTCCGGTTTGAGAGGGATCCGGATGTCGTCTACGCCGAGAGCTATGGCTCGGCCCATGTGACGGCGAATCCCGAAACGGCCAGCGACTGTGCGCATCGCTACGATCATTTGCAGGCCACGGCGCTGTCCGTGGAGGACTCGGCGGAGCTGATCGCCCGCGTACGGGAGGAACGTTATGGGGACCATCCAGAACCTGACGGGCGCGCGGTGGCGTAAGTCCAGCCACAGCGGAGGAACCGGCGGTGACTGCGTCGAGTGTGCCCCCCTCGGCGGTGCCACCTGGCGCAAGTCCAGCTACAGCGGTGGCACCGGCGGAGACTGCGTCGAAGTGGCGCCCCAGCCCTGCCTCGTCGCCGTCCGGGACTCCAAGCGGCCCGACGGCCCCGCCTTCGCGGTGGCGCCGGAGGCGTTCACGGCCTTCGTCCGCAGCCTCGCCCAGGGGCCCGGGGCGTGAGCGAGGCGCCGGACCGGACGGGCCGCGCCAGGCGGGCCGCTCTGTGCTCCGGCGGGGTGGTCGCGCTCTTCGCCGTGGCGGCCTTCGTCCTGCACGGTGCCGGGTTCGCCTCCTGGTGGGTCCTGGTGCCCGTGGGGGTTCTGGTGGCGGTGTTCGCGGGTCAGGCCGGCGCACGGATGGGCCGCGAGGACGCCGTGCGTGCGCAGGCCCTGGAGCCCGGTGGGACCGTGCTGGGCGCCCACACCGTGCGGCCCCCGTACAGGTGTTCTGTCCCGGGAGGTTGTGGACGGGTGAGCCAGGTCTCGGCTGAGGGATCTTGAAGGGGTGTGACCCGGATGCGCCAGAAACCCGCCAGAACTTGATCTTGGCCTGCTGAGTGCCTGACGGTGTCGGGGATCTTGGCGAGGACGGTCGGCCATGCCCTCGACATCTCAGTCTCCAAGATCCCCGACCTCGTCACCCGCGATCAGCTCTGCGTCTCCTCGCGGCGTCCAACAGCGGCCGCATCGGGTACGACGAGCAGCTTGCCGGTGGTACGCCGAGCCTCCAGATCGCTGTGGGCCTGGGCGGCCTCGGACAATGCGTAGCGGCCCGTTACGGTGACCTCGAGCGCCTTGGAGCGCACCCACTCGAACACATCGGCGGCCCGTCGGAGCAGTTCGGACCGATCGGCGATGAAGTCCCCGAGGCTGGGCCGGATCAGGGTCAGCGAACCGCCTTGGGCGAGCCGAATCGGATCAAACGGCGGCACGGCACCACTTGCCGCGCCGAAGAGCACGAGATGGCCGCGGGTTCGCAGGCTGGCGAGGCTCGCATCGAAGGTGTGCGCGCCGACGCCGTCGAAGACAACCGGCAGTCCCTGACCGCCGTTGAGCCGTCTCACCTCGGCTGCGAGATCGTCGACTGCGGAGGAAAGGATCACCTCAGCGGCCCCGGCACGCTTCGCCAGCTCCGCCTTCGCCGTGGTCGACGTCGTGCCGATCACCCTGCCGCCGAGATGGGTGATGAGCTGGGTCAAAAGCAGCCCCATGCCACCAGCAGCCGCATGCACGAGCACCGTGTCGCCCCCCTGCACCGGGTAGGCGTCCTTGACGAGATAGTGCGCGGTCCTGCCTTGGAGGAGCACGGCGGCGGCTGTCTCGAAGCCGATGTCGTCGGGCAGCGGCACCAGCCGGGAGGAGTCCACGACGGCCCGCTCGGCATACGTGCCGGGAATCTCCACCCAACCGACCCGGTCCCCGACTGCGACGTCAGCGACGCCGGGTCCAACTTCGACGACCGTGCCGGCGCCCTCAGCGCCCGGGGTGAAGGGCAGCGGGAGGCTGTACCGGCCTTCGCGGTGGTAGACGTCGAGGAAGTTGACCCCGGATGCGGCGACCTCCACGATCGCCTCGCCCGGACCCGGCCGCGGCTGGTCCACCTCGGCCTCCTGCAGCACCTCGGGACCGCCCACTTCGTACACCTGAATCGCTCGCATGGCCCTCCAATAACGGCTCATCCCCACCAACCCCGTTGATGGCGATCCGATTCCCGGCAAGCAGACCAGCCCGCCGCCCCCGCCGCCCCCGCCGCCTCCCGCGTCGGCGCGAAGAACGGATGCAGCTCATGCGCACTGACCAGCCGCTTGAAACGCGGATGCGCAGTCCGCTCGATCGAAGTCATCCCCACGCCCCGCAAGATCCGGCAGCCAACGACGTTCCAGGCACCCGCGCCGCATCGTGCCGCCCGAGATCTGCCTCCGGCCCGCTGTGTGGTCGAGGACGGCCGGCCCCTGCGCCGGGCCGCCGAACGCTTCCAGGTCTCACCGACAACCGCCCAGCGATGGGCGGACCGGTACCGCGCCCTGGGCGAAGCGGGCATGGGTGACCGCTCCAGCCGTCCCCGTCACACGCCGCGCCGGACACCGGCCCGGACCGAACGCCGGATCATCAAGGTCCGCCTCCTGCGCTGCTGGGGACCGGCCCGTATCGCCCACCTGCTCGGCCTGGTCCCCCTTGACCGTCCACCGCGTCCTGACCCGCTGCCGGCTGGCCCGCCTGACCCACCTCGACCGCGCGACCGGGCACGTCATACGCCGCTACGAACGCGAGAAACCCGGCGAGCTCGTGCACGTCGACATCAAGAAGCTCGGCAACATCCGCCGACGGCGGCGGACACAGGGTCCTGGGCCGGCAAGCGGGCCGCAAGACCCGCAGGAACGCCGGCTACAGCTACCTGCGCACCGCCGTCGACGACCACTCCCGCCTCGCCCGCAGCGAGATCCACGCGGACGAGAAGAAGGAGACCGCCACCGCCTTCTGGCAACGGGCCCACGCCTTCTTCACCGGCGCTGGGATCACCGTCGAACGGGTTCTGACCGACAACGGCTCCTGCTACCGCTCACGCGACTGGCGCTACAGCCTGGCGGCGGCCGGGATCACCCACAAACGAACCCGGCCCTACCGGCCCCAGACCAACGGCAAGGTCGAACGCTACGACCGCACCCTGCTCGACGAATGGGCCTACGCCCGCCCCTACCGGTCAGACATCGAACGCCGCGAAGCGTTCCCCGGCCGGCTCCACTCCTGCAATCACCACCGCGGACACACCGCACTCGCAGGCAAACCACCCGCAAGCCGCGTCCCCAACCTGACGAGGCAATACATCTAGGCCGGACCGCCGACGCCCGGGCGGGAGCCGATCATCTCCGCGATCCGCTCCGGGGCCACCGCGCGCGAGTACAGCCAGCCCTGGCCCGTGTCGCAGCCCACGCGCCGCAGCCGGGCCGCCTGGCCCGCCGTCTCCACGCACTCCGCGGTGACCGTCAGACCCAGCCGGTGGGCGAGCTGCACCAGAGCCTCGACGATGGTCTCGTCGGCCGGGTTCGGGTGCGTGCCCTCCTCGTAGCGGAAGCCCCGTACGAAGGAGCCGTCCAGCTTGAGCACCGACACCGGCAGCCGGCTGAGGTAGGCCAGGTTCGAGTAGCCCGTGCCGAAGTCGTCGATGGCGATCCGCACGCCCATGTCGCTGAGCGCCTGGAGGGCCTGCAGCGGCCGGCCCGCCGAGCCCATCACCGCCGACTCGGTCAGCTCCAGCTGCAGCAGCTGCGGGGCCAGACCCGTCTCGGCGAGGATCTCCGCGACGTCGCCCACCAGGTCCGAGTCCCACACCTGCCGCACCGCGACGTTGACGGACACGAAGACGGGGGAGTCGCTGGGCTGCTCGATCTGCCAGCGCCGCGCCTGCCGGCACGCGGTCCGCAGGACCCACTGCCCCAACTGGACGATGGAGCCGTCCTCTTCGGCGATCCCGATGAACCGATTCGGCGTCAGCGTGCCGAACTGCGGGTGGTTCCAGCGCACGAGGGCCTCCACCCCGCGCACCACCCCGCTCTCCAGGTCGACCAGCGGCTGGTACTCCAGCACGAACTCCCCCTGCTCCACGGCCGGACGCAGCGTCGAGGAGAGGGCCTGCCGGGTCATGCGGTGCGCGTTGCGCTCCGGGTCGAAGAGGGTCCAGCGGGCCTTGCCGTCCGCCTTGGCCCAGTACAGGGTCGTGTCGGCGGCCTGCATCAGGCCCGTCGCCGAGGTCCCGGACGCGGCGCGCTCCACCACACCGATCGACGCGGAGACCGACAGCCGCTGCCCGGCCAGGTCGAACGGCTCCTGTACGGCGGCCAGGACGCTCCGTGCCAGGTCCGCGAGCTGCTCGGTGCCGGTGGACTCCTCCACGAGCAGGGCGAACTCGTCGCCGCCGAGCCGCGCCACCAGGTGCCCGCCCGTGCGCCCGTACCCGGACTGGTCGGCGCACTGCGTCAGCCGGGCGGCCACGGCGGCCAGCAGGCGGTCGCCGACCCGGTGGCCGAGGGTGTCGTTGACCGCCTTGAAGCCGTCGAGGTCCAGGTAGCAGAGCCCGATCCGGCCGGTGCCGCCGCCGTGTTCGTACCCGGAGGCCTCCAGGGCGGCGGAGAGCCGCTCGAAGAACAGCGCCCGGTTGGGCAGCCGGGTGACCGGGTCGTGCATCTGGAGGTGGCGCAGCCGGGCCTGGAGGTCGCGCCGGTCGCTGATGTCGGCGACGGACAGCAGGACGTCCCCCGTCCCGGGCACGGGCCCGAGGGTGACCTCGGTCCACAGCGAATGCCCGTCGGGGTGCTTGAGGCGGCGCGTGCAGCGCAGCCGCGCCTGACGGCCCCGCAGCACCTCCTGGTACGCGGCCCAGGTGCGGGCCTCCGAAGCCAGGTCCACCAGGTCGGCGGCGCACTGGTGGGTCAGCGCGTGCGGCTCGGTGCCGAGCAGCCCGGCGAGGGCCGTGTTGGCCGCGACCACGTAGCCGTCGCGGTCCACGACGGCCATGGGGAGGTGGGCCGCGTTGAAGGCGGCCCGGTAGTCGTTCCGTGCGGTATCGGCTCGGGACAGCGGCGCCGGGCCGGCTGATGCCGAGGGCACGGCAGGCACCGCTTCGTGACGCTGCGTAATGGCCGGTCGAATGCTGTCGGCCGCCGAACCGGTTCCCTCTGAGGTTCCGCTCACCGTTGGCTCCCGCAGTGTTCGTGAGTGTCCGTGCAGGAAAGTGTGCCGATCATAGAGGCAGCCGGGAGGCCCTATCCAGCGGCGTCGCCGGTCGGAGCGCGGTCCTTTGACGAATTGGCGCCAGGGTGACGCCGTGCTGACGGACCGTCCGCATGACCCCGGGCGATCGTTTCTGCGCGGCTCTGAGCATGCGGAGCCACCTGCTGATCGCTCGTGACGTTCTGTAGGCAATCGCGTGAAGCCGGGGGGTCACCGGCTTGCCTGCTCCTCACTCGTGTGGGGCAGCGGAACAGGGCACTAGTCAGACAATCGCCTCAAGGTGGAGCAGAGGGTACGAATCCACCACCGGAGGTCGATGTGCCGCGACAGGAGACACCCGGGGGAGTGGACTGCTCCCGCATGCGAAGTACGGCGGCAGCGCTCACTTCCCTTGCCGCCCTCGCCTCCATGTCCCTGGTCGCGGGTCCCGCCGTGGCCGACTCCGGGGCCGGCCCCTGCGCGCTGACCCGTACGGCGGCACACCACTCCCTGGGCCTGGACACCTGGAACGGCGCCTACCCCCGGCCCGAACGCACGCTCAACGCGGTGATGGTCTTCCTCTCCTTCCCCGACCACCGGACCACCCTCACGCCGGAGGAACTGACCGCCGACTACTTCCCCGCCACCAGCGACTACTTCGAGCGCGCCTCCTACGGGCGCTTCCGCCTGGTGCCGCACCCGCAGAAGCACTGGATCCGGATGCCCAAGCCCTCGGCCGCGTACGGGATACGGCGTGACTGGGCCCCGGAGGACCGGGCCTCCTACCTGCGGGACGCGGTCGCCACCGCCGACGCCGAGGTGGACTTCTCCCGGTACGACGTCGTGTACTTCGTCGCCGACCCGCAAGCGCCCGGCGTGGACTCCGATGCCACGAAGGTCGTCAACTTCGACCGCCCGATCGTCGCGGACGGCGCCGAGCTGCGGCGGATCGTCACCGTCTTCGAGCAGCACCCGCCCGACCGCAACGTGCTGGCCCACGAGACCGGCCACGTCTTCGACCTGCCCGACCTCTACCACCGGCCCACGGACGGCAAGGGCGACTGGGACACCTACGTCGGCGACTGGGACGTCATGGGCAGCCAGTTCGGGATGGCCCCGGACCTCTTCGCCTGGCACAAGTGGAAGCTGGGCTGGCTCGACGCCTCCCAGGTGGACTGCGTGCAGTCCGGCTCCTCACTGCACACCCTCCAGCCGCTCGCCCAGGCCCCGCCGCAGGGCGGCACGGGCGGGACCCGGCTCGCGGTGGTCCGTACGGGGCCCGGCAGCGCCATCGCCGTCGAGGCGCGGGGCTCCACCGGCAACGACGGGGACACCTGCACCGAAGGGGTCCTGGTCTACCGGGTGCGCAACGAGGCGGCCCCGGGCGGCGGCCCCATCGAAGTGCTGGACGGGCACCCGGACACGGAGGCCTGCTGGGACCGCTCGGTGTACCCGCCGCTGGCGGACGCACCGCTGGAGGTCGGGGAGGCGTACACGGTGCCCGGCGAACGCATCAGGATCGAGGTGGCCGACCGCACCCAGTCGGGCGCGTACACGGTGAAGATCACCACCTGAGACCGGCGGCCCGTACGCGGCACACGAAGAAGGCCCCCACTCGCGTGGAGGCCTTCTTCCGTCTGTGCGCCGCCAGGGACTCGAACCCCGGACCCGCTGATTAAGAGTCAGCTGCTCTAACCAACTGAGCTAGCGGCGCCTGCTGACGTCGTAGACATTAGCAGGCGGACCCGCGGAACGAAAAATCGATATCCGCAGGTCCGGTGGGCGCCGGGGTGCGGGCCGCCCGGACGAAGGCCCAGAGCAGCGCCTCGGGCCCGGGCAGCCAGGGGCGGCGCGTGTCCGGGGCCACGAGCCAGCGCGAGGCGGCGCCGGACGTGCCGGACAGCGGCGGCACGGTGACGGCGTCGCCGACCCCGTGGCACAGCGGCGCCGGTGCGGTCCGCGCGCCGCCCCACTCCTCCCACCGCAGCAGGGCGGGGAGCCGGTGGGCGGTGCCCGGGGCGGCGAAGAGCAGCATCCGGCCGCGGTGCACGGCGACCGGCCCCGAGCCGGGGCCCTCGGCCCAGAGCAGGTCCAGCACGCGGCGTCCGAGGACGAGGGGGACGTTGACGGCGTCGAAGACGGTCCCGCAGGGCAGCGCGGCCGGTGAGTCGGGCCGGGTCTCCCAGATCGCGAGCGTGCTCCGCGGGTGGGCGGAGGCGGAGGAGAGCCAGGCTGCGCCCTGCGGGGTGACGTGGGTGGCGGGCGCGGTACGGGTGTCGAGGGCGGGGCGTCCGGGAGCCGTCGTCAGCGTCGTCATGTCCACAGATCTACCGGCTGTGACGTTCCGGCTTCCCGCAGTTACGGAAAACCGGGACGGGCCGGGGTGTGCTGGGGTATGTTGCGCCCCGCATATGCCAGTCCGCTGTGCTGGGCCGTGCGGGTCCGTGGCCGGGCCGCGCCGGGATCCGGTCCCCCGCCTTCCGTTGCCGTCACTGCCGGGGGCTCCGCCCCGGGACCCCCGCTCCTCGAACGCCGGAGGGGCTGAATCTGCCCTGCGGCTGCGGCGGAGCCCAGGGCCCGCGCGGCGGGGGCCGGCTACGCCTGTTCCGGGCCCGACTCGCGCTGGAGGGATTCGCCGAACTCGATCATCTTGCGGGCGTAGTCCTCGGTCCATTCCGCCCGGGCGGCGATCGCGGCGGGCGAGAGACGGTCGAAGCGCCGCGGGTCCGCCAGCTGGGCCGCGGCCAGGGCCTGGAACTCCACCGCCCGTTCCTGGGCCGCCCGGAAGGCGAGCGTCAGCTCGGTGGCCCGGGTCAGGAGTTCGCGCGGGTCGTCGATGGACTCCAGGTCGAAGAAGTGCTCCGGGTCCGTGACGGCCTCCGAGGGCTCGAAGAGCAGCGGCGCGGGCCGCAGCCTCCGCTCGGTCCGCTCGGGCTCTGCCATGCCTGTCCTCCTGCTGCGCGTGCGAAATGCTTCCGGGCCACCGTCCATTGTCCAACGCCGCGCAAGGGCGTACACGGCTGCACGGCCACGAGCTGGAACGTCCGTACGGGCGCCGGGGCACGGGAGACGCCCGGCGGCGCCCGCGACGGGGGAGTCGAGCAGGTGCCCGACCGGGCAGCGCTCCCGTCACGGCCGCCAGGCCACCCGGTGTTCGGCACGATGCGCCAGGACCGAATGATTCGCCTCCCAGCCTCGGAGAACATGATCACCATGTTGCTTGGTGTGGTTGCCGAAGGCCGGTACGACGTCGTGGGGGACGTGGAGGATTCGTTCGTGTCGGGTGCGGTCAGCCCTGAGGAGCGGCCCAGCCTCGGCAGGTGGATGCGTGAGCCGCTCTGGTACGAGTGGGACGCGATCATGGTCACTTCCCTTGATCGAATCACTCGGAATCAGACCCACTGGGAGATGTTCGCCGATAAGCGCTAAAGGGGAGGAAAGGACGTCATCTGTCTCGATGACCCTTCCTTGGACATCACCCCCGGCAACGGCCGGATGATCGCCTACATCAAGGCGACGCAAGCACAGGAGTGCCGGGAAGCCATTGTGCAGAAACGTCGGAATCAGACTCAGTACTACCGTGACGAATCCCTTTGGGGTGGTGGGACTTGGCCCTTCGGCTACCGCCCGGTGCTCACGGAGTACCAGGGCAGGCAGCGCTACAAGCTGGTTGTCGACCCCGTAACGGGGCCCCTGATCCGTGAGGCCTACGAGCGGATCGGTGTCCAGGGGTGGAGCATGAGCCGCCTTTGTGACGACTGGAACAAGCGGGGTGTCCTCACGTCACAGGATTACCAGCGGAGTGTGAATGCAGGCGAGAAGAAGGCTGGCACCAAGACGGACATCAAGGGGACTCGGTGGACCACTGCCACCTTGGGGAAGATTCTGAAGAAGCCGATCCTGCAAGGAATCGCCATGCACAAAGGTGAGCCACTTCTTCGTGGCGGCATTCCTGTGCGATGGGCAGACCCAATCCTGAGCGATGAGGAATTTGCCAAGTTGCAGGTGGCGGTTATCGCACTCGGCCGACATCGTCCGGGCATCAAGTCCAACGCATCTCCCATGGCGGGCGTTCTCCACCGTCCGTGCGGAAGGAAGATGTACGAGAACAGCTCGGTCGGCAAGCTGAACACGGGAGAGATTCGGTCCCACAAGTACTTCCGCTGTTCCTCCTGGTCCAACGGCAAGGCTTGTGAATTGTCCGTATCCTGGCCTCAGGATCAGCTATATGCCGTGAGGTGATGGCTCAGCCCTTCGTGCCAGGGCGGTGGGAGGTCACCAGCACGGGTCAGACCTGTGCCGAGAAATGGTCCACCATGCGAGGCTGGAAGGAGCAGGGCCCCTTCCTCCGTGAAGCTGACTTTCGGCTGTTCGTCTGGGGGCACCCCAAGGTGAAGGGGCGAGACATGGCTGTCTACGTCGTCTCTCCGAATGATGTCGCCGAGAGAGCAAGTGGTGCTTTGACTGGATCCGTTGAGCCGAGTGACGAAGAAGCTTGGAATCTTGAAGCCTTAAAAATCTTCAAGGAAGTCCTGGATGGGGAGATCGGCCAGCTGCGGGTCGGTACCTCTTGACTGAAATCCGGATCCCCTGTGTGTGGAAGCTGGACCGCTTCGCACGGTCCCTCATCGACCTCGTGACCCTGGTGGACGGAGTCAGCCAACCGGCATTGGTTGCACGGTGCTCACTGGAGCTCTGGTCAACATCGACTCCGGACTGCGGACGGCCGATTCATGCTTCAGGTGGTAGGAGCCATGACGGAGTTCGAACGATCCCTCATTGCTGTCAGCGCACAGGAGGACGTGCTTCGGGAACTCCCCGAAACGCTTCCTCGCTTCCGTACCCACGTGGAGATGCACCGGGGCCTGATGCCGGCTCGGTCCGGTGATCGAGCAGGCGGAGTAGCGCATGCGCGGGCTGCCTTGGCTGCCATGCCACCCGAGAAGCACTCCCTGACGCTGCGGATGCTCATGGACGAAGTGGCCGGGCCCTGAGGCCACCTGTGCCTTACGGCCGCCACAAGACGCGATGGTTGGACCAGAAATCCCACGTGGACATCATCGCTTCCCAGCCGTCCGGGAACTTCACCGTCACGCCCAGCTGCACCGGTTCCGTCGAGGGATGGTCGTCCAGCAGCTCCGCTATGCCCGCCCGGGCCACCACCACGCAGGCGTGCCGGTGCCGGGAGGCCAGGACGCACAGACGGCCCGTCTCCAGGTGGAAGGCCGTCGCGTCCGGGCGGCCCGACAGCGGGTGCAGGACCACCGTGAGGTCGTACTCCCGGCCCTGGAGCCGGTTCGCGGTGTCCACCGTGACCCCTGCGACCCCGAGCGCCGCCAGGGCCGCGCGGACCGCGGCCGCCTGGTCGCGGTGGGCCGTGCCCACGGCGATCCGGTCGGCGGTGAGCGGCGCCGGCGCCTGGGCACGTTCGTCCGAGGTCACCGCCCCGCGGTCCAGGGCCCGGCGGACGACCAGGGCCACCGCCCGCACCGCCTCCGGGTCCGTCCGCGGGGTGTGCCGCGCCGGCAGCTCCAGCAGGCCCCAGCCGGACTCGGCGGCCTCGTCCAGGACCCGGTCGGGCCCCGACCCGTCCGAGGGGACCCCGTACGCCAGCCGCCGCTCGCCCGGGCCCGTACCGCTGCGGAACTGCGTGTACGGGTAGAAGGCGCGGGAGACCAGCGGCGCGGCCGTCGCCGGGAGGCGCCACGAGACGGGCAGCCGGTGCTGCGGCAGCTGCGGATTGTGCGCCAGCAGCGTGGACACCGCCGAGGCGGAAGGGTCGTAGGACAGGCCCGCCCACTGCTCCGCCCCCACCACGCTGAACGGGTCCAGCTGCCCCGGGTCGCCCACGAACAGCGCCCGCTCGAACAGCCCGGCGACGGCCAGCAGCGCGTCGGAGCGCATCTGGTACGCCTCGTCGACGATGGCGTGCTCCCAGGGCTCGACGTCCTTGACGAAGGCCCACTTCGCCGCCGTCGAGAGGGTGACCGGCAGCTCGGCGAGGTCTCCCGGCTTGGCGGAGAGCGTCACCGACGGCAGTTCCCGCAGCGCCGGGTCGTACGCGTCCCCGTCACTGCTGTGCAGCCGGCCCACCCGCAGCCCCGGATCCTTCTCGGCGAGCCGCAGCACCAGGTCGTCGACCTGGGCGTTGGTCTGCGCGACCACCATGAGCCGGCGCCCTGCCGCGGCCAGCTCGCGGGCGGCCCGGACGACGAGCGTCGACTTGCCCGCTCCGGGCGGGGAGTCGACGACGACGCCCCGCTCGGCCCCGTGCAGCGTGTCGTGGAGGATGGCGGCGGTCGCCCGCGCGGCGGCCGCGGCCGGATCGAAGGAGGCGGTCGCGGTCACAGCACGTCCTCGTCGGTCACGGTGTCGGGGTGGACGACGGCGCCCGCGGCGCCGGGCGGCCCGCCGTGCGTCCACGGGGTCCGCTCGGGGTCCGGGAGCTTCGGGCCGCCGCGCGCGTCGTGCTCGAAGAGCGTCCAGCACACCCGGTCGCCCTTCTCCGGCACCGAACCGGGCTCCGGACCCCGGCCGCGCCCCATCTTGTCCAGCAGCCGCAGCACGATGCCGCCGTCCTCCTCGAAGCGCACGAACCGTGCCGACTGAGGGCGGCCGTCCAGAGAGCGGAACACCTTCGTGCCGCCGTCCTCGGCGAGCTGCGGCCGGTCCTCCGTCGCCACCGTCACCAGCGGGCGGGGGCTGGGCCGCTTGGAGTCCGTCCACTCCATGACCACCTCGGTCACCTCGCCGGCGAAGGCCTCGCCCGCGAGGCGCCGGCCCGCCATCACCAGGGGGTCGTCCAGGGCCTCCTGGGCGTCGAGCCGCACCTGCTCGGTCTCCCGGGTGGCCAGCTTCTGAGCGGCCGTCACCGCGTCGTCGCGGCGCGGCTGCGGGGGCTCGCCCGCCCGTACGCGGTCCCGGTGGCCCGTGTACGACCAGCGGTCGCGGGTCCAGCGCTCCTCCGCCAGCTCGCCGGCCGGCAGCGCGCGCAGCAGCTCCACCGAGCGCCACACCGCGTCCCAGGCCGGCCGCGTCTGCGTCTCGACGAGGGACCGCACCTCCTCCACGGCGCGTGCGACGCCCCGCTCGTCCTGCGGCTGCGCCGAGCGCGCCGCGTCGTACCGGGCCATCACGGGAGCCAGCAGCTTGTTGTCGAAGGCCGGGTCGGTGGCCGGACCGGCCGGCGGGTACAGCAGCTGCCCGGCCGCGTCCCGGGCCAGCTCCGCCCGCAGCGCCGCCTCGGCCCCGGACTCCCCTTCCGGCGGGGCTATCCAGGCGAGCAGGGCCCCCAGGTGCTGGTCCTCCAGGTTCGACTGGCCGGTGGCCCAGTGCCGTGACAGCAGGTCGGTGGCCGACAGCAGCATCGACGAGCCCGGCACCCGGGAACGCTCGGCGAGGTGGGTGAACCAGCGCCCCAGCAGCGGGACCCGCGCCGGAGCCGGGTACGGGTTCTCCGGATCCTCCTCGGCGGTGCGGCGGAACCGCATCGAGCGCCCCAGCAGCCGCAGGTACTCGATGCCCGCCCGGCTCGGCACGATCAGCTGCGGCGCGTCCAGGCACAGCTCCGCCTCGACCTTGGTCCGCTTGCCGGTCTCCGGGTCGGTCTCGTTGCGCTCCACGAGCTCGACCTCGTCCCCGTACGCGTCCACGTACGGCAGCACCTCGTCCGCCAGGTCCGCGAGGAAGGCCCAGCGCAGGTCGCGGTCGCGCGGCTGCGCCACGACCAGCAGCCTGGGCTGCGCAGGATCGGTGCCCACCAGCGCGCCCAGCGGGGCCCCCGCCTCACCCGCGGTCGTCAGCGGGACGAGGACCAGCGGGCGCTCGCTCAGGTGCCGGTGCCGTACGGTCGCCAGCGCCTGGGCGCGGCCCGCCCGTAGGGCCTCCAGCCGGGCCAGGGTGTTCAGCAGGGGCACGAGGCTGCCTCCGTGGCGAGTACCAGCGCCTCGGCGCGCAGCCGGGCCGCGTGGCGCAGGGCGTCGGCGGTGGGGTCACCGCAGGGCTCCGGCCCGCCGGCGGCGGCGAGGGCCTGCCCGACCGTGGTCAGCGCGCCCAGCTCGCCCCGTACCGAACGGCCCAGCGCGGTGACCTGGCCGGCCGCCCGGGCCGATTCGCGGCAGTGGAAGGCCAGCTCGCAGGCGGCCAGGCACTCGGGGGCGTAGGAGGCGTCCACCGCGGAGACCGCCTCGGTCAGCTCCTCGGCGGGCCGGGACGGGTCGAAGCTGAGCCCCTCGGGCAGCGCCGCGGCCAGCTCCTCGACCCGGGTCAGCCGCTGCAGCTGGCGCCGGGTCACGGCACGCTCCCGGCGGACGTCGACGGGGGCGGCGGTGGGCAGGTTCGAGAAGTCCTTGGGGCAGACGAGCAGCACCGCGTGCCCGACCTCGGCGCCGTCGAGCTTCTCGGCGGTCTTCTCCAGGGCCAGGACGTAGACGGCGGCCTGGCGGGCGGCGGCGCCCACCTTCGCGGGATCGGCGGCCCCGTCGATCATCGGGAAGGACTTGATCTCCACGACGGTCCAGCGGCCGTCGGGATGCACCACGACGGCGTCCGGCTCCAGGTAGGCGGGGGTGCCGGCCACCTCCAGGGCCAGCATCGGATGGTCGAGCAGGGACCAGGCCCCCTCGGTCCGTCCCGCGGCGGTGGCCTCGCGCAGCGCGAGCGCGGTGCGGGCGGCCCGGCCCTCGGGGCCGGCGGCGGTGAGGTCGGGGACGCGGGCGCCCGGCCCCGGCGGGGCGGCGGTGGAGCCGAGGTGCTCGTGGACCAGGCGCAGCAGTTCGCCGCCGCCGTCCCCCTTGACCTTGGCCTCGAAGGAGTTCCCGCGGACGATC
This sequence comes from Streptomyces sp. NPDC058646, assembly GCF_042716875.1. Lineage (NCBI taxonomy): Bacteria > Bacillati > Actinomycetota > Actinomycetes > Kitasatosporales > Streptomycetaceae > Streptomyces > Streptomyces sp. NPDC058646. The sequence continues at coordinate 75,009 of NZ_JBHXRK010000009.1, read as the reverse complement.
GCGAACTGCGACTGCCCGAAGGGGGCCGGCGAGCCGAGGGCCGAGGCGAGCGCGGACTTGTCCACGCCGGCGCCGTCGAGCAGCGCGCGTCTGCCGCAGCCGGGGTTGGCGGCGAGGGCCGCCAGTGCCCGGGCGTCGAGCGGGCGGGGCGGCACGGCCGGGCCCCGCAGGCCGGCGAGCCGCTGCCGCAGCGTCGGGGGCTGCGGGGTCTGCTGCGCGGTTCGCCGGGGAGGGCCGCTGGGCGGGTAGGAGCTCACCCGCGGAAGTGTCCCATCCGCCACTGACAATCGTGGACTTACCGCGGAAACCAGCTGCTCGCAGCGGGTGCCGTGGCCGGTCGTTCGTGTGATGGATGATGGACGGACGACGGAACTGCGCCAAACCGCGCACATCCCTGCATATCCATTTGGACCGGGAGAAAAAAGATATGGCCCCCCGCATCCTGCTGGCCCGGCACGGCCAGACGGCGTGGTCCCAGCTCGGCAAGCACACCGGACGCACCGACGTGCCCCTGCTGGAGGAGGGCAGGCAGGGCGCGAAACTGCTCGGCGAGCGGCTGGCCCGCGACCCGTGGAAGGGGCTGCCCGGGGTGGAGGTCCGCACCAGCCCGCTGGTCCGCGCGAGCGAGAGCTGCGAGCTGGCGGGCTTCGGCGTGCGCGCGGATCCGTGGGACGCGCTGATGGAGTGGGACTACGGCGACTACGAGGGCATGACCCCGGCGGAGATCCAGGCGGTCCGCCCGGGCTGGCTGATCTGGCGCGACGGCGTCCCGGGCGGCGAATCCGTCGCCGATGTCGCGGCCCGCGCGGACGAGGTGGTCGGCTGGGCCCGCTCGGCGGAGCGCGACGTGCTGGTCTTCGCCCACGGCCACGTCCTGCGCACGCTGGCCGCCCGCTGGCTCGGCTTCGACGCCTCCTTCGGCGCCCGCATCCGCCTGGAGCCCACCTCCCTCTCGGTCCTCGGGTGGGCCTACGGGGCCCCCGCACTGGAGCGCTGGAACGACACGGGGCACCTGGACGCGTAGCCCCGTCCGTGCAGCCCCGGAGCGGTCAGACCGCCGCGTGCCGGGTGAGGAAGGCGCCCACGCGCGGGGAGCGCTGGTGGGGGACCAGGGTGCGGGCGGTGTCCGAGAGCATGGACCGGATCCGGGTCGACTGGACCTCGGTGAGCAGGTCGAGCACGCGCCCGCCGGCCCAGGCGGCCTCGTCGGGCGCGCCCGCGCGGGCCAGGTCACCGGCCAGTTCCGCGGTGTAGAGGGCCACGTTCCGGGCGAAGTGCGGATCCTGGAGGTCCGCGGCCCGGCGGGCGTGCCGGGCCGCGCGGGAGTGTTCCCCGAGGGCCGACCAGCACCGCGCCTCCAAGTACTCCAGCTCGGCCTCGCCGAAGAAGGACATCCACTCGGGGTCGGAGCCCGTCCCGCCCTTGGCGAACTCGGTGTGGGCGCGTGTCAGCGCCTCCTCGCAGGCCTTGCGGTCGGCCAGCCCGGCCCAGCCGCCCGCCTCGCGGAGCGCGAGCAGCGACAGCAGCCGGGGGGAGCCGAGGGGGCGGGCGGCGCGGCGGCCCGCCTGGGCGGCCCGTACCGCCTCGCGGGCGCGGCCGCAGTCCCTCGCCAGGAAGGCCATGTTGCTGAAGGCGTGCGCCTCCAGCCCGGCGTCGCCCGAGACCCGGGCCGTCGCCAGGGCCTCCGCGTAGTGGGAGCGGGCGTCGTCGAAGCGGCCGGAGTCGTGCGCCAGCCAGCCCACGGAGACGGCCAGTTCACCGGCGCCCGCGTGCAGCCGGTCCTCGGTGGACTGCCGCCGGGCCCCCGCGTCGAGCAGGGCGTAGGCGGTGCGCAGCGGCTCGGCGGCCTTGCGGTACAGGGCGTCGGCCCCGTGCCGGTCGTCCAGCAGCCGGATCTGCCGTACGGCGTCCTCGACGGCGGCCGCCTCGGACTCGCCGGCCCGGGAGGGCAGCCGGCGGCTGTCCCCGAGCAGGGTCAGGCCGAGCGTCGCGGCCGCCACGGTCGCGGAGCCCCCCGCCATGAACGCGCGACGCAGCACGTCGCTCTCCTTGGGACTGGTGCCGGTACCGGAATCGGTACCCGGCCGGTGGGTGAGGGCCGAGAAGGGGGCGGGGGCGCGCTGGGCGGAGCGCCCGCGGACGGCCTCACGCGGGGAGAACCCGAGGTCGGCCAGGGTGAGACCGGGGAACATGTGGAGGAAGACGCGCTCGTACGCGTAGTTGGGGCAGCGGATCTCGCCCGACTCGACCCGGCCGATGTACCGGGCGTCGCAGGAAACCGTTTCGCCGATCTCCTTGGCCGCCCTGCGCACCAGGGCCGCGAACTCGGCCGGGGACTGCTGAGCGCGCATCCGCCGGAACGTGGAGTTGGGTGAGTGGGGGGACGCCGCCATGGATGTGACCTCTCTGGCAAGGAACACACGCCGGTGCCGGGGCCGCTGGCCGGGGCCCGGCGCGCATGAACGTACCGCCAGCGGCGGGGTGTTCATGCGGTGTTTGGCTACAAAAGGGATATCTCACCCCCCATCCGCCATGAACTGCCATCCTTTGCAGCGTCTTGCCACCGCACCTGTTGACGTTTCCGTGCGTTGAACGCATGCGGAGCGGGAGGCGACTGCCCGCTCCCGGCTCGTACGCGGATCGAGGAGGGGTTCCCTTGGTGGAGGCCGGCATGGAGAGCACTGGAACGGACACCGCGCCCCGGCCCGGTGCGGCCCCCTTCGACGCACCGGACCTGGTGACCGTGCCCACCCGGCAGGGGCTCGAGGCCGTGGACATCATCCGCCGCGCCGCCCGGCAGGCCGGCGGCGTCGGCCCCGTCCTGCACGACGGCTCCTGCGACACCCTCGGCTTCCTCGTCCCGCCGGGCACCGCCGACGCCTGGGACCTGCCGGGCAGTGCCTGCACGCAGACCGACGGCCGCGGGATGTGCTTCGGTGAGGCCGCCGCCCCCGCCCCGGCCGGCACCGGCTGGCTGCTGCCCCCCGAGGCCGTGGAACCGGTCACCGACCCCCAGGTCCTGCGCGCGGCCCTCGGCGAGGCGGCCCGGCTGATCGAGGCCGCGGACAACTGCCGCTGACCGGCGACAATGGGTGTGTGGCGAGCAAGGACAGAGGCAAGGGCAAGCAGCGCGGGCGCGGCGGCGCGGAGGCGGTCACCGGACAGGTGGACGGCGGCCGGGCCGCGCTCGCACCCGACCGCGAGCGCGCCGACGCCTGGACCCTCCTGATCGACGGGGCCCCGCAGTCGCACGTGGACCTCGGCGATCCCGGGTACCTGGACTTCGCGTACCAGCGCCGGATCGGCCACCTGATCGACCTCGCCGCGCCCGCCCGCCGGCCCTTGAACGTGCTGCACCTGGGCGGCGGCGCCTTCACCCTCGCCCGGTACACGGCCGCCTCCCGCCCCCGCTCCAACCAGCAGGTCGTGGAGATCGACGCCGCGCTGGTGGCCTTCGTACGGGAACACCTGCCGCTGGACCCGCAGGCGCGGCTGCGGGTCCGGACGGTGGACGCGCGGGCGGGCCTGGCCAAGATCGCGGACGGCTGGGCGGACCTGGTCATCGCGGACGTGTTCAGCGGGGCGCGCACCCCCGCCCACCTGACGAGCACCGAGTTCCTGGACGAGGTGCGCCGGGCCCTGGCGCCCACCGGCTGGTACGTGGCCAACCTGGCCGACGGCCCGCCGCTGCACCACCTGCGGAGCCAGATCGCCACGGCCGCGTCCCGGTTCACGGAGCTGGCGCTGGCCGCCGACCCCGTGGTGTGGCGGGGGAAGCGCTTCGGCAACGCCGTGCTGGTGGCTGCCGACCGGGAGCTGCCCGTCGCCGAGTTCACCCGCCGGGTGGCGAGCGACCCGCACCCGGGCCGGGTCGAGCACGGCCGGGCCCTCGCGGACTTCGCGGGCGGGGCCGCGCCGGTCGCGGACGCCTCGGCGGTGGCCTCGCCGCAGCCGCCGCCCTCGGTCTTCCGCTGACGCGGTCCACCGGAGGTCAGGGGTCGACGATCTCCACGGCCGGAGGATGGTTGTGCCAGGTGCAGAAGACCGAGACCTCGCGCCCGTCCCGGGTGAAGGTGACGCGGATCCAGTAGTCCTGCTTCCACACCTGCATGCGCCAGCCGGCCGACGGGGTCGCGGAGACCAGCTCGGCCGAGGACTCCCCCAGGTCGAAGACGACCCGGCCGCCCGACACCGGATAGGCCTTCACCTGCCCGGCGCCGCCCTCGTCGGGCTGACGGGCCGGGCGCTGCCCGGACGGCGAGCCCTTCTCCGCAGGCTTCGCCGGGGAGGTGCCGGCGGACGGCGACGCGGACCCCTCCGGACTCGGGGAGGGGGACGCGGGAGCGGACGGGGACGGGGACGGGGACGGGGAAGCCGGCGGGGCGGAGGGCTGTGCCCGCTGCGTCGAGGAGGACAGCGGCTGCGTGGCCAGCGGCACCGCGAGCGGCGGATCGTAGGCGGTGCCCGACATGACCGTGTGCACGCCCCACCAGGACAGCGTCACCGCCGCCCCGGTCGCCAGCAGCCACGCCATGGCATGTACAAGTCCTCGTCGCATCAGGGCACATACTGCACCACCCGCCACAAGAGTGTCCCGACACCCCGGCCGGTCCCCCGAATGGGCTACGGTGCGGGCCATGGCAAGTGTGCTCGTGGTCGAGGACGACCAGTTCGTACGATCCGCCCTCATCCGGCACCTGACGGAGGCCTCGCACACCGTGCGGAGCGTCGGCACGGCCCTGGAGGCCCTGCGCGAGGTCGCCCACCACCGCTTCGACGTGGTCATCCTCGACCTCGGCCTGCCCGACCTGGACGGGTCGGAGGCGCTCAAGATGCTGCGCGGCATCACCGACGTACCCGTGATCATCGCGACCGCCCGCGACGACGAGGCGGAGATCGTCCGGCTGCTCAACGACGGCGCCGACGACTACCTGACCAAACCCTTCTCCGTGGAACACCTCTCCGCCCGGATGGCCGCCGTACTGCGCCGCTCCCAGGCGTCGGCCGCCGAGCCGCCCTCGCGCGTCCTGCGCGTCGGCGGCCTCGCCATCGACCCGCTGCGCCGCCAGGCCCAGCTCGACGGGGCGGCCCTGGACCTCACCCGCCGCGAGTTCGACCTGCTGGCCTTCCTCGCCGGGCGGCCCGGCGTGGTCGTGGCCCGGCGCGAACTGCTCGCCGAGGTCTGGCAGCAGTCGTACGGGGACGACCAGACCATCGACGTGCACCTGTCCTGGCTGCGCCGCAAACTCGGCGAGACCGCCGCCCGGCCCCGCTACCTGCACACGCTGCGGGGGGTCGGGGTCAAGCTGGAGCCGCCGCTGTGAGGTGGGCGCTGGTCAAGGTGTGCCTCGCGGTCACGGCGATGGTGGTCGTGGCCTTCGCGGTGCCGCTCGGGCTCGTCGTCCAGGAGATGGCCAGCGACCGGGCCTTCTCCAACGCCGAGCGGCAGGCCGCCACCATCGGGCCGACCCTGTCCATCACCACCGACCCCGCGCAGCTGCGCAAGGCGGTGGAGTCCACGCAGATGGGCGCCGCCCGCCGGATGGCCGTCCACGTCCCCGCGATCGGCGACAGCCCGGCCGTGGACATCGGGGAGGGCCGGGCGGGGGAGCGGGCCGTGGCCGAGACCCGGCGGATGGGGCGGGCCACGACCGCCTCGGTCCCGGGCGGGGGCTCGGCGCTGCTCCAGCCGACCGCGCTCGGCACCGGGGACATCGCCGTGGTGGAGGTCTTCGTACCGGAGAGCGAAGTCAGCAACGGCGTCACGACCGCCTGGCTGGTGCTCGCCGGCGTCGGACTGGCCCTGATCGTGGGCTCGGTCGGGGTCGCCGACCGGCTCGGCGCCCGGCTCGTCCGGCCCGCCGAACGGCTCGCGGACGCGGCGCACCAGCTGGGCGAGGGCCGGCTCGGGGCGCGGGTGGCGGAGGAGGGGCCCAAGGAACTCCGCTCGGCGGCCGTCGCGTTCAACGCGATGGCGGACCAGGTCGTGGAACTCCTGGCCAACGAGCGGGAGCTGGCCGCCGACCTCTCGCACCGGCTGCGGACACCGCTGACGGTCCTGCGCCTCAACACGGCCTCGCTCGGGGACGGACCGGCGGCCGAGCAGACCCGGGCGGCGGTGGAACAGCTGGAACGCGAGGTCGACACGATCATCCGTACGGCCCGCGAACAGCGCCCCGCCACCGGTCTCGCCGGCCCCGGTGCGGGCGCGGGCTGCGACGCCTCGGAAGTGATCCGCGACCGGATGGCCTTCTGGTCCGCGCTGGCGGAGGACGAGGGCAGGGAGGTGCGGCTCGCGGGCGTCGACCGCACGGTCCGCATCCCCGTGGCCCGGCCCGAGCTCGCGGCCGCCCTGGACGCCATGCTGGGCAACGTCTTCCGGCACACCCCCGAGGGCACCCCCTTCGCGGTGGACGTCCACGACGCCTCGGACGCGGTCATCGTGCTCGTCTCGGACGCGGGACCGGGCATCGCCGACCCGGACGCCGCGCTGCGCAGGGGCAACGACGGCGACCGCGACGGGTCGACGGGGCTGGGCCTGGACATCGTGCGCCGGGTCGCGGAGTCGACCGGCGGCGACGTGCGCCTGGGCCGCTCGGTCCTCGGCGGGACCGAGGTCCGGGTCTGGATCGGGCTGGACGGGCGCACCCGGGGCGGCGCGGGCGGTGCGCGGGTCCGGCGCGGGGTCCGGCGAGGCAACCGACGTACCCGGGGGCGCGCCTAGCAGGCGGTCCGTCCCCCTGTCGGTACGGTCCGCGCCATGGACACCCTCATCTTCGGCGGGCTCCTCGCCACGCTGATCGCCATGTACCGGGACTCGTCCCGGACGGTCGTGCTCGCGGCGTGGTGGGTCATGCTGGTCGCCGTCGTCCTGCTGATGGCGCACCACATCACCAGCAGCCTCGCGCTGACCCTGAGCTACTGACCCGTGGCCGCGCTGAACAGCCTCCTCCCGGAGGCCCCGCCGGAAGGCGGGCTGCTGGGGCGGGCCCAGTACTGGTTCGCCTGCTTCTTCGCCGTCGGCTGGACGGCGGTCGTCTGCGGGGGCCTCTTCTACCAGTTCGGGCTGTGGGAACACCCCTGCCCGCTGTGCATCGTGCAGCGGATGTTCATGCTGCTGGCGGCGATGGGCGCGGGGTACGTCATCCGTACGGCGCTGACGCACGGAGCCGTGGCGGCCCGCGACTACATGACGGGCTGGGGCCTGTCCCTGGTCGCCGTCATGGCGGGCTCCTTCGCCTCCTGGCGGCAGACGATGCTGCACGTCCTGCCGGGGGACAAGGGGTACGGGAGCGAGGTGTTCGGCCTGCACCTGTACGTGTGGGCCTGGATCCTCTTCCAGGCCTCGGTGGTCGCCATCGGCATCGCCCTGGCCTTCGCGCACTCGACGGCGGACCGCAGCGTCCCGGCGGTGCGGCCGGGGCCGTACCGGACGGTGGGGACGTCCGCCCTCTGGTTCCTGGGCCTGGTCCTCGCCGTCAACGTCGTCGCGGTCTTCTTCGAAGAGGGCTTCCACTGGTTCCTGCCGGACGACCCGGACCGGTACCGGTTCTTCTACGACGTCGGGATCCTGGGCTAGCCGACGCCCCCCGCCCCCGCCGCGCCCCGCACGTACGGGGGTGCAGATGTTGCCGCGCCCGGGGGCCGCGCCGAGGGTGGGGAGGACGGAAGGAGTCACGCATGAGAGTCATGCTCAGGGCCCACATGGACACGGCCGCCAGCAACGAGGCCATCAAGTCCGGCACCCTGCCCGAGACGATCAAGACCTTGATGGGCAAGGTGAAGCCGGAGGCCGCCTACTTCGGGCTGCACGAGGGCGTGCGCTCCTGCTGGATCGTCTTCGACCTCCAGGAGAGCTCGCACCTGCCGGCGCTGGTGGAGGACCTGTTCCTGCAGTTCAACGCCGAGGTCGAGGTCGGTCCCGTCATGAACGCCGAGGACCTGGCGAAGGGCCTGGCGGCGATGGCTTCGTCCCCCTCGTCCTAGCCGCCGGATCCGCTCCGGCTGCGCCGAAGCGGATCCGCCCCGACGCGCCCACCGCCAGCAGGCCGGAGCCCACGGCGGCCGCGCACGCCACGGCGAAGGCCGCCCGGTACCCGTACGCCGCCGCCAGCGGGCCCGCGACGGCCGCGGCCGCCGCCTGACCGAGGATCAGCCCGCTTCCGGTCACGGTCATGGCCTCGCCCATCCGGACGGCCGGCCCGGCCCGTTCCACCAGCCCGAACAGGGCGATCAGGTGCGGGGCCACGGCCAGGCCGATCCCCGCGAGGGCGAGGGCGGCGCCCGGCAGCCCCGACACCGCCAGCAGCGGGAGCGTCAGCACCGCCTGGGCCGCGGCGGTCCACCGCAGCCGTACGGCCGGATCCGCCGAGCCGGGCCGGGCCACCGTCACGAACCCGGCGATCGAGCTGGTCACGGCCATGGCCGCCCACACCGGACCGGCCGCGCCCGCCTCGCCCAGGGACTCGGCGAGCGCGTTGACCCCGGTGTTGGCCCCGCTCCAGGCGGCGCCCTGCAGCACGGCCAGCGCGAACAGCAGGACCAGCCCGGGCGACCACAGCCGTACGGCGGGCCGCCCGCCCGCCTGCGGGGGCGCGGCCGGGCCGGGGACGGTCGGATGCAGGGCGAACAGGGTCCCGGCCACCAGGATCAGCAGGGCCGCGAGCACGAGCGCCGACGCGGGATGCACCGTCACGGCCAGGACCCCGGCCAGCGCGGGCCCGACCACGAACCCGACCTCGTCCAGGGTGGTGTCGAAGGAGAGCGCGGACCCGAGCAGCCGCTTGTCCGCACCGGCCAGCCGCGCCCACCGGGCCCTGGCCAGCGGGCCCACCTGCGGGACGGTGAGCCCGGCGGCCACGGCGAGGAGCATCCGGGGGACCAGCGGCAGACCGCCGAGGACGGCGGCGACCAGGCCGGCGAGGACGGCGGCGTTCGCGCCGCAGGCGACGAGCAGGACGGGACGGTGGCCGCGCCGGTCGGCGAGCCGGCCGATGACCGGGCCGCCGACCGCCTGGCCGAGCCAGAGGGCGGCGGCGACGGCACCGGCGTCGCCGATGCCGTCACGCTCGTTGATGAGCAGGAGCGTCCCGATGGGGCACAGGGCGGCCGGGAGCCGGGCGAGGAACGCGTACAGGAGCAGGGCGCCGCCGCCGAGCGCGAGCACGCCGCGGAAACCGCCGGCCGACGGCGCAGGCGTCGGCGCGGGCGGTGCGGGGGCGGGGCCGGGCACGGGTGCGGAAGGGGGACGGGGCACGGACACGGACAACCTCCAGCCGCACGCCGACCCTCCCGTTTCTCCGGCGTGCGCCGTTGCCCTCTGCCCGGACCGTAACCGCCGGGGCCCCCGCTGCCAAGGCTCCTGCCCCGGACCCGGTCCCTACTGGACGCTGAGGTGGTGCGGATGGGACGGGTCCCGGGGGCAGGCGAAGATGTTGAGACTGCCGTGGTTGCCGACCACCACACCGGTCGGGGAGGCGTCGCGGTCGTCCGGCCGGCCGTCCGCCAGCGGGATCCAGCTCGTGCCGTCGGTTTCCCACTCGCGGGTGGCGATCGTCAGCAGCAGTTCCGTCGCCGATCCGCAGGTGCGGCAGTCCAGGACCGCGGGCCCGGTGAGGTTCCACCTGGCGTGGCCGCCCACCTTCCAGCCCGGGGCCACGGACAGGTCGCCCAGGTAGGTCGGCAGGGCTACGGCTTCCTCACCGTCCTCCTCACCGTCCTCCTCACCGTCCTCCTCACCGTCCTCCTCCTCGGCCTCGTACGAGGCCTCCTCCTGGGCGTCCTCCCACGCCGCGACGCGTTCCCCCAGCTCCCCCGGGAGCGCCTCGATCCAGGGGTACTCGGTCACCCGCTCCGGGTGCAGTACGCAGGGCCGGGCCAGGTATCCGGTGAAGCCCACCGCCCCGGGCTGCGGCTGCGGCGCCAGGACCTCGCCCACATCGGCGGCCCGGCGCCGGCGCAGGTGCACGTACATGCCGTACCCCGTCGGCCCGTGGGCGTCGAAGGGGCACCAGAACACCTGGAGCAGGTCGTGGCCGGCGGGGCCCGCGGGGAGGTCCGGGACGTCCCGGCCGTACAGCTGGGCCACCGCCGTCAGGGGCAGGGGCGGTTGCAGGAGGGGGGCGTCCGGGCCTCCGTGCGGGCCCTCGCACACCGGCCACGGCTCGTCGGCGGGCCACAGCAGCGGCCCGCCGACGTGGCTGTCGGCCACCCCCGGTGATCCGGCGCGGGGATGCAGCCGGGTCGTCGTGCGGCGGTGGGCCGACAGGCCGGGGAAGAGGGCTTCCGCGTCCAGCGGGCGCGGGGGCGTCGTGCGGGTCGTGCGGGTCGTGCTGGTCATGGGGGTGAATCTACAAGGCCCCCGTCCGGGCCAGCCGGGCGTACCAGTGGGCGCTGGAGCGCGGTGTGCGGGCCTGGGTCGCGTAGTCGACGTGGACGATGCCGAAGCGCTTGCTGTAGCCGTAGGACCACTCGAAGTTGTCCAGCAGCGACCAGAGGAAGTACCCCTCCACGGGGGCGCCGTCCGCCATCGCCCGGTGGAGGACGGCCAGATGCTTCTCCAGGTAGCCGATCCGCTGGGGATCGTGCAGGTCAGGGGCGTACGCGGCGCCGTTCTCGGTGACCATCAGCGGCAGTCCCGGCGCTTCCCGGGTGAAGCGCATGAGCAGGTCGTAGAGGCCCGACGGGTCGACGGACCAGTTCATGTCGGTCAGTTCACCGGGGGGCTGGTGGAAGGCCACCGCGTCCGCACCGGGCCAGGGGGAGTGGCCCGTGGCCCCGTGACCGTCGGCGCGGGGGCCGGCTCCGGCGGGGGCCGCCGAGACCACCGCCGGGGTGTAGTAGTTCACGCCGAGGAAGCCGAGCGGCTGGTGGATCAGCGCCTCGTCACCGGGGCGGACGAAGGACCAGTCCGTCACCGCGGCGGTGTCCTCCAGCAGGTCCTCCGGGTACGCCCCGTGCAGCAGGGGGCCGGTGAAGACGCGGTTGGCGAGGGCGTCGATGCGGCGGCGCGCGTCCAGGTCGGCCGCCGAGTCCGTCAACGGCCGTACGGCGCTCGGGTTGAGGGCGATGCCGGTCCGCGCCGAGGCGGGCAGGACCGCCGCGGCCAGACCGTGGGCCAGGTTGAGGTGGTGGGCGGCGCGCAGGGAGTCGGCCGGGGAGGTGCGGCCGGGGGCGTGGACCCCGGAGGCGTAGCCCAGGAAGGCGCTGCACCAGGGCTCGTTGAGCGTGGTCCACAGCTCCACCCGGTCGCCCAGTGCCTCCGCGACGGTCGCCGCGTACGCCGCGAAGGCGTAGGCCGTCTCCCGTTCGGGCCAGCCGCCCCCGGAGCCGCTGCGCGAGCCGGTCTCCAGTTCCTGCGGCAGGTCCCAGTGGTACAGGGTCACGCAGGGCCGGATCCCGTACGAGAGCAGCTCGTCCACGAGCGCGTCGTAGAAGCCGATCCCGCCGGCGAGCACCCGCGGCCAGGACACCGAGAACCGGTAGGCCCGCAGCCCCAGCGCGGCCATCAGCCGGACGTCCTCGCGCCACAGCCGGTGGTGGTCCACCGCCACGTCGCCCGTGTCGCCGCCGTGCACCTTGCCGGGTGTCCGGCAGAAGGTGTCCCAGATCGACGGCCCCCGCAGCGCGGCCGCGCCCTCGATCTGGAAGGCCGCCGTGGCCGCACCCCACAAGAACCTCTCGGGGAAGCGGAGTTGGCCCCTGGCCCGCGTCGTGTCCATCGGCGTGTTCTTCAACCCTTCACCGCTCCCTGCATGATGCCGCCGACGATCTGGCGGCCGAAGACGAGGAACACCAGCAGCAGCGGGAGCGTGCCCAGCAGCGCGCCCGCCATGATCACGGACTGATCGGGGACGTAGCCCCGGCCCAGCCCCGTCAGGGCCACCTGCACCGTCGGGCTGCCGTTCTGGGTCAGCGCGACGATCGGCCAGAAGAAGTCGTTCCAGGCCATGACGAAGGTCAGCATGGCCAGCACCGCCATCGCCGGCCGGGCCGCGGGGAACACCACGTGCCACACGACCCGCAGCGAGCTCGCCCCGTCCGAGCGGGCCGCCTCCACCAGCTCCGTCGGCAGCGCCTGCGCCAGGTACTGCCGCATGAAGAACACCCCGAAGGCGGAGACCAGGGTCGGCAGGATCACCGCCTGGAGCCGGTCCGTCCAGGACAGCTCGGCGATCAGCATGTACAGCGGGACCACGCTCAGCTGCGGCGGGATCAGCATCGTGGCGACCACCAGGGACATCAGCAGCCGCCGGCCCCGGAAGCGGAGTTTGGCGAAGGCGAAGCCGGCCAGGGTGGAGAACAGCACCGTCCCGACGGCGACCGTGCTCGCCACGACCACCGTGTTCAGCAGGGCGACGCCCATGTTGGCGTCGGTCCACGCGACCTGGAGGTTGCGGCCCAGGTTCCCCCCGAACCAGAACGGCGGAGGGGTCTGGGCCAGCCGCGTGTTGCTGCGGGAGGCCGCGATCGCCGTCCACACCAGCGGGAAGAGCGATCCGGCGGTGAACAGGGCGAGCACCACGTAGGTGAACCTGCCCGCGCGCAGGGAACCCATCAGGAATCCTCCCGTCCGCGCAGCAGCCGCGCCGCGCCCGCGATGACCAGCAGGATCAGGAACATCGCCCAGGCGATGGCCGAGGCCCGGCCGAGGTGCAGGTTCACCCAGCCCTGCTCGTACAGGTACAGCCCCAGCGTCTGGAACTGGTGGTCCGAGCCGCCCGTGGCGCCCGCGCCGCCGTTGAAGAGCAGCGGCTCGCCGAACAGCTGGGTCGCCCCGATCGTCGACACCACACAGGTGAAGAAGATCGTCGGACGCAGCGAGGGCACCGTGACGTGCACGAACTGCTGCCAGCGCGAGGCCCCGTCCAGCGCGGCCGACTCGTACAGCTCCCCGGGCACCGCCTGCATCGCCGCCAGGTAGATCAGCGCGTTGTAGCCCGTCCACCGCCAGACCACGATCGTGGAGACCGCCAGCTGGGACGCGAAGGTGCCGTTCTGCCAGTCCACCGCCTCGAAACCGACCGCCGACAGGGCCCAGTTGACCATCCCGTAGTCCCGGCCGAAGAGAAGCACGAAGACGAGCGTGGCGGCGGCCACCGAGGTCGCGTACGGGGTCAGCACCGCGACCCGGAAGAACGCGGAACCGCGCAGCTTGTAGTGGAGCAGGTGGGCGAGCCCGAGCGCGATCGCCAGCTGCGGCACCGTCGACAGCAGCCCGATGGTGACGGTGTTGCGCAGCGCGTTCCAGAAGAACTCGTCCCCCCACAGCCGCGTGAAGTTCCGCATCCCCACCCAGGTCATGCTGTCCGGGTCGGTCAGCTCCACCTGGTGCAGCGCCGCCCAGCCCGTGTACAGCAGCGGGAACAGCCCGAAGGCGGCGAAGAAGAGGAAGAAGGGCGCCACGAAGGCGTACGGGCTCCAGCGCAGGTCCCACCGGTAGCGGCGCGAGCGCCACGCCTGGCCCCGCCCGCTCCCCTTGCCGCCCCGCGCCCCCTCCCCGCCCCGCGCGCGGCGGGGACGGGAAGCCGAGGGGGCCGAGGACGAGGAAGGGGAGAGGACGGCCGTCTCGTCCGTCACCGGTGCCTCACCGGTCCAGGGCGTTGTCGATCGCCTTCACCGCGGCCTCCCAGCCCTCCTGCGGCGAGCGGCCCTTCTGGTCCACCTGGAGCATCCCGATGTCCGCCAGGTTCTGCGCGATCACCAGGTCCTTCGGGCCGACCGCAGCCACCGGCACGCCCTCCGCCGCCCGCGCGAAGATCTCGCCGATCGGTGCGCCGCCGAAGTACGCGTGCCGGGCGCCCGACACCGACGGCAGCGCGTACGCGGCGCTCGCGCTCGGGAAGCTGCCCCGCTTCTCGAAGAGCTTCGCCTGCTGCGCCGGGGCCGTCAGCCAGGCAGCCAGCCTGGCCGCCTCCTCGGTGTGCTTGCCCGCCTTCGGCACCACCAGGAAGGAGCCGCCCCAGTTGCTCGGCTTCGGCGCCTGCGCCACGTCCCACTTGTCCTTGCCCGCCGGACCCGCCTTGTCCTGGATGTAGCCGAGCATCCAGGCCGGGCAGGACACCGTCGCGAAGGCACCGTTGGCGAAGCCCTGGTCCCAGCCCGGGGTGAACTGCTGGAGCTTGGCGCTCAGCTTCTCGGTGGCGAAGGAAGCCGCCAGGTCGAAGGCGCCGCGCACCGCCGGGTTGGTCTTGTAGACGACCTTCCCCTGGTCGTCGTAGAAGCGCTGCGCGCTGCTCCCCGTCACAGCGGCCATCACCCCCGACGCCGAGTCCACGAAGGCCTTCCCCTCCCCGGCCTTCGCCTTGTACGCCTTGCCCGTCTCCAGGTACTTGTTCCAGTCGCCGGCCCACAGCGCCCCGACCGCCGCCCGGTCGGACGGCAGCCCGGCCGCCTCGAACAGGTCCTTGCGGTAGCAGATGCCCTGCGGGCCCACGTCGGTGCCGAGGCCGACGGTGGCTCCGCCCTTCGCCGTGCCCTGCGCCCACTTCCAGGGCAGGTACGCGGCCTTGTCCACGCCCGGCGCCTTGCCGAGGTCCACCAGCTTGTCGGCCTGGGTGGCCGTGATCTCGGCGATGTTGTTGACCTCGACGGCCTGGATGTCGGCGAGCCCGCTGCCGGTGCCGAGGTGGGTGAGGAGCTGCGGGTAGTAGTTCTCGTTCCGCTCGATGGACGTCTGCTCGATGCGGATGCCGGGATTCTGCGCCATGTACTCGTCGTACAGGCCGGCTTCCTGGAGGCCGAAGGCCCCGAACACGCCGACGGTGAGCGTCGTCCGTGCCTTGCCGTCCGCCTTGCCGCCGGAGCCGCCCGGCTCGGGCCGCTCGGCCGGATCCTGGGCGCAGCCCGCGAGCAGCAGGGCTGCGGTGGCCACCGCAGCCCCTGCCGTGACGAGGGTTCTTCGGGCTCGGGATGGGGCTCGCATGTGCATCCTCCCTGAAGGACGGGACGTGCCGGGTGTCGTGAGACACACTGTGGGAGCGCTCCCACAGTCGTCAAGAGGTAGATTCGCAATCGGGAGGAAGCCAATGAACGGGCAGGGGCGCAGTGGGGGACGGCCGACCCTGGAGGAGGTCGCGGCGCGCGCCGGGGTGGGGCGCGGCACGGTCTCCCGGGTGATCAACGGATCCTCCAAGGTCAGCGAGCACACCAGGACCGCGGTCGAGGCCGCCGTCGCCGAGCTGGGGTACGTCCCCAACCGGGCGGCGCGCGCACTCGCCGCCAACCGTACGGACGCGGTCGCGCTGGTGATCCCCGAGCCCGAGGCCCGCTTCTTCGCCGAGCCGTACTTCTCCGACGTGGTCCGGGGCGTCGGCGCCACGCTCGCCGAGACCGACGTCCAGCTCGTCCTCACCCTGGCGGGCGGTGAGCGCGAGCGCCGCCGCCTGGCCCAGTACCTGTCCGGCCACCGCGTCGACGGGGTCCTGCTGGTCTCCGTGCACGCCGACGACCCGCTGCCCGAGATGCTGGCCGAACTCGGCATCCCGGCGGTGATCAGCGGCCGCCGCTCGGCCGCCGAGACGCTGCCGTACGTGGACTCCGACAACCTGGCCGGCGCCGCCGAGGCCGTGCGCCACCTCCTCGGACGGGGCCGCCGCGCCATCGCCACGATCACCGGGCCGCTGGACGTGTACGGGGCCCAGTGCCGCCTCGACGGCTACCGGCAGGCCCTGGCCGCGGCCGGACACCGGGTGGACGAGGAGCTGGTCGCGGCCGGCGACTTCACCGAAGAGGGCGGACGCCGGGCGATGCGCGAGCTGCTGGAGCGCCGGCCCGCGCTCGACGCCGTCTTCGCCGGCTCCGACGTCATGGCCGCCGGCGCCCGCCGGGAGCTGCGCGCGGCCGGCCGCCGGCTGCCGCAGGACGTGGCGCTCGTCGGCTTCGACGACTCGGTGGTGGCCCGGCACATGGACCCGCCGCTGACCAGCGTCCGGCAGCCGATCGAGGAGATGGGCCGGACCATGGCGCGGGTGCTGCTGGAGCACATCGCGGCGCACCGCAAGGACCCGGGCAGCCCCGGTGCGGCGGGGGAGCCGGCCCGGCCGGCGGTGGTCCTGCCCACCGAGCTGGTGGTCCGGGAGTCCTCCTGAGCCGGACAACGCAGAGGGCCCCGGTCCGCTTCCGCGGACCGGGGCCCTCCTGCAGGGTGAGTGACGGGACTTGAACCCGCGGCCACCTGGACCACAACCAGGTGCTCTACCAGCTGAGCTACACCCACCATGTCCGGTCGGAAAACCGACCGGCCGAAGAAAAGGGTACAGGGTCCGGGAGGGTGCTCGCTCCCCCGTTTTCCGCACCCCTCTCCGGCGGGCGCCGTACGGTCCTACGCGCCCGGCACGACGTGCTTGGCGGCGATGGTCCGGGCGGTGTCCGAGTCGGGCCCGGGCTGCGGCACGAAGACCGCCTCGCGGTAGTAGCGCAGCTCGGCGATGGACTCCTTGATGTCCGCGAGCGCCCGGTGGTTGCCGTTCTTCGGCGGGCTGTTGAAGTAGGCCCGCGGATACCAGCGGCGCGCCAGCTCCTTGACCGAGGACACGTCCACGATCCGGTAGTGCAGGTAGCTCTCCAGTGCGGCCATGTCGCGCAGCAGGAACCCGCGGTCGGTGCCGACCGAGTTCCCGCAGAGCGGCGCCTTGCGGGGCTCCTTGACGTGTTCCCGTACGTACGCCAGGACCTGGGCCTCGGCATCCGCGAGGGTGGTCCCGCCGGCCAGCTCGTCGAGCAGCCCGGAGGCGGTGTGCATCTCGCGCACCACGTCGGGCATGGTCTCCAGGGCCGCGTCCGGCGGGCGGATCACGATGTCCACGCCTTCGCCGAGCACGTTGAGCTCCGAGTCGGTGACCAGTGCGGCCACCTCGATAAGTGCGTCGTCCGTCAACGAGAGCCCGGTCATCTCGCAGTCGATCCACACCATGCGATCGTTCATGCGTCCCACCTTATGCGGTCCCCACGGGATCGGGCCGGGCACGCGGCCTCCGGGACCGGCCGCGGCCGAGGCGGGCACGGGCGGCAACGGGAGCTTACGCGCGCGGGTCCCCCCGGCGGTGGCCGGGGGGACCCGCGCGGCACGGTGTCCGCGGTGAGGCTACGCGTGCTCGCGCAGCACCCGTCCCGGGGCGTACAGCTCCGTCACGGTCGAGCCCGCCGCGGCCAGGGCCGCCGCCGCCCGCTGGGGCTGCGGAGTGCGCTGGTGCGGAACGGGGCTCTCCGAGAGCTGGGAGACCTGCGCCACCTCGGCCTGGGGCCGGCGCGCCCGGTAGGCGGAGCGGTAGGCGGCCGGGGAGGAGCCCAGTTGCCGCCGGAAGTGCCCGCGCAGGGCCACCGGCGAGCGGAACCCGCAGCGTCCGGCGACCTCGTCCACCGAGTAGTCGGAGGTCTCCAGCAGACGCTGTGCCTGGAGCACCCGCTGGGTGATCAGCCACTGGAGCGGCGCGCTGCCGGTCAGCGAGCGGAACCGCCGGTCGAAGGTGCGCCTGCTCATGTAGGCGCGCGCCGCCAGCGTCTCCACGTCGAACTGCTCGTGGAGGTGTTCCAGCGCCCAGGCGACGACCTCGGCCAGCGGGTCGGCGCCGATCTCCTCCGGCAGCGACCGGTCGAGGTAGCGCTCCTGACCGCCCGTGCGACGCGGCGGGACGACGAGCCTGCGGGCCAGGGCCCCGGCCGCCTCGCTGCCGTGGTCCGTGCGCACGATGTGCAGGCACAGGTCGATTCCGGCCGCCGTACCGGCGGAGGTGAGCACGTCGCCGTCGTCGACGAAGAGTTCCCGCGGATCGACATGGACGGACGGGTACCGCTTCGCCAGCGTCGGCGCGTACATCCAGTGCGTCGTCGCGGGCCGGCCGTCGAGCAGACCGGCGGCGGCGAGCACGAAGGCCCCCGTGCACAGTCCGACGATCCGGGCTCCCTCCTCGTGCGCCAGACGCAGCGCCTCGAGCGCTTCCGGCGGTGGCGGGGAGGTGATGGAACGCCATGCGGGAACGACGACCGTGCCTGCCCGGGCGATCGCCTCCAACCCGTACGGCGCGGTCAGTTCGAGTCCGCCGGTGGTCCTGAGCGGACCGTCCTCACCGGCGCACACGAGCAGTCGATAGCGTGGAACTCCCGCGTCCTGCCGGTCGATGCCGAACACGGAAAGTGGAATGGAGCTCTCGAAGATCGGTCCGCCGCTGAAGAGCAGCACCGCGACGATCTCCCTGCGGCGACGCCCCGCGAGCTTCCGGCCGGCGTCCGCGACGACGGCGGTGGAATCCTGGCTCATGGCGCTAAGCCCCCCTTGGGTGTCGCGACTCCTTGGTCTGGTCGCACCTGCACGTTTCCCCTCGGCCTTGCACGTGGATCCCCCGCTGTAAATACATGATCGAATCTACTGCGTCCCGTGGTGTCGGCGTGACAAGTTCAGCACGCAGCGCTATGTCGACTTGGCAACTTGGCGAAAAGCATTCGATCAGGAAGCGTTCCACTCCGCTACCGGGGTGGGAAGCGTGCGACCCGGCCGTGGCCAGTACCCATAGGGTCCCGGCATCCCCCGAGCCGTGTCGTCGCTGGTGGTAGGGGGGTTGGGGGGACATTCCGGCAAGGGGGGCACCTTGCCGGGAAGTTGGCTGAAAACGTGCGGGTGTGGGTGTGCGAACCGGTCAGTCCTGAGGGGGCGCGTACTCGACGGTGCCGCCCGGGCATCCCCGCTGGGGGGCGGCCCCGCCGCGCGAGTGCCGCCCGCGCGGAGCGGACGGCTGCCCGTCCTGCACGCGGACGAGCGACGCGGCGCGCTCCGTCCTCTCCGAGTGGCGCAGCAGGATCCGGCAGGCGGCCGTGACGGCGAACAGGCCGAGGGTCGCGACCGCCGCCCCGCCGAAGGAGGTTCCGTAGACGACGAGGACCACCGGGACGAGCAGGCAGCTGAAGGCCGCCCAGCGCACCACGTCACCCGCGGGGTCGTCCTGGGGTCCTCTCGCGGGGCGCACGGACGGGTGAAGAGGGGGCGGGCCGAAGTGCGGGGTCGTGTGCGCGGACCGGGCGGACCGGAGGCCTCGAGTCGGCTGGGTGGGGTGGACGGGGTGTACCGGATGGCCGGGCACGGCGTGCTCCCTGCGGGCTCTTCCTGGACGGTCGGACGCCTGTTCAACGTCCCGCGGCGGGCCTCGGTCACTGCGCGCACGGGTGGCACGGCCCCCGCTCGTCACTGGCTGTAGGGGGCAGCGGCCATTGCCAAGGCGCGCTCCCTCCGGCATGCTCCCTGGGACGCTCTCCAAGGGCGGCAAGCCCTGTGCAGGACAGGAGTGTCGCCGTACCCTGGTAGGGATGGCTTGGGAAGATGCTTCCCGGGCAGAGCTTCCGTCACCCGGTGTCGCTGAATTTCGCCCCCGTTGTTGCTTCCTCCAAGGACCTCTTCGCCGAGACACCCATGGCCGGTCACGAATCCCCAGAACCCGCGGACCGCAAGCGCAAACGGCTCGCCGACCCCGCGTCGGCCGCCGATGTGCGTGCGGTGGAACAGCCACGCCTTCCCTGTGATCCGGCCTTCCGGCACGGAGTCGTTGTGGGATTCGACGGATCCACCTCCAGCGAGCGCGCCCTCGCGTACGCGATCGGGATGGCCCGCCGCTCCGGATCCGGTCTGATCATCGTGCACGTCGCCAACCGGCTGCCGACCACGGTGTGGGCCGGCTGCGAGCCCCCCGTCTTCGTGGACGTCCCGGACCACCGCACCGAGGTGCTGGGTCTGGAGCTGGCCTGCGCGGACTACCTGGCCGAAGTGCCGTGGATCCTGGTCGAGCGGGGCGGGGACATCTGCCACGAGCTGGAGGAGGTCGGCCGCGAGTACTCGGCCGACGCCATCGTGGTCGGCTCGACGCACGGGTTCGTGGGCCGGATATTCGGTTCGGTCGCGGGACGGCTGGCGAAACGCGCCCAGCGACCCGTCGTTGTCATTCCGTAACACTCCGTCAAGTCGATTGTGCGGTTGTGCCCTCGTGTAAAGGGTAGATAAATGCTGCTGGGACGCAGCAAACAACTGCAGATCGAAGGGAGCCCGCCGTGGACAATGGTGTCTCTGCGGGAAGCACGGCCTCGACTTCGACCCTCGGGCACATCGCCCTGGGTCTCACCCTTCTCGCGTTCGGTATCGGCCACACCGGCATCATCGACGGTGTGACCGCGGCCCACTCCGTGTCGCTCGCGACCTACGTCGGCGGTCTCGCCCTGTTCGTCCTCGGAGTCCTCGAATTCCGCGGCGGCAACGGCTTCAACGGGACGGCGTTCGCGGGACTCGGCGCCTTCTGGTTCACCTGGGCCGCGGGGGCCGACGGAAAGGTTTCGGCAGACGCCGCCGGAATGTTCCTCGTCCTCTTCGCCCTGCTCGGACTCACCCTCACGATGGGGGCGTCGAGCGGACTGTTCGGACAGGTCGTGTACGGCCTGTTCACCCTTTCCCTGGTGCTGCTGGCGATAGGTTCCTTCGCCGACAGCGGCTTCCTGGGCAAGGCGGCCGGCTGGGTGGCCGCGGTCTGCGGGCTGCTGGCCTGGTACGGAGCCACCGCCGCACTGGCGCACTGGCCCATGGCGGTGGGCAGGGCCTCGCGCCGCGGGGCGGTCGCCGCGGGCTGAGCCGCGCGGGCGGCACCGGAAGCGGGGCCGTGCCGGAAGCACGAGTGCGCAAGAGGAGTGCGGAAGCGGAAAGGGGAACGGCCCCCGGGGGTCCCGGGGGCCGTTCCCGCGTACGCGGGTGTGCCTACTCGACCGTGACCGACTTGGCCAGGTTGCGCGGCTTGTCGATGTCCCGGCCCAGGGCCAGGGCGGTGTGGTACGCCAGCAGCTGGAGCGGGATGCCCATCAGGATCGGGTCCAGCTCGTCCTCGTTCTTGGGCACGAGGAGGGTGTGGTCCGCCTTCTCCTGCTCCCGGTGGGCGACCGCGAGGATCCGGCCGCTGCGGGCCTTGATCTCCTCCAGCGCCGCGCGGTTCTTCTCCAGCAGGGAGTCGTCCGGGACGATCGCTACCGTCGGCATCGCCGGCTCGATGAGGGCGAGCGGGCCGTGCTTGAGCTCGGAGGCCGGGTAGGCCTCGGCGTGGATGTAGGAGATCTCCTTGAGCTTCAGGGAGGCCTCCAGGGCCACCGGGTAGCCCCGCACGCGGCCGATGAACATCATGGACTTGGCCTCGGCGTACTCGGCCGCCAGCTTCTTGATGTCCTCTTCGCCCTCGAGGATCTCCTGGATCTGCGCGGGCAGCTTGCGCAGGCCCTCGATGATCCGCTTGCCGTCGGTGACCGACAGGTCCCGGATCCGGCCCAGGTGCACGGCGAGCAGCGCGAAGGCCACCACCGTGTTGGTGAAGCACTTGGTGGAGACGACGCAGACCTCCGGGCCGGCGTGCACGTACACGCCGCCGTCGGCCTCGCGGGCGATGGCGGAACCCACCACGTTGACCACGCCGAGGACGCGGGCGCCCTTGCGCTTGAGCTCCTGCACGGCTGCGAGCACGTCGTAGGTCTCGCCGGACTGGGAGACCGCGATGTAGAGGGTGTCGGGGTCCACGACCGGGTTGCGGTAGCGGAACTCGGAGGCCGGCTCGGCGTCGGCGGGGATCCGGGCGAGGCTCTCGATCAGGCCCGCACCGATGAGGCCCGCGTGGTACGAGGTGCCGCAGCCCAGGATCTTGACCCGGCGGATGCCGCGCGCCTCGCGCGGGTCCAGGTTCAGGCCGCCCAGGTGCACGGTGTTGAAGCGGTCGTCGATCCGGCCGCGCAGCACGCGGTCGACCGCGTCGGGCTGCTCGGAGATCTCCTTGTGCATGTACGTGTCGTGGCCGCCCATGTCGTAGGAGGCGGCCTCCCACTCCACGGTCTCCGGCGTGGCGGTGGTCGTCGTACCGCTGGTGGTGTAGGTGCGGAAGTCGTCGGCCTTGAGGGTGGCCATCTCGCCGTCGCCGAGGGTCACGACCTGGCGGGTGTGGGCGACGAGGGCGGCGACGTCCGAGGCGACGAACATCTCCTTCTCGCCGATGCCGAGGACCACCGGGGAGCCGTTGCGGGCGACGACGATGCGGTCGGCGAAGTCGGCGTGCATGACGGCGATGCCGTACGTGCCCTCGACCAGCTTGAGCGCCTCGCGGACCTTCTCCTCCAGGGAGGCGGCGGCGGAGCGGGCGATCAGGTGGGTGATGACCTCGGTGTCGGTCTCCGAGGCGAAGACCACGCCTTCGCCCTCCAGCTTGGCGCGCAGCTCGGAGGCGTTGTCGACGATGCCGTTGTGGACGACGGCGACCTTGTTCTCGGGGTCGAGGTGCGGGTGCGAGTTGAGGTCGCTCGGGGCGCCGTGGGTGGCCCAGCGGGTGTGGGCGATGCCGGTGGTGCCGGCGAAGCGCTTGGGGACGCGGCTCTCCAGCTCGCGGACCCGGCCCTTGGCCTTGACGACCTTCAGGGCGCTGGCCTTGGGGCTGTTGACGACGATGCCCGCGGAGTCGTATCCGCGGTACTCCAGTCGCTGGAGGCCTTCCAGCAGCAGTGGTGCCACGTCACGCTTGCCGATGTAACCGACGATTCCACACATACGGTTCTGCCCCTCCTGAAGTTCGGTTCGTGTACCCGCTCGCGGCCGCCGGGGCGGCCACGGGCTCAGCCGTAGACGATGCGGCGCAGCTGCCGGAGCGACAGCTCCGGAGGCGCTACG
The DNA here is from genome assembly GCF_042716875.1 of Streptomyces sp. NPDC058646. Lineage (NCBI taxonomy): Bacteria > Bacillati > Actinomycetota > Actinomycetes > Kitasatosporales > Streptomycetaceae > Streptomyces > Streptomyces sp. NPDC058646. Next base: position 52,346 of record NZ_JBHXRK010000009.1, on the reverse strand, counting down.
GCGCGGTGCGGCAGCTCGGCCGCGATCCGCTCGAAGATCTCCGCGTTGACCGCTCCGCCGGACTGCAGTTCCCGGTGGCGGCGGCGGACGAACTCCTCGGTCGTCTCGTCGAAGTACGCCAGCACGTCGAGCACCACCCGGGCGGCCTCGCCGCGCTGCAGCGCGGTGCTGCGCACCAGGTGGTCGACGAGGTCGTCATGCGACGGGCGGCGATCGAGCACCCGTAGATAGTGGCGGCTTCATCCGCTGAATGCAAAGATCCTGCCCGATTGCGGGCAGGATCTCTTAGGTCTGGACCAGCGGAATGGATGGATCCGGTCAGAAGCGGCGCAAAACGGCCTGCTTGGCCGCCGCGAACTCGTCGGCCGTGAGGATGCCCGACTGGTGCAGCTCACCCAGCTCGCGCAGCCGGCGCAGCAGGGCGTCGTGGTCGGCGGGCTCCTCCGCGGACCGGGCCGCCCCGGCCGCCGCCAGGGCCGCGACGGGCTCGGGCGCCGCATCGGCCGGAGGGGCCGCCGGGTGGGGCAGCCGTGCCGCCACCGCCGCCGCGACCAGCGCCATCAGGGGGTCCTTCTTGAAACCGAACAGCTCCACCGCGTGGGGGTCGTACTTGGGGGCGGGTGCCTGCGCCGTCGCACCGGCCAGGCCGAAGCGGAGCCAGCCGTTCTCCAGTCCCGCCGCCGGGAACCACTCCACCGCCTTCACGTCCGCCACCCGGAACGAGCGCGCCCCGCCGGAGCTCTTGGCGTCCTCCGTCTTCCAGTTCCACTCCAGCACCAGCCGGTCCCCGTCGAAGGCCACCGTGCCGTCGCCCGCGCTCACCGTGATCGGCACCGCGGGACCCGGCAGCAGGTACGCGTCCGCCGGCCCGCTCTCCACCTCGTCCAGCAGCAGGGCGTTGCGCACCTCGTCCACGAAGTACTCCGCCACCCCGGTCCGGTCCGGCTCCACGGTGAGCCGGTAGGGGTCGGAGGATTCCCCCAGCCGCCCGCCGGTCACCTGGAGCAGCGGGTCGGCGCCGTCCCGCAGCCGCAGCCGCAGCCGCCCGGCCTTGCGGCCCGGTTCGTAACTGATCCCCGCCACCGCCCGCAGCGGGACCGCCACTTCGCCGAGGTTCTGGCGCAGCAGTCCGACCCCCTTGTCGCGGCCCGGCACGATGCGCACCGTGTCTCCGTCGAAGGTCCATGTGCCGTCCTTCTGGATGATTTCCGCCATCCGACGATTCTCGCACCGCCCTGAACGGGTCATGTGGCCTATACCTGGGCGCATGAGAGTCCTGCGACGCACGCTCGGCACCCTCCTCGGCCCCCTCGCTCTCGGTCTGGCCCCGCTCCTGGCCACCGCCTGCACCGCCGCCCACGGCGACGACGCCAGACCCGGCGACCGGCGCCCCGCCGCCCTCGCCCCCTTCGAACGGCTCCTGCCGGTGCCTGCCTCCGTGAACGCCGGGGGCCCCGGGTACGCGTTCGGGGCGGGCACGGTCATCCGTACGGGCCCCGGCGCGCGGGAGGAGGTCCGCCAGGTCGGCGAGCTCCTCGCCGAGCAGCTGCGCGGGCCGAGCGGGCTGCCGCTGCCGGTGGTCGACGGGGTGGCGGGGGACGGGATCCGGCTCCGGCTCGACCAGGGCGGGGCGGGCGACGGGCTGGGGGAGGAGGGGTACCGGCTGGAGTCCGGCCCGTCCGGGGTCACCCTCACCGCGCGGACCCCGGCGGGGCTCTTCCACGCCGGGCAGACGCTGCGGCAGCTGGTGCCGGCGGCGGGGCCCGGGACGGTTCCCGGCGGCACGGTCACCGACCGGCCGCGCTTCGCCTACCGCGGGGCGATGCTCGACGTCGCGCGGCACTACTTCACGGTCGAGCAGGTGAAGAGGTACGTCGACCAGCTGGCCCAGTACAAGGTCAACACCCTGCACGTGCACCTGACCGACGACCAGGGCTGGCGCCTGGCGGTCGACTCCTGGCCGCGGCTGGCCGAGTACGGCGGCGCCGGCGAGGTCGGCGGCGGCCCGGGCGGGTACTGGACCAAGGACGAGTACCGCGACCTGGTGGCCTACGCGGGCGAGCGGTACGTGGACGTGGTCCCCGAGATCGACATGCCCGGGCACGTGAACGCGGCGCTGGCCTCGTACGCCGAACTGAACTGCGACGGGAAGGCCCCCGCCCGCTACACCGGGACCAAGGTGGGGTTCAGTTCGCTGTGCGTCGGCAAGGAACGGACCTACGAGTTCGTCGAGGACGTGCTCGGCGAACTCGCGGAGCTGACGCCGGGCCGCTACCTCCACATCGGCGGCGACGAGGCGCACTCGACCCCGGCGGCGGACTACGCGGCCTTCATGGACCGGGCGCAGGCGGTGGTGGGCCGGCACGGCAAGAAGGTGGTGGCCTGGCACCAGCTGGCGGCGGCCCGCCCGGCCGAGGGCGCGGTGCTCCAGTACTGGGGGCACGACAGGACCCCGGCGGCGGAGAAGGCGGCGGTCGTGGCGGCGGCGAAGGCCGGCCACCCGGTGATCCTGTCCCCGGCGGACCGGCTCTACCTGGACATGAAGTACGACGCGCAGACCAAGCCGGGCCTGGCGTGGGCGGGTTACGTCCCGGTGCAGCGGTCCTACTCCTGGGACCCGGGCTCCTACCTGTCCGGCCTCCCGGAGTCCTCGGTGCTCGGCGTCGAGGCACCGCTGTGGACGGAGACCGTCGCGACCCGGGGGGACCTGGAGCTCATGGCCTTCCCGCGGGTCCTCGGCCTCGCCGAGCTCGGCTGGTCCCCGGCCGGGGCGCTGGACTGGGCCGCCTACCGGGAACGGCTCGCGGCCCAGGCACCCCGCCTGGACGCCCAGGGCATCACCTACTACCGGGCCCCGGACGTGCCGTGGACGTAGCGGGTGTCCGGCCGGGCCGGACACCCGCTACGGCGGTCACAGCCCGGAGGCCGGCTCCTTGCTGGGGGCCTGCCCCGCGCGGGCCTCGGCGAGGAGCTGTTCCTCGCCGGCCAACCTGGTGTCCTCGTCGGTGGAGGGCGCCACCGTGTGCTCCCGGTGCGCGGGCGCGGTGCCGTGCGGTGCGGGAACCGGGGGTCAGCCGAGCTTCTTGGCGCCCTGGAGGGCCTTGGCGAGGTCCTCCAGGATCTGGGCGCACTTGTCGTACGAGTAGATCGGCTCGGTCACGCGCGGGGCGACCTGGCCGGCCTTCACCGCGGGCAGCTCGGTCCAGGTGGGCTTGGCCTTCAGCTCCTCCTGCTGGAGGGTGCCGGTGCGGTTGTCGAGGAGGACCAGGTCGGCCTGGTACTTGCCCGCGTTCTCCCAGCTGAGGCTCTCGTAGAAGTTGCCCGCGTCGAGCGTGCCCGGCTCCGGGGTGACGAACTCGACGCCCAGGGTCTCGAAGTACTTCAGGTCGGCCGAGGTCTTCGGGGTGGAGACGTAGAAGAGGTCGGCGGAGCCGGAGCCGACGAGCACCTTGATGCCCGGGTTGGCCTTGACGGCCTCGCGGACCTTGGCCGCGGCGGCCTCGAAGCGGGCCTTGGCGTCGGCCGTCTTCTCGGTGTTCAGGTCGGCGCCGAGTGCCTTGGCGAGGTCCGCGGTGCGCTCCAGCGCCCGGTCGAGGGAGACGTTGCCGCCCACGCCGATCGCGGCGGCCGGGGCCAGCTTCGTGATCTTGTCCTTGGAGGCCGTCGGGACGTACCAGAGGCTCCCGTCCCAGGTGTTGGTGACCAGCAGGTCGGGCTGGAGGGCCGCGTACTTCTCGACGTTGAACTCGTCGTAGACGTTGCCGAGGACCTCGACCTTGGATATGTCCAGCGAGCCGGCGTTCGGGTCGGCCTTGCCGTCGGCGGTCCTGGTGGGGCCGAACACGCCCTTGACCTGCACGCCGTAGTCGTGGAGCGCGGCGGCCGTGCCGGTGTAGGCGACGACGTTCTTCGGCTTGGACCTGAGGCTGATCTCGGTGCCCAGGTCGTCCTTGAAGGTCCACGCCTCCGCGGCGCTCGCGTCCGTCTCCTTGCCCGTGCCGGCCTTCCCCGCCCCGGTGGTGCCGCACGCGGTGAGTGCCGCGAGGAGTCCGAGGGCGCCGCCGGCCGCGATCAGGCTGCGGCGGGAGAGGGGGGAGGTGCGGGGCGTGGGCATGTCGGTGTCCGTTTTCGTGCGATCCGGGGGCCACTGGGCCGTTCGGAAAGGAAGGTTAGCCTAACCTTCCATGAAAACGTGAAGGGGACCCTGTCAGGCAGGGTCCCCTCCGGCCGTGCGGCGTCCGTCAGGCGGTGAACCCCAGCTCCCGCGCGATGAGCATGCGCTGCACCTCGCTGGTGCCCTCGCCGATCTCCAGGATCTTGGAGTCCCGCCACATGCGGGCCACGGGGTACTCGTTCATGAAGCCGTAGCCGCCGTGGATCTGCGTGGCCTCGCGGGCGTTGTCCACGGCCACCGTCGAGGAGTACAGCTTGGCGATCGCCGCCTCCTTCTTGAAGGGCTCGCCGGCCACCAGCCGGGACGCCGCGTCGCGCCAGCCGATGCGGGCCATGTGGGCGCGCATCTCCATGTCCGCCAGCTTGAACTGGACCGCCTGGTTGTCGCCGATCGCCCGGCCGAAGGCGTGGCGCTCCTTGGCGTACTTCACCGACTCGTCCACGCAGCCCTGCGCGAGGCCGGTGGCCAGCGCGGAGATGGCGATCCGGCCCTCGTCCAGGATGCGGAGGAACTGCGCGTAGCCGCGGCCCTCCTCACCGACCAGGTTGGCCAGCGGGACCCGTACCCCGTCGAAGGACAGCTCGCGGGTGTCCGAGGCGTTCCAGCCGACCTTGGAGTAGGGGGCGGCCACCGTGAAGCCCGGGGTGCCGGACGGGACGATGATCGAGGAGATCTCCGGGCGGCCGTCCGCCTTGCGGCCCGTCACGGCGGTGACCGTGACCAGGGCCGTGATGTCCGTGCCGGAGTTGGTGATGAAGCACTTCGAACCGTTGATCACCCACTCGTCGCCCTCGCGGACGGCGGTGGTGCGGGTGCCGCCGGCATCGCTGCCCGCGCCCGGCTCGGTCAGGCCGAAGGCGCCCAGGACCTCGCCGGAGCACATCTTCGGCAGCCACTGCCTCTTCTGCTCCTCGGAGCCGAAGAGGTAGAGGGGCATGGCGCCGAGGGAGACCCCCGCCTCCAGGGTGATGGCGACCGAGGAGTCGACGCGGGCCAGCTCCTCCAGGGCGATGCCGAGGGCGAGGTAGTCGCCGCCCATGCCGCCGTACTCCTCCGGGAAGGGCAGGCCGAACAGGCCCATGCGGCCCATCTCGGCGACGATCTCGTACGGGAACTCGTGGCGCTCGTACAGGTCGCCGATCTTCGGCGCGATCACGTCGTGCGCGAACGCCTCGACGGTGCGGCGGAGTTCCTCGTGCTCGGGGGTGAGCCGGTGGTCGAGCGGCATGAGTGTCTTACTCCTTGTGGGAGAGGGCGCGGACGGTACGGGAGGGGCTGGGGCGTCCCAGCTGTTCGGCCATCCACACGCTCGTGGCGGTGAGGGCGGCCAGGTCGACCCCGGTCTCGATGCCGAGGCCGTCGAGCATCCACACCAGGTCCTCGGTGGCGAGGTTGCCGGTGGCGCTCTTCGCGTACGGGCATCCGCCGAGGCCGCCCGCGGACGCGTCGACCGTGGTCACGCCGTGCTGGAGCGCGGCGAGGGTGTTGGACAGGGCCTGTCCGTAGGTGTCGTGGAAGTGGACGCCGATCCGGTCGGTGCCCACGCCCTCCTCGTTCAGCGCGGAGAGCAGGGCCTGGACGTGCCCCGGGGTGGCGACGCCGATGGTGTCGCCGAGGCTCAGCTCGTCACAGCCGAGGTCGAGCAGGGCCTTCGCGATCCGGACGACCTGGTGGACCGGGACCGGGCCCTCCCAGGGGTCGCCGAAGCACATGGAGAGATAGCCGCGGATGTGCACCTTCTCCTGCCGGGCGCGGGTCACGACGGGCTCGAACATGGACAGCGACTCGGCCACGGTTCGGTTGAGGTTGCGGGCGGCGAAGGTCTCGGTGGCCGAGCCGAAGACGGCGATCCGGGTGGCCCCGAGGGCCAGCGCGCGGTCGAGGCCGCGCTCGTTGGGGACGAGCACGGGCAGCTCCGCCCGCACGTCGCCGAGCAGCGGGAAGAGCTGCTCCGCGTCCGCGAGCTGCGGCACCCACTTGGGGTGCACGAAGCTGGTGGCCTCGATCGTGCCCAGCCCGGCGGCCGCGAGCCGGCGGACGAACTCCGCCTTGGTCGCGGTGGGGACGGTGGCCTTCTCGTTCTGCAGCCCGTCGCGGGCGCCGACCTCGTGGATCCGGACCCGGGCCGGGAGCCCGGGGGCCGGGACCGTCATGGGCAGGCGGTTCATGCGCCCTCCTCCTGCGGCGTGACGACCGCCAGGACCTGGTCCATGGCGACGGTGCTGCCGGGCGAGACGTCGAGTTCGGTGACGGTGCCGGAGTGGGGGGCCGAGATGACGTGCTCCATCTTCATGGCCTCGACGACGAGGAGGCTCTGCCCGGCCGTGACGTGGTCGCCGACCGCGACCTTGACGACGGTGACGGTTCCGGGCATCGGGGCGGCCAGGGTGTCCGCGCCGGCGTGCCCGGCCCCGCTCAGGGACGCGGCGACGGGGTCGTGCCGCTGGACGTGCCAGGAGTCCCCGTCGCGGCCGAGCCAGGTCCCCTCCGGGGAGGCGGCATGGCTGAACCGGTGGGTGACACCGTCGAGTTCGACGGTGACGGTGTCGTGCGTACGGCTGACGACCCGTCCGCGGGCCGGTGCGGCCGGAGCGGCGGCATCGGCTCCCGCGGAGGCGGGGACGAGCAGCTCGGATGCGGCACCGTGAGGCCGGATGCGGACCTCCACCGGGTCCTGGCCGGGCAGCCGCAGGTGGTGCACGGTCCAGGCCGGGGTGCCGCCCAGCCGCCAGCCGTCGGCGGCGTCGAACGGGTCGGCCCAGCCCGCCGGACCCGCCGGGGATCCCGGCTGCGCCAGCAGGGCGGCCGCCGCGTACACCTCGTCCGGGACCCCCTCCGGCAGGAGCTCGGCGAGGTCGCGCTCGACCAGGCCCGTGTCCAGGTCGCCGGAGACGACGTCCGGGTGGGCCAGCAGCCTCCGCAGGAAGCCCGTGTTCGTCTGGACGCCCAGGATCACGGTGTCCGCCAGAGCACCCCGCAGCACCCGCAGGGCCGCCGCCCGGTCCGGGCCGTACGCGATGACCTTGGACAGCATCGGGTCGTACGCCGAGCCCACCGGCACGCCCGCGGTCAGGCCGGAGTCGGTGCGCACCGCCCCGCCGTCCGGCTCCGACAGGGCCAGCACCGTACCGCCGGACGGCAGGAAGCCCCGCGCCGGGTCCTCCGCGCAGACCCGGGCCTCGATCGCGTGGCCGGTCAGGCGGACCTCCGGCTGCGTGAAACCGAGGGAGGCGCCCGCGGCCACCCGCACCTGCTGCTCCACCAGGTCCAGGCCGGTGATCAGCTCGGTCACCGGGTGCTCGACCTGGAGGCGGGTGTTCATCTCCATGAAGTAGTAGGACGAGGGGTCCTCGCCGGGGACGATGAACTCCACCGTGCCCGCGCCCACGTACCCGCACGAGCGGGCCGCCTCGACCGCCGCCTCACCCATCGCCGCACGGGTCTTCTCGTCGAGCAGGACCGAGGGGGCCTCCTCGATCACCTTCTGGTGGCGGCGCTGCAGCGAGCACTCGCGCTCGCCCAGGTGGACCACGTTCCCGTGGGAGTCGGCGAGCACCTGGATCTCGATGTGCCGGGGCCGGTCGATCCAGCGCTCCACCAGGAGCGTGTCGTCGCCGAACGAGGAGCGCGCCTCCCGGCGGGCCGCCGCGATCTCCTCGGCCAGCACGGCCGCGTCGCGCACCAGCCGCATTCCCTTGCCACCGCCGCCCGCCGAGGGCTTGAGCAGCACCGGCATGCCGATCTCCCCGGCCGCCGCGGCCAGTTCGGCGTCCGACAGGCCGCTGCCGGAGGAGCCGGGGACCACGGGCACGCCCGCCGCCTTCACCGTCTCCTTCGCGCGGATCTTGTCGCCCATCAGGGAGATCGCGCCCGCCGGCGGCCCGATGAAGGCCAGCCCGGCGTCGGCGCAGGCCTGTGCGAAGGCCGCGTTCTCGGCGAGGAAGCCGTAACCGGGGTGGACCGCCTCGGCGCCGGTGCGGCGGGCGGCGTCCAGGAGCCGCTCCACCGACAGGTAGCTCTCGGCGGCCGCGGCCGGGCCGATCCGGACGGCCGTGTCGGCCTCCCGCACGTGCCGGGCGTCGGCGTCCGCGTCGCTGAAGACGGCCACGGAGCGGATGCCGAGCTGCCGCAGCGTGCGGATGACCCGTACCGCGATCTCGCCCCGGTTCGCGACCAGAACAGTGCTGAACATCAGTGAGGTCCTCACGTCACATACGGAAGATGCCGAAGCCGCGATCGCCCAGCGGAGCGTTCGCGCACGCGGTCAGGGCCAGTCCCAGCACCTGCCGGGTCTCCATCGGGTCGATGACCCCGTCGTCCCACAGCCGGGCCGTGGCGTAGTAGGCGCTGCCCTGCTCCTCGTACTGCGCCCGGACGGGAGCCTTGAAGGCCTCCTCGTCCTCGGCCGGCCATTCCTGGCCCGCGCCCTCGATCTGGTCGCGCTTGACCGTGGCCAGCACCGAGGCGGCCTGCTCGCCGCCCATGACGGAGATCTTGGCGTTGGGCCACATCCACAGGAACCGGGGCGAGTACGCACGCCCGCACATCGAGTAGTTGCCCGCTCCGTACGAGCCGCCGACCACCACCGTCAGCTTCGGCACCCGGGTGCAGGCCACCGCCGTCACCATCTTGGCGCCGTGCTTGGCGATGCCGCCCGCCTCGTAGTCCCGGCCGACCATGAACCCGGAGATGTTCTGGAGGAAGAGCAGCGGGATGCCGCGCTGGTCGCACAGCTCGATGAAGTGGGCGCCCTTCTGGGCGGATTCGGAGAACAGGATGCCGTTGTTGGCGACGATCCCGACCGGGTGCCCGTGGATCCGGGCGAAGCCGGTGACCAGGGTCTGGCCGAACTCCGCCTTGAACTCCTGGAAGCGGGAGCCGTCCACGATCCGCGCGATGATCTCGCGGGCGTCGTAGGGCGTGCGGGAGTCGGCGGAGACCGCGCCGTACAGGCCGTACGGGTCCACCTCGGGCTCCTCGGGAGCCTCCACCGACCAGGGCAGGGCCCCGCGCTCCGGCAGGGTCGCCACGATGTTCCGGACGATCCGCAGCGCGTGCGCGTCGTCCTCCGCGAGGTGGTCGGTCACGCCCGAGGTCCGGGAGTGGACCTCGCCGCCGCCCAGCTCCTCCGCCGTGACCACCTCGCCGGTGGCGGCCTTCACCAGCGGCGGCCCGCCCAGGAAGATCGTGCCCTGGTTGCGGACGATCACGGCCTCGTCGCTCATCGCCGGGACGTACGCGCCGCCCGCGGTGCAGGAGCCGAGCACGGCGGCGATCTGCGGGATGCCGGCGCCCGACATGCGCGCCTGGTTGTAGAAGATGCGGCCGAAGTGGTCGCGGTCCGGGAAGACCTCGTCCTGCAGGGGCAGGAAGGCGCCGCCGGAGTCGACCAGGTAGAGGCAGGGGAGACGGTTCTCCAGGGCCACCTCCTGGGCGCGGAGGTGCTTCTTGACGGTCATCGGGTAGTACGTGCCGCCCTTGACGGTGGCGTCGTTCGCGACGATCACGCATTCGCGGCCGCTGACCCGGCCGATGCCCGCGATGACCCCGGCGGCGGGGGCCGCGCCCCCGTACATGCCCTCGGCGGCCAGCGGGGCCAGCTCCAGGAAGGGGGATCCGGGGTCCAGGAGGGCGTCCACGCGGTCGCGGGGGAGGAGCTTCCCGCGGGCGGTGTGGCGGGCGCGGGCCTTCTCACCGCCGCCGAGGCGGGCCGCGTCGAGCCGGGCGCGCAGGCCCTCGGCCAGCTCGCGGTGGGCGGCCTCATTGGTCCGCCAGGCCTCGGACGCCGGGTCCGCGGCGCTCGTCAGCACTGGTGCCTGCTGCATCGGTCGAGCTCCCTTGCTCGTTCCACCTGCTCGGTGCACGCTGTTAATGGTCGTTAACGTGTGTGGGACTTAGGTTAACGACCGCTAACGGCCCTGTCTAGAATGGTTTCCCATGAGCACCAGAGCGGCCGCCCCCACCCGTCGCGAGCAGATCCTCAGTGAGGCCGCCCGCCTCTTCGCCGCGCGCGGGTTCCACGGTGTCGGCGTGGACGAGATAGGGGCCGCCGTGGGCATCAGCGGCCCCGGCCTGTACCGGCACTTCGCGGGCAAGGACGCCATGCTCGCCGAGCTCCTGGTCGGCATCAGCGAGCGGCTGCTGACCGGCGGCCGGCACCGCGCGGCGGAGGCGGCGGGGGACCCGGCCGGGGTCCTGGCCTCGCTCATCGACGGGCACATCGACTTCGCGCTGGACGACCGGGCGCTGATCACCCTGCACGACCGGGAGCTCGACCGGCTGCGGGAGGCCGACCGCAAGCTCGTCCGGCAGCTCCAGCGCCAGTACGTGGAGCTGTGGGTGGACGTCGTACGGCAGCTGCACCCCGAGGTGGGCGAGGCGGAGGTACGGGTCTCGGTGCACGCCGTCTTCGGCCTGCTGAACTCCACCCCGCACCTGGCGGCCCTGGGCCGGGAGGCGACGGAGTCGCTGCTGCGCCGCCTCGCCAACGGGGCCTTCGGGGCGCTGTCGGGGTGAGGCGGCTCGTCCGCTGGGCGAAACGGGCAGGACGGCTCCGGCCGGGCGGCGGCAGAATGGCCCCCATGCCGAAGCCGATAGAGACGCCCGTACCCAGCCGCGCCGAACTCATCGACCACCTGGTCCGCACGCGGATCGCGGGGCAGGTCGCCACCCCGCGCGAGAACAACCTCTCCCACTACCGCAAGCTCGCCAACGGCGACCGGCACTACTGGCTCGGCCTGGAACTGGGCGACCGCTGGAGCGACGAGCAGGACGTGCTCGCCGTGATGGCGGAGCGCTGCGGGGTCGTGGACGACCCCGCGTACCGGTACGGCCAGGACACCATCGACCCCGAACTCACCGTGGCCGGCCTGGACCGGCTGGCGGCGCGGCTGCACAAGGCCGCGGTGGACCGTCAGAGCGTGCTCTTCGCCACCGGGCACCCCGGCGGCCTGCTGGACGTCCACCGGGCCACGGCGGCGGCCCTGCGCGCCGTCGGCTGCGGGATCGTGGTGATCCCGGGCGGACTGACGGCCGACGAGGGCTCGGTGTGGCAGTTCGCGGACGTCGCCGTGCTGGAGCGGGGCGCGACGCTGTGGCACACCCATTCGCCGGAACCGATGGCCGCGATCCTGGACGCACTGGCCGCGGCGGGCCGCCCCCAGCCCGACCTGGTCGTCGCCGACCACGGCTGGGCCGGCTGCGCGGCGCAGCGGGGCCTGGACGCGGTGGGCTACGCGGACTGCAACGACCCGGCGCTCTTCCTCGGCGAGGCCGAGGGCACGCTCCAGGTGGCGGTCCCGCTGGACGACCACGTCCGCGACCCGCGCCACTACGACCCGATGGTCGCCTACCTGCTCTCCGAGGCGGGGCTGCTCGCGTAGGCGGCGCCCCGCCGGCCGGGCCGGGCCGGTGCTGTCAGCGGCGGCTACGGTCGCCCCACCCGGAGCCGGCGGCCGGTGAACGCGCCGGCGAGCTGATCCGGGACGGTGCCCTCATGAGCCCCCGCAGACGGCGGTGCCCGGTCAGGCGCGCGGGACGCGTACGACACCCTCCTGGATGACGGTCACGGCCAGCCGGCCGTCCTGGGTCCAGATGCGGGCCTGGCCCAGGCCCCGGCCCGCCGCCGCCGAAGGCGACTCCTGGTCGTACAGCAGCCACTCGTCCGCGCGGAACGGCCGGTGGAACCACATGGCGTGGTCCAGCGAGGCGCCGACCACGTCGCCGACCGCCCAGCCGCCCCGGCCGTGCGCGAGCAGCACCGAGTCCAGCAGGGTCATGTCGGAGACGTACGTGGCCAGGCAGGTGTGCAGCAGGGCGTCGTCGCGCTCCAGCTTCCCGGCGGTGCGGAACCACACCTGGCAGCGCGGTTCCACCGGCTCGCCGACGCTGCCCCAGGGCGGGGTCGTGGCGTACCGCAGGTCGACCGCGCCGCGCGCCTCGATCAGCCGCTCCACGGTGCCCGGGTCGCGGAAGGTCTCCCGGTACGCGGGCAGGGACTCGGCCGCGGTGGGCAGGGTCTCCGGGTCGGGGGCCGGGGGCATGGAGGCCTGGTGGTCGAGCCCCTCCTCGTAGGTCTGGAAGGACGCGGAGAGGTGGAAGATTGGTTGGCCGTGCTGGACCGCGACGACGCGGCGCGTGGTGAAGGAGCGCCCGTCGCGGATCCGGTCGACGGAGTACACGATGGGCGCGCCCGGGTCGCCGGCGCGCAGGAAGTACGAGTGCAGCGAGTGCGCGGTGCGGTCCGCGGGGACGGTCCGCCCGGCCGCGACCAGGGCCTGCGCCGCCACCTGGCCGCCGAAGACGCGCGGTACCAGCGCCGAACGGCTGGTACCGCGGAAGATGTTCTCCTCGATCTGCTCCAGGTCGAGCAGATCGAGGAGCGTCGTCAGTGCCTCGTTCATGAGCGGAGGTCAGATGCCTTACAGCCCCATCGACTTGGCGATGATGGACTTCATGACCTCGCTGGTGCCGCCGTAGATGCGGTTCACGCGGTTGTCGGCGTACAGGCGGGCGATCGGGTACTCGTTCATGTAGCCGTAACCGCCGTGCAGCTGGAGGCACTTGTCGATGACGCGGTGGGCGACCTCGGTGCAGAACAGCTTCGCGGAGGCGGCCTCGGCCGCGGTCAGCTCGCCGGCGTCCAGGGCTTCCAGCGCGCGGTCGGCGACCGCCTCGGCGGCGTCCACCTCGGCCTGGCAGGCGGCCAGTTCGAACTTGGTGTTCTGGAAGTGCGCGACCGGCTTGCCGAAGACGGTGCGCTCGGTGACGTACTGCTGGGCGAACCGGATGGCCGCCTTGGCCTGCGCGTAGGCGCCGAAGGCGATGCCCCAGCGCTCGGACGGCAGGTTGGCGCCGAGGTAGTAGAAGCCCTTGTTCTCCTCGCCGAGCAGGTCCTCGACCGGGACCTTCACGTCGACGAACGCCAGCTCGGCGGTGTCGGAGGTGCGCAGGCCGAGCTTGTCCAGCTTGCGGCCGATGGAGTAGCCCTCGGACTTGGTGTCCACGGCGAAGAGGGAGATGCCGAAGCGGCGGTCGTCCTCGCGCGGGGCGGAGGTGCGGGCGCAGACGATCACGCGGTCGGCGTGGACACCGCCGGTGATGAAGGTCTTGGCGCCGTTGAGGACGTAGTGGGTGCCGTCCTCGGAGAGCTTGGCGGTGGTCTTCATGCCCGCGACGTCGGAGCCGGTGCCCGGCTCGGTCATCGCCAGGGCCCACATCTCCTCGCCGGAGACGAACTTCGGGAGGTAACGCTTCTTCTGCTCGTCGTCGGCGAGCATCTTGATGTAGGGGAGGGCGAGCAGCACGTGCACGCCGGAACCGCCGAAGTTCACGCCCGCGCGCGAGGTCTCCTCGTACAGCACGGCCTCGAACTTGTGCGTGTCCAGGCCCGCGCCGCCGAACTCCTCGGGGACGTTGATGCCGAAGACGCCCAGCTCGCCGAGCTTGTAGTAGAAGTCGCGCGGCGCCTGACCGGCCTGGAACCACTCGTCGTAGACCGGGACGACCTCGGCCTCGATGAAGGCGCGGATGGTCTCGCGGAACGCCTCGTGGTCCTCGTTGAAAACGGTACGGCGCACGGCCGGCTCCCTTCGGTCGCGGCGGTACGCCGCTCATGCCTAAGCGCTTGCTCAGATTAAGTTACCGGCGAGTTGTCCCGCCTGTCCAGAGCGGGTGGCCGAACCGTGCGGGGCGACCGGGCGCCGTCAGCGCGCCGATGCGCCCGCGTCATCGGCCGGCGCCTCGTGCGTGAGGTGCAGTCCGGCCCGCAGGACGGCGTCCAGGGCGACCGCCGTCGCGTCGGCCGGCGCGGCCACGGTCCGCACCGCTTCCTCGGGACCGGCCGGGGCGCCCGGTGCCCGCTCCCGCCCGGCCGCCCGGGTCTCCAGCTCCCGCGTGAGGAGCAGCGGCGCGGGCGCGGTCCGCGCGGCCGGCAGCGGGCGGGGGCGCACGGTGTCCGCCGCCCCTGCCGGAGGCCGCCGGGGCGGCAGGAGCAGGGTGCGGCCCGTCCTGCGCTCCAGGGTGGCGGACAACTCGTGCGGGCGGTGCCGCCAGGGTGAAGAGGTCGGCGGCGGGACCGGCGTCCGCCGGCTGCCCGCCGACCGCGGCCAGGGCGGCGGCCCGCTCCCTGCGCACGCGCAGCCCGGTGCGGTACGCGTCCGGGCCGGCGGGGACCCGGGCGCCGGCGTCGTGCAGATCACCAGGGCGGTGATCAGCACCTGCTGGTCGGGGGAGCCCCCCTGGTCCAGCAGGTACATCCCGGCGCAGCCACACACCAGCACGACCGGGAACGACATCGCCCCGGTCGGCAGCCGGTGCAGGACGGGCGCGCTCAGCAGCACCCCCACGGCCACCGCCGGCAGCCGTTCCAGGGCCGGCCGGGCGCGGCGAACACGTCCCCGCGCAGGATCAGGACGGCCGGCAGCGCCGCGGGCACCGGGTCCGCGCTCGTACCGAGCCGCACGCACGCGTACCAGGGCACCGCGGCGCGCACCACCAGCCGGGCGGCGGCGCGACACGCTCACGGAGGGCGCGCCGGCCGTCAGCCGCCCGGCCGGGCCCCGCTCCCCGGGTCCGGACCGGGCCCGCCCGCCGGGGGCTCCTCCCGGCGCAGTGCGAACCACAGCTCCATCCGGATGTCGGGGTCGTCCAGGTCCCGCCCCAGCAGCTCCGCGCAGCGGGCCACGCGCTGGCGGACCGTGTTGCGGTGCACCCCCAGGGCGGCGGCGCTGCGGTCCCAACCGCCGTGGTGCGCCAGCCAGCCGCGCAGGGTGTCCCGCAGGACGGGGGAGAGCGGCGCCAGCAGCGCCGCCGCGTGCGCCCGGGCCTCCGCCTCGCCGACCAGCCCCGCGAAGCCGGGGGCGGCGTGCCAGGCCAGCGGGGTCCGGGCCGCCTCCGCGCGCTCCAGGGCCCGCCGGGCCTGCGCGTCGGCGGCGGGCAGCGCATCGGGCGCGGCCGGGGCGCTCACCCCGAGGCGCCAGCCCGGCCGCGGATCCGGCTCCCTCTCGGCGAGCAGGCGTACGGGGTCCCCGCGCGGGTCCAGCAGTACGGTGCCCAGCGCCGCCGCCAGGGCCTGCGGGTCGCCGGAGCCGCGGGCGTGCACCACGTACCAGGGTCCGGGGGCCAGGGCCGTGGAGGGGTCCCCGTCGAGGAGCAGCCGGGTCAGGGCCGCGGCCTCCGTCCCGGCCGGGCGGTGCGCGGTGAGCAGGGTCAGCAGGACCGCGGCGACGGAGGCGATGGTGTGGTCGCCGGGGGCGCGGGAGGGGGCCGCGAGGACGAGCACCCGGCCTACGCCCACGGCGTAGGCGGCCAGGTGCAGCCCGCCCGCGGTGTCCGTGGCGGTCGCCGCGGAACCGGGGGCCACCCGGCGGGCCAGTCCCGCTGCCGCCGCGAGCACCGCCTCCCCGGGGGCGGGCCCGGCGGCGGCCTGCACGGGCGGGCGCGCGGAAGCGGCCCCGGGCGCCGGCCCCGACCCCGGTGCCGGCCCCGCTGCCGGCCCCGGCCCCGGTGGCGGTGCCGCAGCCGGGGCGCCCGCAGCCGGGGCGTCTGCCGGGCCCCCCGGCGCGGGGGCGGGCGGTGCGGGAGCCCCCGCCGCCGGAGCGGGCACCGGGGCCGCGGCTTCGGCCGCCGCGGGGAGCAGCGCCGCCCAGCCGCCGAGGCTCGCCGCGAGGCGGGACAGCACCGCCGGGACCGGATCGGGGCGGGCGGCCGCCGCCGCGAGGGACTGCTGGGCCTCGGTGACCCGGCGCAGCTCCCGCGTACGGGCCCCCGCCATCAGCCGCCAGACCGCCCGGGCCACGGCGGTGAAGGGGGTGCCGGGCGGGATCTCCAGCAAGGGCAGCCCGTACCGGTCGCAGGCCTCGGCGAGGCCAGGCGGCACCGCCTCGTGCACGGGCGCCACGCCGAAGCCGAGCGCCGCCACCCCGGCCCCGCACAGCCGGGCGACGTACGCCTCGGCATCCGCCCCGGCCAGCTCCGCCCCGGCCGTCAGCAGCAGCTCACCGCCCAGCAGGTACGGGGACGGATCCGCCATCTCGGAGGCGTGCACCCCGTGCACGTCGGCCCCGGCGGGCCCCGCGAGGTGGCGCAGCCCCAGCTCCCGGTCCGGCAGCAGCGCGCCGAGCGGAACCGGCGGGGTGAGCGGGGCCTCCATGGCTACTCCGTACACATCGGGGAAGGTCGATGGATGAAACGTACACTTCGCGCACCCGGGGCACCCGCTTACGCTCGAAGGACCGCACCGCAGGACCACCAGAAGGGCACCCCCCATGAGCACGCAGCCGCGCGGACCCGTCGACTCCTCCCGCATCCCGCGCTACGCGGGCCCGGCGACCTTCGCCCGGCTGCCGCGCCTGGACGAGGTCGGCTCCGCCGACGTCGCCGTCGTGGGCGTGCCCTTCGACTCCGGCGTCTCCTACCGCCCCGGCGCCCGTTTCGGCGGCAACGCCATCCGCGAGGCCTCCCGCCTGCTGCGCCCGTACAACCCCGCGCAGGACGCCTCCCCCTTCGCCCTCGCGCAGGTCGCGGACGCCGGTGACATCGCCGTGAACCCCTTCAACATCAACGAGGCCGTCGAGACGGTCGAGGCCGCCGCCGACGAGCTGCTCGGCAACGGCTCCCGCCTGATGACCCTCGGCGGCGACCACACCATCGCCCTGCCGCTGCTGCGCTCGGTCGCCAAGAAGCACGGCCCGGTCGCCCTGCTGCACTTCGACGCCCACCTGGACACCTGGGACACCTACTTCGGCGCCGAGTACACCCACGGCACCCCGTTCCGCCGCGCCGTCGAGGAGGGCATCCTCGACACCGAGGCGCTCTCCCACGTCGGCACCCGCGGCCCGCTCTACGGCAAGCAGGACCTGGACGACGACGCCAAGATGGGCTTCGGCATCGTCACCTCCGCGGACGTCTACCGGCGCGGCGCCGACGAGGTCGCGGACCAGCTGCGCCAGCGCATCGGCGACCGCCCGCTGTACATCTCCATCGACATCGACGTCCTGGACCCGGCCCACGCGCCCGGCACCGGCACCCCCGAGGCCGGCGGCATGACCTCCCGCGAGCTGCTGGAGATCATCCGCGGTCTGTCCTCCTGCAACCTCGTTTCCGCCGACGTGGTCGAGGTCGCCCCGGCGTACGATCACGCCGAGATCACCTCGGTCGCGGCCTCGCACACCGCGTACGAGCTCACCACGATCATGAGCCGCCAGATCGCGGCGGCGAAGGCGAAGGGCAACTGAGCACTGTGACGCACGACCACGACCTGGTACTCCGTCCCACCGAGGCCCAGACGGCGGCCGCCCTCGCGCCGCCGCCGGGCCGCACGGGCGGGGACCTGGTCGTGGAGACGCTGCGCTCGCTCGGCGCGACCACCGTCTTCGGCCTGCCCGGCCAGCACGCGCTCGGCGTGTTCGACGCCGTCGGCCGCTCCGACCTGCGGCTCATCGGCCTCCGTACGGAGAACAACGCCGGTTTCGCCGCCGACGCGTACGGCCGCATCACCGGCGAGGCCGTGCCCCTGCTGCTGTCGACCGGCCCGGGCGCCCTGATGGCCCTGCCGGCCCTGGCCGAGGCGGCGGCCGCCTCCGCCCCGGTCCTCGCCATCGCCTCCCAGGTCCCGGTCGCGGGCCTGGGCGGTGGCCGCCGCGGCCATCTGCACGAGCTGCGCGACCAGGCGGCCTCCTTCCGGGACGTGGTCAAGTCCGTGCACGTGGCCCGCACCCCCTCCCAGATCCCCTCCGTCGTCGCCGAGGCCTGGGAGTCGGCCCTGACCGCCCCGCACGGCCCCGTCTGGGTGGAGATCCCCGAGGACGTCCTGCGCGCCGAGACCTTCATCCCGCAGGTCACCGGCATGGACGCGACCCCGCACGAGTTGGCTCCGCGCCCGGAGCTGACGGCGGTGGCCGCGCACTGGCTGGCGAAGGCCGCGCGCCCGGTGATCGTCGCGGGCGGCGGGGTCGTCCGCTCCGACGCCGCGGGCAAGCTCCGGCAGCTCGCCGAACGGCTGAACGCGCCCGTGGTCACCACCTTCGGCGGCAAGGGCGCCTTCCCCTGGACCCACCCGCTCTCCCTCCAGTCCTGGCTGGAGGACCGCCACATGACCGACTTCCTGGAGGACGCCGACGTCCTGCTGGTCGTCGGCTCCGGCCTGGGCGAGCTGTCCTCGAACTACCACACCTTCTTCCCCACCGGCCGGGTCGTCCAGATCGAGGCCGACCTCGGCAAGCTGGAGTCCAACCACCCGGGCCTGGGCATCCACGCCGACGCCCGTCTGGCGCTCCAGGCCCTGCTGGAGACGGTCCCCGAACGCGAGGACCCGTACGCCCCCGACCGGGTGAAGATGGTCCTGTCCGCGGTCGCGGAGCGGCTGGCCGGCCAGGACGTGGGCCTGGAGCAGCAGCTCCTGACCTCGATCCGCGCGGCCCTGCCCGCCCGCTCCCCGTCCTTCTGGGACATGACGATCCTGTCCTACTGGGCGTGGTCGGCCTTCGACGCGAAGCACCCCAACACCATGCACTCGGCCCAGGGCGCGGGCGGCCTCGGCTACGCCTTCCCGGCGGCCCTCGGCGCGTGCGTCGCGGAACCGGGCACCCCGGTCCTCGCGGTCTCCGGCGACGGCGGCGCGATGTACTCCGTCGCGGAGCTGGCCACGGCCCGCCAGCACGACCTGGACGTCACCTGGCTGATCGTGGACGACGGCGGCTACGGCATCCTGCGCGCGTACATGACGGACTCCTTCGGCCGCGCCACGGGCACGGAACTCGCCCGCCCCGACTTCGTCGCGCTGGCCGAGTCCTTCGGCGTCCCGGCGGCCACCACCACCCCCCAGTCGCTGAAGGACGACCTGAAGCGGGCCCTCGCCGCTCCCGGGCCCTCGGTGCTGGTACTTCCGGCCACCCTCAGGATGTTCGCCCCCACGCACGTTTAGGGCCCGCCCGTGCGCCCCTCGTAGGGTGGCTGCGGTCAGGTCCGGCTTCGTCCGTAGGGGGAGCAGTGTCGTTCGAGCAGGAGTGGGCCCAGCAGAAGCAGGCCACGGCCGAGGGCCCGTCGCCGCAGATGCGGCTCAACCAGGTCCCCGCCGAACCCGGCGCCGGCGGTACGGGCGTCCTGGCGACGGCCCCGCCGCAGAAGAAGAAGGCCGCCAACACCATCGAGAACGTCCTGGAACCCGGCACGGTCAAGGCCGCCGACGCCGCCGACGAGTCGATCCGGGGGGCCGTCAAGGCCTTCACCGGCTGGGAGACGGCGACGGGCCTGACGAAGGCCCACACCCACTGGGACGACCAGGTCAAGCGCCTGATGGGGCGGCTCAGCTCGGAGAAGACGGCCCTGCGCGGGGCCTCGAACCTGTTCACCGGCAACGACCAGCTGACGGGGCGCAGCTTCCAGCCGGTGCAGTCCAAGGTCGCGGGAATGTAGGGGAGACGGACATGCCGACGTACCAAGAGATCATGCAGACGGACCTCTCCGCGCTCACCACGGCCGCCGAGGGCTGGAAGTCGATGGCGGCGAAGTTCAAGACGCTCGAAGACGTCTACGAGAAGGAGGTCCAGAGCGTCTCCACGGGCAACGGCTGGCTGGGCAGCAGCGCGCAGACCGCGAGCAGCAACTCCGCCATCACGCGCGGGGAGTTCGACGCGGCCCAGAAGGAGGCTCTGGCCATGGAGTCGCTCCTGCGCGATGCGCACGCCCAGTTCACGAACCTCAAGGGACGCGTGACCTCCGCCGTCGCGGACGCCGTCAAGGCCGGCATGAAGGTCTCGGAATCCGGCACCGCGAGCTACGACTTCAGCAAGGCCGACCCGGCCTCCGTGAACGCGATCCGCCACGACCCCGACCTCCCGGAGGTCGAGCGGTCCTGGACGCGCCGGATCGCGGAGACGGTCAAGGCGGTCACCGAGTTCGACCAGGACGTCAAGACGGCCCTGCTGAACGCCTCCGGGGCCGACGGAACCTCCGTGTTCGGCTTCAACTCCAAGCCCGTGGACGACGTCGAGGCCGTCGAGGCGCTCGCCCTCACGTCGAAGATCCGCTCGGGCGACGCCTCCCCGGAGGAGCTGCAGCACTACAACGACCTCCTCAAGCAGAACTCCGGGGACAAGCACTTCAGCGAGGCGTACCTGCACGCGCTGGGCGCGAAGGACACCCTGCACCTCGCCGACCAGATGAACCTGGCGGCCCACGACCGCGGTGCCTCCGCAGCCGAGAAGAAGCTCTACGAGTCGATCAATTCCGGCCTCGCCGGGACGATCGCCTCCGGCACGAAGGACCCGGACGGCTACGCCTACAAGCCCTTCATGGCCGGCCTCAAGGCCGAGGGCCCGGAGCTGGTCGCCAAGGGCCTGCGCCCGACGTACGGCTACCAGTCGCTCCTGACCCTGATGCGCCACGGCGACGGCTACGGCAAGCAGTTCCTCAACGACGTCGGCAACGGCATCATCGAGGCCGAGAAGTCGAAGCCGCACATGTACGACCACGCCTACGACTCCCAGCGCCCCACCCTGGTCTCCGACCCGCTGGACGGCCTGCTCGGCATCATGGCCAAGGACCCGGACGCTGCGACGTACTTCCTCGACCCCGAGGCGCCGGGCAACAAGAACGACCACCTGAAGTACGTGCTCGGCGACCGCGACATGCCGGACCCGTGGATCTCGACCGGCTACGGCCCGCCGATCGAGATGCACGGCGACAGGACGGCCGGCCTCGGCGCCGCCCTCCAGGCGGCGGCCACCGGCCACACGGACGGCGAGAAGCTGGGCCCGCCCGGCCCCCACACCGAGGGTCAGGCCCGCGTGATGCACCAGGCGATCCGCCTCCTCGACGACGAGATGGGCGGCGACGAGTTCCCGAAGGACCTGGAGGGCCTGCGCCAGCCGATGGCGAAGGCGCTGGTCGACTACGTCGAGGACACGCACGACATCCTCGGCGGCAAGAACACCGACCTGGGCGCCGTCGAGGGCAGAGACTCCATCCACGGTTCGGGCGACAAGGCCCAGATCGCGGTCGGGCAGGGCAGCCTGATCCGTGTGATGCGCGGGATCGCGGACGACGGCCCCTCCTACGCCCTGATGGTCGAGGCGGAGCGGGCGTACTCGGCGGAGCAGCTCGCGACCGCCGCCCCCTACAAGGCCGACTCCCCGCACGCGGTCAGTGCTGACTGGGACAACCGCGGGCACGACATCGGGGTGGCTGCCGGCGCCCTCAACGGCATCGGTGCCGACGTCTACAAGGACAAGGAAGACGACAAGGTCCAGTGGGCGGAAGGCACGGCCGAGTACTCGGCTGCCGGCGCGAACGGACTCATCGGTGAGATCCCGGTCGTGGGCACGGTCGGAGGCGCGTTGATCGACGCGGCCAAGTACGACTGGGTCGAGGGCGTCAAGGACGCGGCCGAGGAGCAGAGCAAGAAGGAGTCCAGCACCAATTACGCGTCAGGTGTGCAGGGGACCAACATGTTGTTCGACGCATGGAGGGACCAGCGGCAGATCGACGACAACGACCCGGCGGCCGTACACGCCCAGAACGAAGCGAACAACGCCTACTCGACCGGAAGGGAGGCCGCCCGTGCGCACCTCCGACCCTGACGTGCTCAAAGCCGTCGTACGGTCGACGACCGCGTTCGTCTGTGTGCTGGTCCTGGCATCGTGCACCTCGGGCGGCTCCCGAACGGAGACCGCGAACCCGTGCGGGATCAGTCCGTCTTCGGAGGAGGAAGCGCTCGTGCGCGAAGTCCTCGGTACGGAGGACTTCGCGACGAAGGCCTACGGCGACACGGGCTGGCTGGTGGACAAGATGGAGCGCGCGTTGCCGGTGATGCGTCCCGAGAAGCACAGCTTCTACACGAACGCCTGCGGGTACAGCGTGAAGGACGAGCAACGTGACGTCCGTATGACCTTCCTGGCCGGGTGGTTCGTCCGGACCTCCGCGGTGCCTTCCTTCCCCGACGATGTCTCCTACTCGCTGAACGGTGCGCGCGGCACAGCGAGCGGCGACCGCACGACGCTGCTCGTCCAGTGCGACATGCCTGGTGAACTCAGGGCGCAGTCGCAGAACGTGTGGCTCACCGCGGACACCTCGTTCACCTCCAGCCCCTCCCGGACGGTCGCGGACCAGGCGGCCAAGGACCGGCGGATGACCCTGACCTACCTCATGGCCCGCCGCGTCACCGAGGCCCTCGGCTGCGAGAACGAGCCGCTCGCGCAGCCTCCGGTGGTGAAGCCCCTGCCCGCGGCGTAGCCGGCCGTACTCCAGAGCCCCGGGATACCCCGAGGGGGCACCGTAGCCGGTGCCGCCTCGGGGTCAGGGCCGACCGGGTGAAGAGGGGCCGCCTCCGGTCGCGGACCGGCGCGTAAACCCGTTCGATGGTTGCGCCGGGATGAAATCCGCCGGTCGGCGCGTTGGGGGAGGCGGCAGGACTGGACGAACGGGGAGGCACCACGTGGCGGCGGCGCAGACAGCGGCTGGGGAGAAACAGGGCTGGGTCCGGAGGCTCGCCGCCTATACCTGGCGGTACAAGCTGAACGTCCTGCTCGCACTGGGCTCCTCGCTGGGCGGCATGGCCGTCATGGCCCTCGTACCGCTCGTCACCAAGGTCATCATCGACGACGTCATCGGCGACCGGACCAAGCCCATGGGGCCGTGGGCCGGGATGCTCATAGGCGCCGCCCTCCTCGTCTACGTGCTCACGTACATACGCAGGTACTACGGCGGGCGCCTCGCCCTCGACGTGCAGCACGACCTGCGTTCCGACATGTACGACACCATCGCCCGGCTCGACGGGCGCCGGCAGGACGAGCTGTCCACCGGGCAGGTCGTCGGACGGGCGACCAGCGACCTCCAGCTGATCCAGGGCCTGCTCTTCATGCTGCCGATGACCATCGGCAACTTCGCGCTCTTCGGGATATCCCTGGGCATCATGCTGTGGCTGTCGCCGCTGCTGACGGTCGTCGCCCTGCTCATGGCCCCCGCCCTCTGGTTCATCGCCAAGCGCAGCCGCAAGCGGCTCTTCCCCGCCACCTGGTACGCCCAGAGCCAGGCCGCCGCCGTCGCGGGCGTCGTCGACGGCGCCGTGACCGGGGTCCGCGTCGTCAAGGGCTTCGGGCAGGAGGAGCAGGAGACCGGCAAGCTGCGCGCCGCCGGCCGCCGGCTGTTCGCCGGGCGGATGCGGTCCATCCGCCTCAACTCGCGCTACACCCCCGCGCTCCAGGCCGTGCCCGCCCTCGGGCAGGTCGCGATCCTGGCCCTCGGCGGCTGGATGGCCACCCGCGGGCAGGTCACCCTCGGTACCTTCGTCGCCTTCTCCACCTACCTCGCCCAGCTCGTCGGACCCGTGCGCATGCTCGCCATGGTCCTCACCGTCGCGCAGCAGGCCCGCGCGGGCGTCGAGCGGGTCGTCGAGCTCATCGACACCGCGCCCGCCATCGAGGAGGGCACGCACACCCTGCCCGCCGACGCGCCCGCCACCGTCGAGTTCGACGGGGTCGGCTTCGGCTACGACCCCGCGCGGCCGGTCCTCGACGGGTTCTCGCTGTCCGTCGCGGCAGGCGAGACCGTCGCCGTGGTCGGCGCCTCCGGCAGCGGCAAGTCCACCCTCTCGCTGCTCCTGCCGCGCTTCTACGACGCCGACCAAGGCGCCGTCCGCGTCGGCGGGCACGACGTCCGCGAACTGACCTACGCTTCGCTGCGCGCCGCCATCGGGCTGGTCCCCGAGGACTCCTTCCTCTTCTCCGACACCATCCGCGCGAACATCGCCTACGGACACCCCGGTGCGACCGACGCCCAGATCGAGGCCGCCGCCCGCGCCGCCCAGGCGGAGGGCTTCATCCGGGCCCTGCCCGCCGGGTACGACACCGAGGTCGGCGAGCAGGGGCTCACCCTCTCCGGCGGCCAGCGCCAGCGCCTCGCGCTCGCCCGTGCCCTGCTCACCGACCCGCGGCTGCTGCTCCTCGACGACGCCACCTCCGCCGTCGACGCCCGCGTGGAGCACGAGATCCACGAGGCGCTGCGGGCCGTCATGGCGGGCCGGACCACCATCCTCATCGCCCACCGCCGCTCCACGCTCGCCCTGGCCGACCGGATCGCCGTACTCGACCGCGGGCGGCTCGCCGACATCGGCACCCACGAGGAGCTGGAGCGCCGCTCCGCGCTGTACCGCAGGCTGCTCACCGACCCCGACGCCCTCGGGGTCGCCTCGCCGCGTTCCCCCGAGGCGCCGGCGATGGAGGCGTTCGAACGGGACGTCGCGGGCAAGCGCGCCCAGGACTTCGAGCGGGACATCGAACTCGAAGCCGAGATCGACTCCGAGCCGGTCAACGCCAAGCGCAGGGTCGCCGGCGGGATCACCCCCGAGCTGTGGCGGCGTCAGGACGAGCCCGCAGGCGCCGCCGGTCCCGGTGCTCCCGCCACCGCCCCGGCCGGGGGCGTCGCCCCCGGCCCCGGGCACTCCATGGCCGGAGCCGTCGCCGGGATGCCCGCCAGCCCCGAACTGCTCGCGCAGGTGGCCGCGCTGCCGCCCGCCGACGACGCGCCCGGGGTCGACGAGACCCGGGCCGCGGCCGCCGAGGAGAGCTACGGCCTGCGCCGGCTGCTCGGCGGCTTCTGGACGCCGCTCGCCATCAGTCTGGCCCTCGTCGCCGCCGACGCGGGCACCGGGCTGCTCCTGCCGATCCTGATCCGGTACGGCATCGACCAGGGCGTGGAGCAGGCCGCCCTCGGCGCCGTGTGGGTGGCGGCCGCCGTCGCCCTCGCCGTCGTCGCCGGGCAGTGGGCCGCGCAGTTCGCCGAGACCCGGATGACGGGCCGTACGGGCGAGCGCGTGCTCTACGCGCTCCGCGTCAAGATCTTCGCCCAGCTCCAGCGGCTCGGACTCGACTACTACGAGCGCGAGCTGACCGGCAAGATCATGACCCGGATGACCACCGACGTGGACGCCCTGTCCACCTTCCTGCAGACCGGACTGGTCACCGCCGTCGTCTCCGTCTTCACCTTCTTCGGCATCCTCGTCGCGCTGCTCGTCCTCGACGTCGAACTCGCGCTGATCGTCTTCGCCACCCTGCCGGTGCTGGTGCTCGGCACGATCGTGTTCCGCCGCAAGTCCGTCGCCGCCTACGAACTCGCCCGCGACCGGGTCAGCCTCGTCAACGCCGACCTCCAGGAGTCCGTCGCCGGGCTCCGCATCGTGCAGGCCTTCCGCCGGGAGCGCTCGGGCGCCGCCCGCTTCGCGGAGCGCAGCGACTCCTACCGCCAGGCCCGCGTCCGCGGCCAGTGGCTGATCTCGGTCTACTTCCCCTTCGTCCAGCTGCTCTCCTCGGGAGCCGCGGCCGCCGTGCTGATCGTCGGCGCGGGCCGGGTGGAGGCCGGCACCCTCACCACCGGTGCGCTGGTCGCCTACCTGCTCTACATCGACCTGTTCTTCGCCCCCGTGCAGCAGCTCTCCCAGGTCTTCGACGGCTACCAGCAGGCC
The DNA here is from genome assembly GCF_042716875.1 of Streptomyces sp. NPDC058646. NCBI lineage: Bacteria > Bacillati > Actinomycetota > Actinomycetes > Kitasatosporales > Streptomycetaceae > Streptomyces > Streptomyces sp. NPDC058646. The sequence continues at coordinate 26,715 of NZ_JBHXRK010000009.1, read as the reverse complement.
ACCGTCTCCCTCGGCCGCATCCAGGACCTGCTGCGCGAGCCCACCACCCCGCGGCCCGCCGCCCCGCGCGCGGTGGCGGAGCTGCGCGGTGAGATCGCCTTCGAGGACGTCCGCTTCCAGTACGGCACCGCCGAGCAGCGCGGCGAGAAGGGCGAGGCGCTCGCCGGCATCAGCCTGCGGATACCCGCAGGGCAGACCGTCGCCTTCGTCGGCGAAACCGGCGCCGGCAAGTCCACGCTGGTCAAGATGGTGGCCCGGTTCTACGACCCGACCTCCGGCCGGGTCACCGCGGACGGCGCCGACCTGCGGGAGCTGGACCTGACGGCGTACCGCCACCGTCTGGGAGTCGTCCCCCAGGAGTCCTTCCTCTTCCCGGGGACCGTCCGCGACGCCATCGCCTACGGACGGCCCGCGGCGAGCGACGCCGAGGTGGAGGCCGCCGCCCGCGCGGTGGGCGCCCACGACATGATCGCCACCCTCGACGGCGGGTACCTGCACACCGTCGCCGAGCGCGGCCGCAACCTCTCCGCCGGGCAGCGCCAGCTGATCGCGCTCGCCCGCGCCGAACTCGTCGACCCGGACGTGCTGCTCCTCGACGAGGCCACCGCGGCCCTCGACCTGGCCACCGAGGCCCAGGTCAACCAGGCCACCGACCGGCTGGCGGGCAAGCGGACCACGCTGGTGGTCGCCCACCGGCTGACCACCGCGGCCCGCGCCGACCGGGTCGTCGTCATGGACCGCGGCCAGGTCGTCGAGGACGGCACCCACACCGAACTCCTGGCCCGCGGCGGCCGGTACGCCGAGCTGTGGCGGACCTTCGCCGGGGAGGACGAGCGGGCCGCGGCCTGACGGGAGCGGCGGCGGGGCGGGCTTGCGGGCCGCCGCCCCGCCCTCCCGCCGCCGCTCCCCGGTCCCCGGCCCTTCGGTCAGAGCTCGCCGAAGAGCAGGTTGCCCGGGGCGTCCTCGTCGGTGCCCGTGTAGTACTCGCGGACGGCGGTGAGGAGTTCGTCCACGGACAGGGTGCCGTCCCCGTCCGCGTCGATCCGCTTGAAGAACGCCTCCGTGTCGGCGGTGCCCAGCTTCGTGTCGAAGGCCTCCTGGGCCTTGTGGAACTCCTCCTGGCTGATCCGCCCGTCGCCGTCGGTGTCCACGACCGTCAGGAAGGCCTTCACCATCGGCCGGAAGGACCGGTCGTAGGCCGGGCCGCCGTCCGCGTAGAGCCGCGTCATGCCCTGCTTGTACTCCTCCGGGGTGACCTTGCCGTCCCGGTCGAGGTCCAGCTCGGTGAAGAGCTCCTGCCAGAAGTCGACGAGCCCGGCCATCACCTGGGTGGCCTTCGGCGAGGTGGCGGGCTCCGCCAGCGCCGACAGCAGCCGGGACCCGAGGGCGATGATGTCGTGCTCGTCGATGACCCCGCTCCCGTCGGCGTCCAGGTGCGTGAAGGCGCGCTCCAGCTTGCGGTCGAGCAGGTCGGTCGTCATGAGAGTGGCCTTTCGAGACTACGGTGAGCAGGCTTGCGATCACCTAGCGTAATCTCCTGGGTGATCGTGAACTCCCGTTCTCCCGCTAGGAAGTTGTGGATGCACTCTTACGAGGTATGGGTGGCCGGCGCGCAGGAGCCAGGAGCGCGTTGGGTCTACTGGCCGAGGGTCGGTCAACTGCTGCGCGAGCCGTACGCCGTCCTCGGGCTCAAGGCGCGCCTGGAACGCGGCGAGGACCTGCCGTACGACGACCGCCTCCTCGCCGGGCGCGTCGCCCTGTCCTCCCCGGAGCAGGGCCTGCGCGCCCTCGCGGCCGCCCGCGCCGCCCAGCCCGGCTGGGCGCGGTTCCCGCTGGAGGAGCGGCTGGAACTGCTGCACGGCGTCCACCGGGCCGTCACCGGGCGGTACGAGGAGCTGTCCGCGCTGCTCGTCGCCGAGGGGCACCCGGTACGGCTGGCCGCCTGGGAGCTGGCCTCGGTGGCCTGCGCCTTCCACCCGGACTCCGTCGCCGATTTCGCCGCCCGGCTGCGGGAGCCCGAGCGGACCGTGGCCGGCCGCCGGATCCGCAAGGTGCGCAAGGCGGACGGGGTGGTGTGCCTGAGCCCGCCGCGCAACGCCCCGACCTCGAACTCCTTCTACGGCGTGATGGCGCTGGCCGCCGGGAACAGCCTCGTCGTCAACGCGCCGCCGACCGCCCCGCTCGGCGTCAGCTTCGTCTACCGGGAGATCGTGGCCCCGCTCCTGGAGCGCCTGGGGGCCCCGCCCGGCACCCTGAGCGTCCTGTCGACGCACGCCCGGGCCGTGCTCCGGCAGTGGCTGGACAGTCCGGACTGCGACGACATCGTCTTCTTCGGGGGTTCGGAGCAGGGCCTGAAGCTGGAACGGGAGTGCGTCGGCGCGGGTAAGAAGCCCGTACTGGAGCTCTCCGGGAACGACGGGGTGGTGGTCTGGCACGACGCCGAGACCGATCTGGCGGCGCGGGCGCTGTGTGAGCGGTACTACGGCTCCGGGCAGATCTGCATGACGCCGAAGTTCGCGGTCGTGCACCCGGCGGTGGCCGACCGGCTGCTGAAGGAGGTCACCGAGCGGGTCCGCGGCATCCGGCCCGGCCCGCCGGAGGACCCGGAGACCGTGCTGAGCCCGGTGGTCAAGCGGGCGGAGTTCAGCGCGTTCCTCCGCGAGGTCCTGGAGGCCGGCGGGGAGCTGCTGTGCGGCGGGGAGTTCGTGGACGTGGACGACGTCCCTGCGGGAGCCGGGCCCTTCATCCGCCCGGCGGTCGTCCGGGTCGACGGGCTGGCCGCCGCCGCCCGGCTGCGCGCGTTCCGGGAGGAGACCTTCTTCCCGCTGCTGTGCGTGGTCGTCCCCGAGCCGCCCGCCCCGCTCGACGAGATCATCGGGTTCCTGAACGGCAACCGCTACGGGCTGCGCAACTCCCTGTGGACGCAGGACGAACAGGTCGTCGAGCGGTTCTGCGCGGAGGTGTCCAACGGCGGCATGCTCAAGGTCAACGACTCCCACATCGGCTGCCTGCCCGTGCTCCCGTGCAACGGCGGTACGGGCGCCACCGGCGGCCTCTTCGGGGAGGCCAACGAGCCCGCCGTGCGGACCACGCACCTCCAGTCCCTCGTGGTCGCCACCGGTCTGCTGCCGCGCGAGGCGGTCTTCGACCACCGGACGGCCGCCCTCTGATCCTTGCCCGCTGCAACCTTCGGGGAGGTACGGGCGTCGTACCTGGGTGCGTTCGTCGTACGTACGGCTGATCGGGGGACAGGGTGTTGCAGGGGAGGAAGGGGCCCGGCCGAACCGCCGTGGCCGTGGGGGTGTTCGGGGCGGCGCTGTGGCTGGGCGCCGGCGGGCTGTTCCCGGCGCCGCCCGCGCAGGCCGCGACGGGGGGCTGCGCGGGGCGGCTGGCCAGGACCCTGCCGTTCGCGACGGGTGAGGTGCGGGTCTACAAGAGCCGCACCCAGGCCTGCGCCGTGACGGTGGCCCGCGGGCCGGGGGAGCGGCGGCACATGACGGTGAGCATCCAGCCGCGCGGCGGGGTCCCCGTACGCGACTCCGGGCGGTTCACCCGTTATGTCGGGCCTGTCGCCGTCGGCGCTATCAGCCGGTGTGTGTATGTAAAGGGGGGAGTGGGCGGCGGATCGGCTGATTCCGGCTGGATCCTGTGCTGACGGAGCGGCCCAACTGGGTCTGTTCAGCGCCACGTTGGCCCCGCTAGGTTCACGGCGACCGAAGTGAACTCAAGGGGAGGGTGCATGCGCAAGACGCTCGGATGGCTGCTGTCGCTCATGGTGCTGATCGGCACCATGGGTGCGGCCGGCTCCACGGCACAGGCGGCCACCGCCGCAGGGCCGGCGGCCGCGACGGACATCAAGGACCAGATCCTGGGCATCCCCGGGATGAGTTTGATCGAGGAGAAGCCGTACCCCGGCTACCGCTTCTTCGTACTGAACTACGAGCAGCCGGTCGACCACCGGCAGCCGTGGAAGGGCACCTTCCAGCAGCGCCTGACCCTGCTGCACAAGGACGTCTCGCGGCCGACGGTCTTCTTCACCTCCGGCTACAACGTCAACACCAACCCGCGCCGCAGTGAGCCGACGACCATCGTCGACGGCAACCAGGTGTCCATGGAGTATCGATTCTTCACGCCCTCCCGGCCCGACCCGGCCAACTGGGCCCACCTGGACATCTGGCAGGCCGCCAGCGACCAGCACCGCATCTTCACCGCCCTGAAGAAGATCTACGCCAAGAAGTGGCTGGCCACCGGCGGCAGCAAGGGCGGCATGACGGCCACGTACTACGAGCGCTTCTACCCGCGCGACATGGACGGCGTCGTCGCCTACGTCGCGCCCAACGACATCGCCAACGGCGAGGACTCGGCCTACGACCGGTTCTTCGCCAAGGTCGGCACCAAGGAGTGCCGCGACAAGCTGAACGCGGTGCAGCGCGAGGCGCTCGTACGCCGCGAGCCGCTGGAGGCCAAGTACGCGGCCGCCGCCGCCGAGAACGGCTGGACCTTCACCACCGTCGGGGACCTCGACCGGGCCTACGAGGCCGTCGTCCTCGACTACGTGTGGGCCTTCTGGCAGTACAGCCTGCTCGCCGACTGCGCCTCCGTCCCGGCCGCCGCGACCGCGAGCGACCAGGAGATCTGGGACACGATCGACGCGATCTCCGGCTTCTCCGCCTACTCCGACCAGGGCCTGGAGACCTACACCCCGTACTACTACCAGGCGGGCACCCAGCTCGGCTCCCCGGACATCAAGCAGCCGCACCTCAAGGGCCTCAGCCGCTACGGCTACCAGCCGCCGCGCAACTTCGTGCCCCGCGACATCCCCATGACCTTCCAGCCGGGAGCCATGAAGGACGTCGACACCTGGGTGCGCAACAACGCCCACCAGATGCTGTTCGTGAACGGGCAGAACGACCCGTGGAGCGCCGAACCGTTCCGCCTCGGCTACGGGGTGCGCGACAGCTACGTGATGACCGCGCCGGGCGCCAACCACGGGGCGAACGTCGCCAAGCTGCTCGACGGCGAGCGGGCCCTCGCCACCGCGAAGATCCTCCAGTGGGCCGGGGTCGCCCCGGCCGCCGCCCTCGCCGACGCGGGGAAGGCGGCGCCGCTGGCCGCGCCCGACGCCCGGCTCGACCAGCCCGACCCGGAGCGGGAGCCGCAGCTGCGGCCGTGACCGGCCCCCGCCGGGCCGCGGGCTAGTACGTCAGCCCGTGGCCCAGCGGGTAGCGGCCCGGGACCGGGACCGGCAGGCGGCCGGAGGGCCGCACCGCCCCGGTCAGCACCCGGGCCGCCGCCCGCATCTCCACGTCCGTCCACGCGTACGTCGCCAGCTCGGCCGCACACCGCGGCAGCCGCGCGGGGTCGTACGGGTTGCGGACCGCCACCACGACCACCGGCACCCCGGTGGCCAGGAGGTCCGTGACCAGCGTGCGCTGCGCACCCTCCCCCTCGGGCACGTTGTACGTGCACACCAGGACCGCCGCGTGGCCGGGCGCCCCGGCCACCGCGCGGGCCGGGGGCGCCGCCGTGGCCCGGCAGCCCAGGGCGGTCAGCTCCCGGGCCAGTACGGCCGTAGGGGGTCCCGTCGTACCGCTGGGGGAGACCGGGTCGGTCCCGGTGACCAGCAGCCGGGGGGCGGCCGTCGCGTCCAGCGGGAGCAGTCCCACCGGGTTCGCCAGCAGGGTGGTCGTACCGGCCGCGATCGCGTCGGCCGCCGCCAGGTGCTCCGGGATGCCCACCACCCGGTCCACCCGCTCCGCGGTGGGCGGCTCCTCCTCGAACAGGCCCCGGCGGGCCTTCAGTTCCAGGATCCGCAGCACCGACTCCTCGATCCGCTCCTCCGTCAGCTCGCCCGCCTCGACGGCGGCCAGCACGCTGCGGTGCGCGAGCCCCAGGTCCGGCGGGTTCAGCAGCTGGTCGCAGCCCGCCTTCAGCGCCAGCACCGGAACCCGGTCGTCCCCGTACTTCTGGCGGACCCCGGCCATGTCGAGGGCGTCGGTGACCACCACCCCCCGGAACCCCAGGCGTTCGCGCAGGATGCCGGTGACGATCGGCCGGGAGAGGGTCGCCGGGTCCCCGGAGGGGTCCAGGGCCGGGAAGACGATGTGCGCCGTCATGACGGCGTCCACGCCCGCCTCCACCGCCGCCCGGAAGGGCGGCTCGTCCAGCTCCTCCCAGACCGCGCGGGTGTGCCGCATGACGGGCAGGCCGACGTGGCTGTCGGTCTCGGTGTCCCCGTGGCCCGGGAAGTGCTTGGCGGTCGCCGCCACCCCGGCGCCCTGGTAGCCGCGGACCTGGGCGGCGACGAGCGCGGCCACCGCGTGCGGGTCCGAACCGAAGGACCGTACGCCGATGACCGGATTGGCCGGATTGACATTGACGTCGGCCACGGGGGCGTAGTCCTGCCGGATGCCCATGGCGGCCAGTTCGGCCCCCGCGATGCGCGCCGCCCGGCGGGCCTCCCCGGTGGAACCGGCCGCGCCGTGCAGCGCGCCCAGGGCCATCGCCCCGGGGAACAGGGTGGCGGGCCGGCCGATCCGGGCGATGATCCCGTGCTCCTGGTCGGTGGAGAGCAGCAGCGGGACGCGCGCGCCCGTGGCCCGGGCGGCCTCCTGGAGTCCGGCCGAGAGTCCGGCGATCTGGTGCGGGTCACGAATGTTGTGCGCCCAGGCGAAGTAGATGATCCCGCCCAGGTGGTAGCGGGACACCAGCTCGGCACCGGTGCGCACCCCGAAGAGCTCCAGGTTCTTGTCGGCGTCCGCCGGATCGGGATCGGCCGCCGAATGGCCGTACACCCGGGAGACGAAGAGCTGGCCGACCTTCTCGGCCAGGCTCATCCCCTCCACCAGGCGGCGCAGCCCCGCCCGGTCGGGACGGCTGCCCGGGGACCCGGCGGGGTCGCCGCCGGGGTTGCGCGAGTCGTCGGGGGCGGGGCTGTTCCCCACGGTGGCGGAGACGACCCCGGCGGCCGTGACGGCGGCCATGGCGGCCACGGCGAGCAGGGTCCGGCGGGAGGCTTCGTACGGCACGCGCCGGACCCTACGCCGGGCCGGGGCCCGGGGCGTCAGGGACACTCGGGAGGTCCCCCGGACGTGGGCCGGGACGGCTCCGGCCGGGCGGCCCAGTGCTCCTGAAGGGCCCGCACCGCTTCCGTGATCGCGGGGCGGCGGGCCGCGCCCGTCCGCCACAGGGCGTACAGCCGCCGTACGGGGCCCGGTTCCAGCCGGACGGCCACCGCTCCGGGCGGCAGCGCTCCGGTGCCCAGCCGGGGGACGACCGCCACGCCGAGCCCGGCCGCGACCAGGGCGACGATCGTGTGGTTCTCCTCGGCCACGTGCGCGATGTCGGGTTCGAGACCGGCCGTGCGCAGGGTCCGCACCAGCCAGTCGTGGCAGACCCGGCCGGGCGGCTGGCACACCCACCGCTGCCCGCCGAGATCGGCCCGGCGCACGGCCCGCCGGGCCGTGAAGGGATGCCCGGCCGGGACCACCAGGTCGCACCGGTCGTCCCCGATCACCGCCTGCTCGACCCCCTCGGGTGCCGGCAGGGGCGCGATGTCCCAGTCGTGGGCCACCGCCAGATCGGTGACGCCCCGGGCCACCAGGTCCACGGACAGGTGGGGGTCGACCTCCGTGAGGCGTACGTCCAGCGCCGGATGACGGCGGGCCAGGCCGGCCAGCACCTCCGGGAGCAGCCCGCGCGCTGCCGAGGCGAAGGCGGCCACCGTCAGCAGCCCGCTCGGCTGTCCGCGCCGCTCCTCCAGGGTGGTCTCGGCGCGCTCGACGATGGCCAGCAGCTCCTGGGCCGCGCCCGCCAGGTGCCGGGCCTCCTCGGTCAGCGCGACGCCCCGGCCCCGCCGCTCCAGCAGGGTGGTCCGGGTCTCCCGCTCCAGCTTGGCGATCTGCTGGGAGACCGCGGAGGGGGTGTAGCCGAGGGCGGCCGCCGCGCCCGCGACCGATCCGTGGACGGAGACGGCGTGCAGGGCGCGCAGCCGGGAGAGATCGAGCACGGATCCATCGTGGCACCCGCCCCACCCGGTAGCAACGCTTCATCCATCCCGGAGAGATCCGTGCTGGTGCTACACGATCGGGGCGTCGATGCTCGGAGCATGCGTCCCGTACACACCGCACTCGCCGTACTCGTCGCCGCCGTCTGGGGCTTCAACTTCGTCGTCATCGAGATCGGACTCGGCCACTTCCCGCCGCTGCTGCTGTCGGCCCTGCGCTTCCTCGTCGCGGCCCTGCCCGCGGTCTTCCTCGTCGGGCGCCCCAAGGTCGCCTGGAAGTGGATCCTCGGGGTGGGGGCGGTCCTCGGCATCGCCAAGTTCGGACTCCTCTTCACGGGCATGGACGCCGGGATGCCGGCCGGTCTGTCCTCCCTGGTGCTCCAGGTGCAGGCCGTCTTCACCGCCCTCCTCGCGGCGCTGCTGCTGCGCGAACGGCCCGGCCGGCTCCGGGTGCTCGGCATGGGGGTCGCACTCGCGGGCATCGCCGTGGCCGCGGCGGACGGGGGCACGTCCGGACCCGTGCTCGGCTTCGCCCTGGTCGTCGGGGCCGCGGCCTGCTGGGGCGTCTCCAGCGTCCTGACCCGCAGGGCCGCCCCGCCCGACGCGCTGAACTTCATGGTGTGGGTGTCCACGGTCCCGGTGCTGCCGCTGCTCGCGCTCTCGCTGCTGCTGGAGGGGCCCGAGCGGGACCTGGCCGCGCTGCGCGCCCTGGACGGGGCCGGCCTCGCCGTCATCGGCTACGTCGCCTGGGTCTCCACCGTGTTCGGCTTCGGCGCCTGGGGGTACCTGCTGCGCCGCTACCCGGCCTCCGCCGTGGCCCCGTTCTCGCTGCTGGTGCCGGTGTTCGGGATGTCCTCGGCGGCGCTGGTCCTGGGGGAAGCGGTCTCGGGCACGCGCTGGCTGGCGGCGCTGCTCCTGGTCGGCGGGGTGGCGCTCACCTCGCTGGGGGGTGTCCCGCGGCGCGTCCCGGACCGTACGGGGCCCGGTGCGGGCGTCAGCGCGGGAAGTCCTGCTGGAGCGGCAGCCGCCAGTCCTGCGCCGTGAGGGCGGCGCCGTACGAGCGGCGGGGGCGCTCGGCGACCAGGGTGAAGCCCGCCCGCAGGTACAGGGAACGGGCCTCGTGCAGCGCCTCGTCCGTCCACAGCACCAGTTCGCGGTAGCCCACCGAACGGGCGAAGGCGACGACCGCACCGACCAGGCGCGTACCGACGCCCCGGCCCCGTTCGGCCGGGTCGACTAGGAGGAGCCGCAGCCGGGCGGTGCCGGGAGCCCCGCCCTCGCGCACGCACATCACCGAGCCGACCGGGCGGCCGTCCGCCTCGGCGATCCAGACCCGTTCCAGATACGGGTCGTGGTCCTCGGCGAAATCGGCGACGACCCGGGCCACCAGGCCCTCGAACTCGGCGTTCCAGCCGTACGCGGCGGCGTAGAGCGCGCCGTGCCGCTGCACGATCCAGCCCAGGTCGCCGGGCTCGGGATCGCGCAGCCGCACCGATGCTGCCTCGGGCGTGTCCATGGCGCCCGAGGATAGGCGCTACTTCCTGCCACCGCCCAGGATCTGGCCGAGCAGGTCGCCCAGGCCGCCGCCCGCCCTGGCCGGGCCGCCCGCGGCCGGGCCGCCCGCGGCCGGGGCGCCGGCACCCTTGCCGGCGGCGGCGCGCCTGGCGAAGACCGCCAGCAGGACGGGGATCAGCATCTCGATGACGCGGCTGATGGTGGGGGCGGGAATGCCGGTCTTCTTCGACACCGCGCCGGCCACGGGCTTGGCCAGCTTCGCGAGCACCCCGGCCATCATCCCGCCGCTGAGCATCCCCCCGACGCCGCCGAGCGTGGCCACGCCCTGCAGCGGCGGCTCGGTGACCTCCGCGAACGCCTGGCGCACCGCCACGCCGTCGTCGTCGTCGGCACCGGCCTTCTGCTGGAGGTCGCCGGTCATGGCGCCGACCGTCTGCGCGACGGTCGCGCGGGCGCCGTCGGTGTCCGTGCCGAGCAGGCCCGCGATCTCGGTCAGCTTGTCGTCGCCGAGCTCGCCCAGCACGTCGTCCTGGAATGAAGATTCGCTCATGTCCGAAACGCTACTTCCGTGCCGATTCGCCAGCACCTTGGGTAGGTGGTTGGTAACGGAAAGGTAAATCTGTAGATCGGAGTGCAACCCTCCACGCGCATCGGGGGTCGTATGGTGCGTCGGGACTTCCGGGAGGGGATCCGGGGGGATCGGGAAGTCCGGCACGGGAGGGGTAACCGTGAGGGGGTCCGGCCGCGAGGCCGGACCCCCTTTGGTCCTTCCAGGAGCCCGCCGCCACCGGTTCGTCCACAGGCCCGCCGCACTGTCGGCGCCCCGGGGTAACTTCGTGCCATGGCAGACGACGGGACGGTGCAACGGGCAGTGCTGGAGGGGGTGCTCGAACGCATCACCTACGCCAACGAGGAGAGCGGCTACACGGTCGCGCGTGTCGACACCGGCCGCGGCAGCGGCGACCTCCTCACCGTCGTCGGCGCCCTGCTGGGCGCGCAGCCCGGTGAATCGCTGCGCATGGAAGGCCGTTGGGGCTCCCACCCGCAGTACGGCAAGCAGTTCACGGTGGAGAACTACCGCACCGTGCTCCCCGCCACCATCCAGGGCATCAGGCGCTACCTCGGCTCCGGCCTGATCAAGGGGATCGGCCCGAAGATCGCCGACCGCATCGTGGAGCACTTCGGCACCGACACCCTCGACGTGATCGAGGCCGAGCCGAAGCGGCTGGTGGAGGTACCGGGTCTGGGCCCCAAGCGGACGAAGCTGATCGGGGCCGCCTGGGAGGAGCAGAAGGCCATCAAGGAGGTCATGGTCTTCCTCCAGGGCGTCGGCGTCTCCACCTCCATCGCGGTCCGCATCTACAAGAAGTACGCCGACGCCTCCATCTCGGTGGTGAAGAACCAGCCCTACCGGCTCGCCGCCGACGTCTGGGGCATCGGCTTCCTCACCGCCGACCGGATCGCCCAGGCCGTCGGCATCCCGCACGACAGCCCGGAGCGGGTCAAGGCCGGGCTCCAGTACGCCCTTTCCCAGTCCACCGACCAGGGCCACTGCTTCCTGCCCGAGGAGCGGCTGATCGCCGACGGGGTGAAACTGCTCCAGGTGGACACGGGCCTGGTCATCGACTGCCTGGCCGAACTCGCCGCCGACCCGGAGGGGGTCGTACGGGAACGGGTGCCCGACCCGCAGGGCGGACCGGACCCGCTCACCGCCGTCTACCTGGTGCCCTTCCACCGGGCCGAGCTGTCGCTGGTGGGGCAGGTGCGCCGGCTCCTGCACGCCGAGGACGACCGGATGCCCGCCTTCCAGGACGTGGACTGGGACAAGGCGCTGGGCTGGCTCGCGGGACGGACCGGGGCCGAACTCGCGCCCGAGCAGCGGGACGCGGTCCGCCTCGCGCTCACCCGCCGCGTCGCCGTCCTCACCGGCGGACCGGGCTGCGGCAAGTCCTTCACCGTCCGCTCGATCGTGGAGCTGGCCCGTGCCAAGAAGGCCAAGGTCGTCCTCGCCGCACCCACCGGGCGGGCGGCGAAGCGGCTGGCCGAGCTGACCGGGGCCGAGGCCTCCACGGTGCACCGGCTGCTGGAGCTCAAGCCGGGCGGCGACGCGGCCTACGACCGGGAACGGCCGCTGGACGCGGACCTGGTCGTGGTGGACGAGGCCTCGATGCTGGACCTGCTGCTGGCCAACAAGCTGGTCAAGGCCGTGGCGCCGGGCGCGCACCTGCTGCTGGTCGGGGACGTGGACCAGCTGCCCTCCGTCGGCGCCGGGGAGGTGCTGCGGGACCTGCTGGCCGAGGGCGGCCCCGTGCCCGCGGTCCGGCTGACCCGGATCTTCCGGCAGGCCCAGCAGTCCGGCGTGGTCACCAACGCCCACCGGATCAACACCGGCCTGCCGCCGGTCACCGAGGGGCTGCCGGACTTCTTCCTCTTCCCCGAGGAGGACACCGAGGAGGCCGGGCGGCTCGCCGTCGACGTCGCCGCCCGCCGCATCCCGGCACGGTTCGGACTCGACCCGCGCCGCGACGTCCAGGTCCTCGCGCCGATGCACCGGGGCCCGGCCGGCGCCGGGAACCTCAACGGCCTCCTGCAGCAGGCCATGACCCCGGCCCGGCCGGACCTGCCGGAGAAGCGCTTCGGCGGCCGGGTCTTCCGGGTGGGCGACAAGGTGACCCAGATCCGGAACAACTACGAGAAGGGCGCCAACGGCGTCTTCAACGGCACGGTCGGCGTGGTCACCGGCCTCGACGCCGACGAACAGCGCCTGACGGTACGGACGGAGGAGGACGAGGAGATCGGCTACGAGTTCGCGGAGCTCGACGAACTGGCCCACGCGTACGCCGTCACCATCCACCGTTCCCAGGGGAGTGAATATCCGGCGGTGGTGATCCCCGTCACCACCGGAGCTTGGATGATGCTCCAGCGGAACCTGCTGTACACGGCGGTGACGAGGGCGAAGAAACTGGTCGTCCTCGTCGGGTCCCGCAAAGCGCTCGGGCAGGCTGTGCGTACGGTTTCCGCAGGCAGGAGGTACACGGCGGTCGCGCCCAGACTGTCCGGCCGCATACCGGTGGGAAACATCACCTAGATGATCGATCATTTGGGGTTCCACCACCGGTGCGGAGGGGGCAGGATGAGCAGCTTGGCGGCACTCAGTGCCGTCAAAAGCACCAAACGCCGACCCCGAGTGCACTCTCCTGCGCCAAATGGGGGAAGGTAGAGGCAGTCAGGGCACCTCGAAGAAGAGGCACTACGTCGGTGAGGGATGACGTGAGCGACAACTCTGTAGTACTCCGGTACGCGGACGGTGAATACACCTACCCGGTGGTCGAGAGCACCGTCGGTGACCAGGGCTTCGACATCTCGAAGCTGAGGGCCCAGACCGGGCTCGTCACTCTGGACAGCGGCTACGGCAACACCGCGGCCTACAAGTCCGCGATTACCTACCTCGACGGTGAGCAGGGCATCCTGCGCTACCGCGGCTACCCGATCGAGCAGCTGGCCGAGCGTTCGACCTTCATCGAGGTCGCCTACCTGCTGATCAACGGTGAGCTGCCGACCGTCGACCAGCTCGCGTCGTTCCGCAACGAGATCACCCAGCACACGCTGCTGCACGAGGACGTGAAGCGCTTCTACGACGGCTTCCCGCGTGACGCGCACCCGATGGCGATGCTGTCCTCCGTGGTCAGCGCGCTGTCGACGTTCTACCAGGACAGCCACAACCCCTTCGACGAGAAGCAGCGCCACCTCTCGACGATCCGGCTGCTGGCCAAGCTCCCGACGATCGCGGCGTACGCGTACAAGAAGTCGGTCGGCCACCCGGTGGTCTACCCGCGCAACGACCTCGGCTACGTCGAGAACTTCCTGCGCATGACCTTCTCCGTGCCGGCCCAGGAGTACGACCTGGACCCGGTCGTGGTCTCGGCGCTCGACAAGCTGCTGATCCTGCACGCGGACCACGAGCAGAACTGTTCGACCTCCACCGTGCGCCTGGTCGGCTCCTCGCAGGCGAACATGTTCGCCTCGATCTCCGCCGGCATCTCGGCCCTGTGGGGTCCGCTGCACGGTGGCGCCAACCAGTCCGTCCTGGAGATGCTCGAGGGCATCGCCAACGACGGCGGCGACGTCGACGCCTTCATCCGCAAGGTGAAGAACAAGGAGGACGGCGTCCGCCTGATGGGCTTCGGGCACCGCGTCTACAAGAGCTTCGACCCCCGGGCGAAGATCATCAAGGCCGCGGCGCACGACGTCCTCTCGGCGCTCGGCAAGAGCGACGAGCTGCTGGACATCGCGCTCAAGCTGGAGGAGCACGCGCTGGCCGACGACTACTTCGTCGAGCGCAACCTCTACCCGAACGTGGACTTCTACACCGGTCTCATCTACCGGGCCATGGGCTTCCCGACCGAGATGTTCACCGTGCTCTTCGCGATCGGCCGGCTGCCCGGCTGGATCGCCCAGTGGCACGAGATGATCAAGGAGCCGGGTTCCCGCATCGGCCGCCCGCGCCAGATCTACACCGGCGAGGTCCTGCGCGACTTCGTTCCGGTCGAGGCCCGCTGACCCGAGGCACTCTCCCCCCCGCGGCCGAGGCCGCACGCGAGGTTCACGAAAAGCGCCCCGCCGCCGATCCCCCCACGGGTCGACGGTCGGGGCGCTTTCCTTTCCCCGGAGCGGATTCCCCCCACGGGACCCGGACCGGGGCGTCGGTGTCTGCCGGGACCCGTTTCGGGTCGGGAGGGCCGCTCAAAGCTTCCCGCGGGCACGCGTCCCGGCCGGCTGGTGCCGCGGACGTCCCCCAAGACCTCCGTGGAACGCCCCCAAGACGTTCCTGGCACTGCCTCATTAGACCCGTGTCGACCCCGGATGGTTACGCTGCGATCACTGTGATCTGCGTCTCCCGTGAAGGAAGTGTGTGCGCTCCGCGGAGGGGAGCCCTCCGGACTCCGTCCAGGGGACCCCTGGCGGAAGGCCGGCGGACCCCCTAGCGGAAGGACCGCAGCCGGAGGCTGTTCGTCACCACGAAGACCGAGGAGAAGGCCATCGCCGCTCCCGCGATCATGGGGTTGAGCAGTCCGGCGGCCGCCAGCGGCAGGGCGGCCACGTTGTAGCCGAAGGCCCAGAACAGGTTGCCCTTGATGACGGCCAGGGTCCGGCGGGACAGCCTGATCGCGTCCGCGGCCACCCTCAGGTCGCCCCGTACCAGGGTCAGGTCGCCCGCCTCGATCGCGGCGTCCGTCCCGGTACCCATGGCCAGGCCGAGGTCGGCCTGGGCCAGCGCGGCCGCGTCGTTGACCCCGTCGCCGACCATGGCGACCGTACGGCCCCGCGCCTGGAGTCCGCGGACGACGTCCGCCTTGTCCTGCGGGAGCACCTCGGCGATCACCTCGTCGATGCCCACCTCGCGGGCCACCGCCTCGGCCACGGCCTTGTTGTCGCCGGTCAGCAGCACCGGGGTGAGGCCGAGGGCCCGCAGCCGGACGATCGCCTCGGCGCTGGTCCCCTTCACCGCGTCGGCCACGGTCAGCACCCCGCGCGCCTCCCCGTCCCAGGCCACCAGGACGGCCGTGGCGCCCTGGGCCTCGGCCGCCGCCTTGGCCCGCACCAGCCCGGCGGGAAGCTCGATCGACCGGTCGGCCAGCAGCCGCTCCCGGCCCACCAGGACGGCGTGCCCTTCGACCACGCCCTGCACGCCCAGTCCGGCGAGGTTCTCGAACCCCTCGGGGACGGGCAGTGCGCCCGCCCGGCCGGCCGCACCGGTGGCGACGGCCCGGGCGATCGGGTGCTCGGAGGCGTGCTCCAGGGCCCCGGCGAGGCGCAGCAGTTCGTCCTCGGCGACGCCCGGGGCGGGGTGCACGCCGGTCAGGGTCATCCGGCCGGTGGTGACGGTTCCGGTCTTGTCCAGGACGACGGTGTCCACGCGGCGGGTGGACTCCAGCACCTCCGGCCCCTTGATCAGGATCCCGAGCTGGGCGCCCCGTCCGGTGCCCACCATGAGCGCGGTCGGGGTGGCCAGGCCCAGGGCGCACGGGCAGGCGATGATCAGGACGGCCACGGCCGCGGTGAAGGCGGCGGTGGGGTCGTCGGTGATCAGCAGCCAGGTGACCCAGGTGCCGAGCGCGAGCAGCAGGACGACCGGAACGAAGATCCCGGAGACCCGGTCGGCGAGGCGCTGCACCTCGGCCTTGCCGTTCTGGGCCTCCTCGACGAGCCGGGCCATCCGGGCGAGCTGGGTGTCGGCGCCGACGCGAGTGGCTTCGACGACGAGGCGGCCGGAGGCATTGACGGTGGCCCCGGTGACCGCGTCGCCGACGGAGACCTCGACCGGGACCGACTCGCCGGTCAGCATGGAGGCGTCGACGGCGGAGCGGCCCTCGACGACGGTGCCGTCGGTGGCGATCTTCTCGCCGGGGCGTACGACGAAGCGGTCGCCGACGGCGAGCGCACCGGCCGGGATGCGCACCTCGCGGCCCGCGCGCAGGACGGCGACCTCCTTGGCGCCCAGTTCCATCAGGGCCTTCAGGGCCGCCCCGGCCTTCCGCTTGGAGCGGGCCTCCAGGTAGCGGCCGAGGAGGATGAAGCTGACGACGCCGGCCGCCACCTCCAGGTAGATGGCGGAGGAGCCGTCCGTACGGGAGATCGTCAGGTCGAAGCCGTGCCGCATGCCCGGCATGCCCGCGTGGCCGAAGAACAGGGCCCACAGGGACCAGGCGAAGGCGGCCAGGGTGCCGACCGAGACCAGGGTGTCCATGGTGGCGGCGCCGTGCCGGGCGTTGGTCCAGGCGGCCCGGTGGAAGGGGAGCGCGCCCCAGACGACGACCGGGGCGGCGAGGGTCAGGGAGAGCCACTGCCAGTTGTCGAACTGGAGGGCGGGGACCATCGCGAGCAGGACGACGGGCAGGGCCAGGGCGGCGGAGACGAGCAGCCGGCCGCGCAGTGCGGCGAGTTCGGGGTCGGGTGCGGCGGCCCGGGCCCCGGCGGCGGGTTCCGGTTGCGGCGGTTCGGGCTCCGCGGCGGTGTACCCGGTCCTGACGACGGTCGCGATCAGGTCGGCGACCCGGACGTCCCCGCCGTAGGAGACGTGGGCCTTCTCGGTGGCGTAGTTCACCGTGGCCTCGACGCCGTCCATCCGGTTGAGCTTCTTCTCGATGCGGGCCGCGCAGGAGGCGCAGGTCATCCCGCCGATCGAGAGCTCGACCGCTGCTATGGGCCCGTCGTGCACTGTGCTGGTCATGTTCCGGCTCCAGGGGGGAGGGCCGGGCCGTACGGAACCAGTATCAGCTGGCCGGCACGGCCCGGCGGGGTACTGCTGCGTGCTGTGCGGGGTGCTGCCGCAGGAGGAAGGTGCTCAGGCCCGGCCGGCGAACTCGTACCCGGCCTCGTCCACGGCGGCGCGGACGTCCTCGTCGGCGAGTGCGGCGGTGGAGACCACGGTGACCTCGCCGGTCGCGGCGACGGCCTTGACCGAGCTGACGCCCGGCAGGGCGGCGAGCTCGGCGGTCACCGCGCCCTCGCAGTGCCCGCAGGTCATGCCGGTCACCCGGTAGACGGTGGTGGTCTGGGTGTCCGTCTCGGCGGTCATCTCGTTCTCCTCTTCAGGGGCGTGTCCGGGCACCGGAGGGGCGGCGGATCCCTCCACCGTCCTCCCGACACTCAGAGACTATACCCCTAGGGGGTATCGAAGCGAGTATCTGGAGCCCGGGATCTCTGAATGGCAGATCACTCTGAACTGTACGTAAACGGCGCATATGGATCATCCGGGAACCCTCGTCCTGATCACGGCCGCCGCCGTTCTCGCACCGCTCCTCGCGCGGGCAGGTCATCGACGTACTGAGCCGGCTCGGCCTCGCCATGCTGATCTTCCTGGCCGGCTACGAGATCCAGTTCGACCAGGTCAGGGGAGACACCTCAACCGGTCCCTGTGGGCCTGGGCGGCCGCGCTCGCCCTGCTGCGGTGGAAGCCATGGGCTTCGGCTTCCTGGTACCGCTGTCCTACGTGGTCACCGGGATCGAGTTCGACTTGAAGGCGCTGCTCGGCGGCGGAAGGGCGCGGGCCGGCGACGACAGGTCCTGGTGAACGGACCGGGCGGCGACGGCGCAGACCCGGGGCCCGCTGCGGCCCCGCCGCCGGCCGGACCGCGGGTCAGTCCTCGCGGCGGCCCCGGTTGCCGGGGCGGCGGGCCACCCATGCGCGGACGGTGTCGGCGTACCAGTAGGGCTTGCCGCCCTCCACGTGGTCGGGAGGGGGCAGGAGACCGTGCTTGCGATAGGAGCGCACGGTGTCCGGCTGGACGCGGATGTGGGCGGCAATCTCCTTGTAGGACCACAGCTGTCGGTCGCTCATGCACGACACCTCCTTGTCCACGCCGCAGGGCCGGCCGGGAGGCCGTCGGGGGAGCCGGCGCGTGGACCGTGACGATCACTCGGGTTGTGCCCAGGGAACGACGCCGGTGCAGGACAGGGGAGGGGCTGTCGAACGCCTGTGACGGAAAACCCGCGTCATACGGACATGCGTGACATGAAGGGGACCCCTGTGACAGATGCGTCACAGGGGTCGCCCGGTCCTGATGTACCGAACGAGGGACGAAACGGCTCAGCGGTACAGGGCCGGCCGCTCCACCTGCTCCACCACGGTCCGTACGCCGCTGCGCGAGGCCGCCAGCCCCGCCGCCGAGACCGCCGCCGCCGCGTAGCCGTCCCAGGCGTCCGGTCCCGCCACCCGGCCCCGCGCCGCGGCCGCCACCCAGCGCCGCAGCTGACGGTCGTAGGCATCGGCGAAGCGCACCGTGAAGTCCTGGTCGATCTCCCCGCCCCACCGGCCCCCCGACTGCACCACCATCGCGTGGCCGTCACCGATCCGGGCCGTCCCGGACTCGCCGACCGCCTCGCACTGCACCTGGTAGCCGAACCCGCAGTTGACGAAGATCTCCACGTCGACGACCGCCCCGCCGGAGGTCTCCAGCAGCACCAGCCGCGGATCGCGCAGACCCTCCGGAGCCGCCGACGCGGGACGGGGCGAGAGCACCGACACCGCAGTGACCTCCTGCCCCAGCAGCCAGCGCGCCGCGTCCACCTCGTGCACCACCGAATCGCTGATCAGCATGTCGCTGGTGAAGAAGGACGGCGAGGAGGCGTTGCGGTGGCGGCAGTGCAGGAAGAGCGGCCGCCCGATCGCCCCCGCGTCCAACAGCTCCTTGAGGCGCTCGTACTCGGCGTCGTGCCGCCGCATGAAGCCCACCTGCACCAGGCGCCGCCCCAGCCGCCGTTCCGCCTCCATCACCCGCAGCGCACCCTCCGGGTCCGGCGTCAGCGGCTTCTCGCACAGCACCGGCAGTTCCCGCTCCAGGGCGTGCAGGAGCGCCTCCTCGTGCGCGGGCCCGGGCGAGGCGATCAGTACGGCCTGCACCCCGGGCGCGGCTATCGCCGCCGCCGGGTCGGTGTACGCGCCCGCACCGTCGAGACGGCCCGCGACCTCCTTGACCCGGTCCCCGTCCGGGTCGGCCACGGCCACCACCCGGGCCCCGCCCACGGTCCGGCCGATCCGGCGGACGTGGTCGGCGCCCATCTTCCCGGTGCCGATGACGGCGATACCGAGCGTGCTGGTCATGTCGGTTCCTCCTTCAGGCGCCGCAGGAGCGCAAGTAGGCACGGGTACGGCGGGCGATCGGCAGCGGCCGGTCCGGCGGGCACGGGTACATGTCCTGCTCCACGATGGCGAAGAGGTCCACCCCGAGCCGCTGGGCCGCCGCCAGTACGGGCTCCAGCGCGGGCACCCCCGACGGCGGCTCGCACATCACCCCCCGGCCCACCGCCGGACCGAACGGCAGCTCCTGCGCCACGACTTCGGCGAGGATCCGCGGGTCCACCTGCTTGAGGTGGAGGTAGCCGATCCGCTCCGCGAAGGTCTCGATCGCCTCGACGCTGTCGCCGCCGCAGTACGCGTAGTGCCCGGTGTCCAGACAGAGGGAGACGAGCCCGGGGTCGGTGGCGTCCAGGAAGCGGGCCACGTTCTCCGGGGTGTCGATGTGGGTGTCGGCGTGCGGATGGACGACGATCCGCAGTCCGTACCGGTCCTGGACCTCCCGGCCCAGCCGCTCGGTCTGGGTGGTCAGTTCACGCCACTGTTCCGCGGTGAGGGTGCGGTCCTCCCGCACCTCCCCCGTCCTGTCGTCCCGCCAGAAGGAGGGGATCACGACGAGATGGGCCGCGCCCATGGCCCGGGTGAGCGCCGCGATCCGCGACACGTGCGCCCAGGTGTCCTCCCACACGGCGGGCCCGTGATGGAGTCCGGTGAACACGGTCCCGGCCGAGACCCGCAGCCCGCGCTTGTCCGTCTCCTCGGTGAGCCGGGCGGGATCGGTGGGCAGGTACCCGTAGGGGCCGAGCTCGATCCACCGGTACCCGGCCCCGGCGACCTCGTCGAGGAAGCGTTCCCAGGGCGTCTGCTGCGGATCGTCGGGGAACCAGACACCCCAGGAGTCCGGAGCCGAACCGACGCGGATACGGGTCAACGCGGGCGGGGAGGACGTCATAGCGGCCACCTTAGGGTGGGAGAGAGTGGGAGGACTGACTGTGACCGGCACCGGCGATCCGTTCGCGTTCGACCTGATCACGATGGGCCGGATCGGGGTGGATCTCTACCCGCTGACGACCGGCGTACCACTGGCCGAGGCGGAGACCTTCGGCAAGTTCCTCGGTGGCTCCCCGGCGAACGTGGCCGTCGCGGCGGCCCGGCTGGGGCGGCGGGTGGCGCTGATCACCCGGACCGGCGCGGACCCCTTCGGCGGGTATCTCCGCTCCGAACTGCGCGGGTTCGGCGTGGACGACCGGTGGGCGACGGAGGTCTCCGGCCCGCCCACCCCGATCACCTTCTGCGAGATCTTCCCGCCGGACCGGTTCCCCCTGTACTTCTACCGGCTGCCGAAGGCCCCGGACCTGGAGATCGCCCCGGACGAGGTGGACCTGGAGGCCGTACGGGCGGCGCGCGTGTTCTGGATGACGGGGACGGGCCTGAGCGAGGATCCCTCGCGGACGGCGACCCTCGCCGCGCTCGACGCGCGGGCCCGGTCCGGGACGACGGTGTTCGACCTGGACTGGCGGCCGATGCTGTGGCGCGAAGACCCCGGCCCGCACTACGAACGGGCGCTGGCGCGCGCGACGGTGGCCGTCGGGAACACCGAGGAGTGCGCGATCGCCACGGGGGAGTCCGAGCCGTACGCGGCGGCGCGCGCCCTGCTCGCCGCCGGGGTGGAACTGGCGGTGGTCAAACGCGGCCCGGAGGGTGTGCTGGCGGTCCACCGCGACGGGACGGTGGCGGACGTCCCGCCGGTGGCGGTCGAGGTGGTCAACGGGCTGGGCGCGGGCGACGCGTTCGGCGGGGCGCTGTGTCACGGGCTGCTGGCCGGGTGGGACCTGGAGCGGGTCGTGCGGTACGCCAACGCGGCGGGCGCGATCGTGGCTTCGCGGCTGGCGTGTTCGACGGCGATGCCGTTCTCCGACGAGGTCGAGGAGGTGCTGGGGCATGCCGGTGGTGTCTGAGTGGGGGATGTCCTGGACGAGGCTGCTCGTGCTGGAGCTGGCGCCGGGGGAGGTGTACGCGCACCCGTGCGGGGAGTCGGAGTGGATCGTGCTCCCGCTGTCGGGCGGGTGCGAGGTCCGCCGGCGGGCTCTGCCCGGACCCGGTCCTCGCCCGTCGGCGGGACCCGAGGACCGGGGCTCCGCCCCCGGCAGCGGACCGGAGGTCTTCCGACTGCGCGGGCGGACGGGGGTGTTCGACGCTGTCACCGACTTCGCGTACCTGCCCCGGGACGGGCATGCGGAGGTCACCTCGGCCGCCGGCGGGCGGTTCGCCCTCGCCGGGGCCAGGTGCGAGCGGAGACTGCCCGCCCGGTACGGGGCCGCCGGGGACGTCCCGGTCGAACTGCGGGGCGCCGGGCACTGTTCACGCCAGGTCAACAACTTCGCCGCCGCCTCCCCGGACGGCTTCGACTGCGACCGGCTGATCGCCGTGGAGGTGCTCACCCCCGGCGGGAACTGGTCCTCGTACCCGCCCCACAAGCACGACGAGGACCACCCCGGCGAGGAGTCCCGGCTGGAGGAGATCTACTACTTCGAGATCGCCCCGCACGGCGACACCCCCGGCCTCGGCTACCAGCGCGTCAGCCCCTCCCCGGCGGGGAAGACCGACATCCTGGCCGAGGTGCGGACCGGGGACGCCGTGCTCGTCCCGGACGGCTGGCACGGGCCGTCCGTCGCCGCCCCCGGGCACGACATGTATTACCTGAACGTGATGGCCGGACCGGGCCGCACCCGGGAGTGGCTGATCCGGGACCACCCCGACCACGGCTGGATCCGGGACAGCTGGGACGGACAGGCCGTCGACCCCCGGCTGCCCTTCCCCGGAGCGGAGGACCACCGATGAGGCTCACCGTCGCCCAGGCCCTCGTACGCTTCCTCGCCCACCAGTACACCGAGCGCGACGGGCAGCGCCACCGGCTGATCGCAGCCACCTGGGGGATCTTCGGGCACGGGAACGTGGCGGGCCTCGGCCAGGCCCTCCTGGAGACCGGGCCGGAAGGGATGCCCTTCCTCCAGGGGCGCAACGAGCAGGCCATGGTGCACGCCGCCGTCGGTTACGCCCGCCAGTGCGGGCGGCTCTCCGCGCACGCCGTCACCACCTCCATCGGGCCCGGCGCCACCAACCTCGTCACGGGCGCCGCCCTCGCCACCGTCAACCGGATCCCGGTGCTGCTGCTGCCCGGCGACACCTTCGCCACCCGTCCCGCCGACCCCGTCCTCCAGCAGCTGGAGGTGCCCTACGCGGGCGACGTCTCCGTCAACGACGCCCTGCGGCCCGTCTCCCGCCACTTCGACCGGATCACCCGCCCCGAGGCGCTGGTCCCCGCCGCCCTCCAGGCCGTGCGGGTGCTCACCGACCCGGTGCAGACCGGCGCCGTCACCCTCGCCCTTCCGCAGGACGTGCAGGCGGAGGCGTACGACTGGCCCGAGGAGTTCTTCGCCGACCGGGTGTGGCGCATCCGCCGGCCCCGGCCCGACCGCGCCGAGCTCGCCGCCGCGGCGGCGGCCGTACGGGGTTCCGCGCGCCCCTTGATCGTCGCGGGCGGCGGGATCCGGCACAGCGCGGCCCAGGCGGCCCTGGCCGCCTTCGCGGAGGCCACCGGGATCCCGGTCGCCGTGACGCAGGCGGGCAAGGGGGTGCTCCCGTACGACCATCCCGCCGACGTCGGCGGGATCGGGCACACGGGCACGGCCACCGCCTGCGAACTGGCCCGGGAGGCCGATCTCGTCATCGCCGCCGGGACCCGGCTGACGGACTTCACCACCGCCTCCGCGACCCTCTTCCAGCACCGGGCCGTCCGTTTCGTCGGCCTCAACCTCGACCCGTACGACGCCCACAAACTGGCCGCCGGGCCGCTGGTGGCCGATGCCCGCGAGGGGCTCGACGAACTCCGCGAGGCGGTCGCCGGGTACCGGGTGGACCCCGCGTACGAGGCCGCGTACCGGGAGCGCAAGCAGGACTGGGAGCGGCGCGTCGACCGGGCCTACGCCGTCCCCGCCCCGGACGAGGAGCGCCCCCCGAGCCAGACCCAGGTGCTCGGGCTGCTCGACGCGCTGGCCGACGGCACCGACATCCTCGTCAACGCCGCCGGATCCCTCCCCGGCGACCTGCACAAGCTGTGGCGGACCCGCTCGGCCGACCAGTACCACGTCGAGTACGGGTACTCCTGCATGGGCTACGAGATCCCGGCCGCGCTCGGGGTGGCGCTGGCCGCGCCCGGCCGCCCGGTGTGGGCGCTGGTCGGCGACGGGACGTACCTGATGAACCCGACGGAGATCGTCACGGCCGTCCAGGAGGGCGTCCCGGTCAAGGCGGTGGTCCTCGACAACCACGGGTACGCCTCGATCGGGGGCCTTTCCGGGGCGGTGGGCGGCGAGGGCTTCGGCACCGGGTACCGCTTCCGCGCGCCGGACGCCTCGTACAGCGGGGACCCCCTTCCGGTGGACCTCGCGGCGAACGCGGCTTCCCTGGGGATGGCGGTGATCCGCGCCCGCACCGTACGTGACCTGCGGGAAGCTCTCGCCGAGGCCCGTTCGGCGACGGGTCCCACATGTGTCTACGTACAGACCCGAACGCCCGACACTGTGTCGGGCCCGCCTCCGGCACAGGCGTGGTGGGATGTTCCTGTCGCCGGGACCGCGACCCGCAAGGCTGCGGTCCGGGCCCGGGAAGAGTACGACCGGCAAGCCGCGCAGCGACGTCGCCATCTGTGAAGGAGCAAGGCATGAAGACCGTCAACCACTGGATCGGTGGCAAGACCGTCGAGGGCGCGTCGGGCAACTACGGCCCGGTCACCGACCCGGCGACCGGCGAGGTCACCACCCAGGTCGCGCTCGCCTCGCCCGCCGAGGTCGACGCGGCCGTACAGGTCGCGAAGGAGGCCTTCCAGACCTGGGGGCAGTCCTCGCTGGCCGCCCGGACCAAGGTGCTGTTCGCCTACCGCGCCCTGCTGGACGCCAACCGCGACGCCATCGCCGAGCTGATCACCGCCGAGCACGGCAAGGTCCACTCGGACGCGCTGGGCGAGGTCGCACGCGGCCTGGAGATCGTCGAGCTGGCCTGCGGGATCACCACGCAGCTCAAGGGCGAACTGTCGACCTCGGTCTCCAACCGGGTCGACGTGTCCTCCATCCGCCAGCCGCTGGGCGTCGTCGCGGGCATCACCCCGTTCAACTTCCCGGCGATGGTCCCGATGTGGATGTTCCCGCTGGCGGTGGCCTGCGGAAACACGTTCATCCTCAAGCCGAGCGAGAAGGACCCGTCGGCGTCCAACAAGCTGGCCGAGCTGATGACCGAGGCCGGCCTGCCCGCGGGCGTGCTGAACGTGGTCCACGGCGACAAGGCCGCGGTGGACGCCCTGCTCGCCCACCCCGACGTCGCGGCTGTCTCCTTCGTCGGCTCCACCCCGATCGCCCGGCACATCCACACCACCGCCTCGGCCAACGGCAAGCGCGTGCAGGCCCTGGGCGGCGCCAAGAACCACATGCTGGTGCTCCCGGACGCCGACCTGGACGCGGCGGCCGACGCGGCCGTCTCCGCCGCCTACGGTTCGGCCGGCGAGCGCTGCATGGCGATCTCCGCCGTCGTGGCCGTCGGAGCCGTCGCCGACACCCTCGTCGAGAAGATCCGCGAGCGTGCCGAGAAGATCAAGATCGGCCCGGGCAACGACCCGGCCTCCGAGATGGGCCCGCTCATCACGGCCGCGCACCGCGACAAGGTCGCCTCGTACGTCAAGGGCGCCGCCGCCCAGGGCGCCGAGGTGGTCCTGGACGGCACGGGCTACACCGTCGAGGGCAACGAGAACGGCCACTGGATCGGGCTGTCACTGCTCGACCACGTGAAGACCGACTCCGACGCCTACCGCGACGAGATCTTCGGTCCGGTGCTGTGCGTGCTGCGCGCCGAGACCTACGAGGAGGGCGTGGCCCTCATCAACGCCTCGCCGTTCGGCAACGGCACCGCGATCTTCACCCGCGACGGCGGCGCCGCCCGCCGCTTCCAGCTGGAGATCGAGGCGGGCATGGTCGGCGTGAACGTGCCGATCCCGGTGCCGGTGGGCTACCACTCCTTCGGTGGCTGGAAGGACTCGCTCTTCGGCGACCTCCACATCTACGGCAACGACGGCATCCACTTCTACACGCGCGGCAAGGTCGTCACGACCCGCTGGCCCGACCCCGCGGACGCCCCGGCGGGCGTGGACCTGGGCTTCCCCCGCAACCACTGACACCCCCCGCCACCACCGGCGCCCGCCGCCGCCCCTGACGCCCCGGCGGCCCTGGCGCCCCCCTCACGGAACCCCCGGCCATCCCCTCCGGCCGGGGGTTCCCGCCGTCCCGGCCGGCCGGGCGGCTCCCGTGCGGGCCGGGGCTGGGCGGTCCGGGGCGGGACGGCCGGGGCAGGCAGGGGGTTCAGCGGGCGCCGGCCAGGTCCGGTTCGGGCTGCGGCTCCTGCTGCGTGCGCCGGCGCCTGCGGCGCAGCACCCGGAGGGCGAGGGCGACGCCCGCCAGGACCAGGGCCGCCCCCGCCGCGGGCCAGGGCACGGCGACGAACTCCGCCTCGGCCCGCGAGACCAGGTCGGGGTGGGCGTTCGCACCGGCGCCGATCTCGACGGTGACCCGGTCCAGCTGCGGCGCGTCCGGCCACGGTTCGGTCAGCTCGACGCGCTGGCCCGGCAGCAGCACCAGCTTCAGCTCGCGGGCCGGCCGGTCCAGGACCCGGCGCCCGAACAGCCCCTCGGCCGAGATCGTCACCTTGGGCTCGACGACCACGTTGCCGCGGTTCACCAGCGCGTACGAGACGGTCGCGCGGGCGTCGCGGACCCAGGGCAGCAGCGGAGCCGACCGGCTGACCCGCACGTCCTCCACGCTCAGCCCCGGGGTCACCGGCCCCGGTACGCGGAAGTGGATACGGGCCCCCACCGAGCGCTTCACCCCGACCCGGACCTTGCCTTCCTGCTGCACGCCCTCCACAGCGGTGCCGAGGGCGACGATCCCGCCGACGTGGTCGCCGGGCGTCGCGTCCGCAGGGACCTTCACGGTGAAGGGGATGTCCTTGCGGCCCTTGGCGGGCACGGTGACGGTGTCCGCCGCCTCCGGCGGCAGCGCTATCCAGGTGCCGACGTCCTTGGGCGCGGTCTCCACCGGGAGCAGCGCGAAGGCTCCCCCGGCCGGGGTGTTGACGGCATCGGTGGCGAAGACCCGGAAGGTCAGCTCCTGGTCGGAGGAGTTGAGGATCGTCGCGCTGTCGCTGACCGTGGTGCCGGCCGCGCCCTGGTGGAAGAAGTACCCGCGGTCGGTGATCGCCGCACCGGCCGGGGGCGTGGGGAAGACCCCCCAGGTGCCGTTGTCCGCGGCCGCGGCCGGCCCTGCGGCCGGGAGCAGGAGTCCCCACGGCCCCAGGAGGGCGAGGAGGCCGAGGAGCAGCCCGTGGAGGAGGGTGCGGGGCGTACGGGTGCGGGTGCGCATGGGCGGGTCTCCAGTGGCGGCCGGCAGGGGAAGGGTGGCGGGGGGGGGGGGGGGCCCCCCCCCCCCGGGGGGGGGGGCCCCCGCGGGGGGGGGGGGGCGGGGCGGCCCCCCGCCGCGGGCAGACGGGCCGAAAAAAAAACCCGGGCAGGGAAAAC
>NZ_JBHXRK010000008.1:0-259789 GCF_042716875.1 Streptomyces sp. NPDC058646 | reverse complement strand
GGTCAGGACCGTCGCCCCGGTGAGCCGGGGCCGGGGGGCCCCCGGCCCCCCCCCCCGGGGGGGGGGGCCCGGGGGCGGCCCCCCCCCCCCCCCCCCCCCCGGGGGGGGGGGGGCCCCCCCGCCCCCCCCCCCCCCCCCCCCCCCCCCCACGACCTGAGGTGCGGTCGCGTCACCGCTTGAACATGTCCTTGATCTTTTCCTTGGCCTGGCGGGCGTCACCCTTCGCCCCTTCGGCGCGGCCTTCGCCGGTCAGCCGCTCGTTACCCATCAGGCGGCCGGCCGATTCCTTGAGCTTGCCCTTGGCCTGCTCGGCCTTGGCCTTGCCCTTCTCTTCCTGCGACACAGCTGATCACTCCCTGGAGGTGCGGGAACTGCTTGCTCCCCGCGTCTGACCCGGATAGCGGCCGCCAAACGTGCGCGGCGGCCCGCGCACTCCGGGAAAAGAAATACGAGCCGACCGTTTGGGGCGGCGGAATGTGGCCACAAGCGTGGTCACGGGAGTCCGCAGCGGTGAGCGGCGCGGGTTTCCGAGCGGGCCCGAGCCGCGTGGTGGCATCCCCCCGCCATCACGCGGCCGGCTCCCCTCCGTACCAAGGGCACGACGTGCTGCCGCCCGGTGCCGCACGGCAACCGGACGCCGCCCCGGTCGGCGATCTTCCCGACCTGGGCGCACAGCGGGTCGGTACACCCCCGTCTCCGGCGCTTGAGCAGCCGGCCACGGGCCCGGCACCGGACGGCACACGGACCTCCCCACCCGCGGTGACCCGCGCGGGGATTCAACGGCGGTCGGCAGGGTAAGCGACGGCGACCCGATGGATCCGCCGACGAAAGGCAACCACCCGTGCTGATGGCTCATCCGGCCGTGCTCCCCGGCCTCGTCGACCGCTACTGGGCGCTGTCCGTACTCGATGCCGCGGAGGAGCATTCGCCCGTGCGCAAGGAGCTCGAGGACGTGGAGCGGGCCCTGTGCGTGGCCACCGGCACGGCGGACGTGCACGCGGCCCTGATCGCCGCCCGCCACCACCTGCCGGGAACGGGCCCCCTCGACGACTCCGTGCTCGCCTCCAGCTGATCGACTCCTGGGCTCGCGGCACCTGCGCGTCGGGTGCCGGCGGCCGGACGGCCGGACCCGCCTCGTGGACACGCCCGGGGCGGCCGGGCCGCGTCCGGCCCCGGCCGTCGCCGAGCAGTTTTGCGTGACCGGCCGTGCCGCAGGTGACCAAGTGGTGCGAGAGCGGCATCCGCAGCGGCCGGGCGGCGCGGGGTCCCGCCGTGGCCACGAAGACGCCGGTCCCGGCACCCTGGGAGGGTGCCGGGACCGGCGTCTTCGTGCGGGAGCGCGATCAGGCGGGGCGGCCGCCGAAGGGGGCGCCGGTGCCGTAGTAGGTGCCCAGCTCCGCCCGGTACCCGGCGTCGCCGAGGTGCTCGTCCCGGTGGAACTCGGGCGCGGCCTTGATCTGTTCCTTCGTGCGGTCCACGAAGACCTTCTTGTTCTCCGGGTCGATCCCGATGACCGTGCTGGCCGGCAGGAGGACCTCCTTGCCGAAGATCCACACACCGGTGTCGACCACCAGGTAGGCGTCACCGACCTCGTCGGAGTGCTTGTCGACCTTGCCGATGTCGCCGTCGGTCGCCTCGACCTTGTAGCCGGTCAGGTCCGTACCGGCCAGGTGGCCCGAGGTCGGCTGGTAACTCCACACATGCTCAGGCACGTAAAAACAACTCCTTCGGTCAACGGGGGACGGCGGGGCGAGAATCCTCCGCCGGCCCTCCTTGTTCCGTACGTCGTGCGCGGCGGCTGTGCTGCGTTCCGCCTGAACTCCGCCTGCCCCGCCTCCGGAGCTTCACGCACCCGGATCGGATCCGGCGCAGGGCTGTCGGTTGGCTGTGAAGCGACGTACACGAGGGACTCGGGGTGCGGGCGGAGTGTCGACAAGTTCTATATTCGTACGAACCATCCGCACCCGGCCGGGCTGCGGTGATCAGGGGGGACGACTGCGATGGCCGACACCGACGCCGCTCCGAACGAGCGGACGGAGTCCCGGAGTACCCGCAAGGTACGCAGGAAGGCGCAGAGACGCAGGCGCCTGGGCGTGGGCATCGCCGTGATCGCCCTGGGCGGGGCGGCGGCAGCCGCGTACGCCTTCACGCTGGGCGGCTCCTCGGGGACCGCCCCGGGCGACGCGAAGATGGCCGCCCCGGACGGTGCGGCCGACGAGGCCGCCGCCGCGGCGAAGGGGCCGGAGGAGGCCTGGGACGGCAAGGTCAAGGTGCTGGGAGACGGTTCGACCTCCTACACCGGGCCGCAGCCGGGACAGCTCAAGCCCGAGCGGCTGAAGCCCGGTGAGAAGCCGCCGCAGTTCGTGGTGTTCTCCTGGGACGGCGCGCTGGAGGGCGACGACCACCTCTTCTCGCACTTCCGCAAGGTGGCCCGGGAGAACAAGGCCCACATGACCTTCTTCCTCACGGGCATCTACCTGCTGCCGGAGGACAAGAAGATGCTGTACCGCCCGCCGCAGCACGGCCAGGGCTCGTCCGCCATCTCGTACCCGACGGTCCCCCACATCAAGTCCACCCTCGGTCAGCTGCGCGGCGCCTGGAACGACGGCCACGAAA
This sequence comes from Streptomyces sp. NPDC058646, assembly GCF_042716875.1. Classification (NCBI taxonomy): domain Bacteria; kingdom Bacillati; phylum Actinomycetota; class Actinomycetes; order Kitasatosporales; family Streptomycetaceae; genus Streptomyces; species Streptomyces sp. NPDC058646. The sequence continues at coordinate 257,173 of NZ_JBHXRK010000008.1, read as the reverse complement.
TCGGGTCACACTTCAACGGGCACTTCTGCGGGCCCAAGGGCGGCGGGGACTGGAGCCCCGACGAATGGAAGAGCGAGATCGACCAGACGTACTCCTTCATCAAGAACTGGAAGACCAACACCGGTTTCACCAAGGAGGCGCCCCTGCCCTTCGACCCGGACCGGGAAGTGGTCGGCGGCCGGGCGCCCTGCCTGGAGGGCCAGAAGAACCTCCTGACGGCGATCAAACCGTACGGCTGGCGCTACGACGCCAGTTCCTCGGGCGAGTTCCAGCTGTGGCCGTCCCAGCAGGACGGCATATGGAACTTCCCCCTCCAGCTCCTGCCGCTGCACGGCAAGGAGGTGCAGGTCCTCTCCATGGACTTCAACTTCCTGTACAACCAGTCGGGCGACAGCACCCAGGGCGACCCGGCCAAGTTCGCCGCCTGGCAGACGCAGACGCGGATGTCGTACCTCAACGGCTTCAACCGGGTGTACAACGGCAGCCGGGCGCCGATGTTCATCGGCAACCACTTCGAGGACTGGAACGGCGGCATCTACATGAAGGCCGTCGAGGACGTGATGAAGGACGTCTGCCCGCGCCAGGACGTCCGCTGCGTGTCCTTCAGGGAGCTGGCGGACTGGCTCGACGTGCAGGACCCGAAGGTCCTGGCCCAACTCCGCCTGCTCGACCCGGCACAGGCGCCGGACTGGGCCGCGCTGGTCAAGTGACCGGGCCCCACGGCGCCGGGGCGGCAGCGCCCCGCCGCCTCCCGGCCTACTTCACCGCCTTGGCGTAGTCGGCCCACAGACGCACCGCCCGGTCGCTGCCGGGCGTGCCCGGGGCGTCGCCCCCCAGCCCCGTCAGCGGCAGGGGGAGCAGGTCGGTCAGTGACATCCGGTAGACCACCACAGCCGTGGACTCCTGCGCGGTGCTGGCCACGAACCAGCCCGCCGTGTTCGCCGCGGTCGTCCCGGTCTTGCCCGCAGTACCGGCGTGCGCCTTGCCGACCGCCTTCGCGGATCCTTCGGTGACGGCGGTCCGCAGGGCGTCCGTCACGGCGGCGGCGGTCTCGGCCGTCACGGCCCGGGTCGCCTGCGGCGCGTCGAGCGGCAGCGCAGTGCCGTTGCGGGTGACCGAGCGCACGGAGTAGGGGTCGGTGTGCATGCCGTCGGCGGCGAAGGTCTCGTAGGCGCCGGCCATGCGGATCGCGCTGGGGGTCGAGTTCTCCCCCAGCGCGAACGTGGGGACCCGCGGACCGAGGCTCGATCGGAGCAGCCCCGAGCGCTCGGCGAACGACCCCACCCGGTCCAGTCCGACATCGAGGCCGAGCTGCACCATGGGCGTGTTGACGGAGTGGGCGACGGCCTGGCGCAAGGTCACCTGACCCCAGCTGCGGCCGCCGTCGTTGCGCCCCTTCAGCACCTTGCCGCTGCGGTCCCAGTACGGGCCGTCTGGCGTCTGCACGGTCACCTGGTCGTTGCCGTCGTACGTCGTCGAGGGGGAGACGCGCGTACGGTCCTTGCCGCGCGTGCGCAGCACCCCTTCGTCGAGCGCGGCGGCGTAGACGAACGGCGTGAACGCGGTGCCGGCCGGGATGGTCGTCGCGTTCGACTCGTTGAAGCCCTGCTTCAGGAAGTCGGGGCCGCCGTACACGGCCAGCAGCCGCCCGTCGGGGGCGACGCTCGCCGCGCCGATCTTCGCGTGCTTGTCGGTGTCGGGACGCCGCTCGGCGTCGAAGTCCTTCTGCGTCTGCTGGACGGCGGCGGTCAGGGCCGTCATGCGCTCCCGGTCGAAGGTCGTGTAGATCTGGTAGCCGCCGAGGTCGAACTCGGAATCCGAGAGGTGACCGGCTTTGATCGTGTAGGCCTTGGCCAGTTCGACCAGATAGCCGGTCTGCGCGCCGGGGGCGCCGCCGAGGGACGTGCCCGAGGGTTCGGGGAACTCCGTGTAGGCGGCGCGCTCGGCGCGGGTGAGCTGGCCGGTCTCGACCATGCGGTCCAGGATCCAGGCCCACCGCTCGACGGCCCGCTCGTGGTTCTCCTTGCTGAGCGCGGGGTCGTAGAGCCCGGCGCCCTTGAGGAGGGAGGCGAGGAAGGCGCCCTCGCTGGCATTCAGCTGCGAGACGTCCTTGCCGTAGTACGCCTGGGAGGCGCGCTGGATGCCGTAGGTGCCGCGTCCGAACCAGCTGGTGTTGAGGTAGTCCTGCAGGATCTGTTTCTTCCCCCGCTGGTTGTCCAGCTTCACGGCGAGCAGGAGCTCGGTGAACTTCCGGGAGACGGTGCGGTCCTGGTTCAGGTAGGCGTTCTTCACGTACTGCTGCGTGATGGTGGACCCGCCCTGGGTCTCGCCCCCGGTCACCCCGGCGCGCAGAGCGCGCAGGACACCGGACGGGGAGACGCCGGGATCCGAGTAGAAGCCCGCGTTCTCGGCGGCGAGCACGGCCCCCTGGACCTTTGCGGGCACCTTGTCCAGCGGCATCTCCTGCCGGCTGACCCAGCCCGTCCGGGCCATCGTGGAACCGTCGGCCCAGTAGTAGACGTTGTCCTGCTGCGTGGCGAACGAGTTGAGGTCGTCCGGGATGTCCGTGGTCGCGTACGCGTACGCGACGAGGCCCGTCAGGCCGGTGAACGCGTACAGGCAGGCACACAGCCACTGGCGCCACGAGGGTATCCACCGGCGCAGGCCGGCGCGGCCCGGCCGCGGGTAGGCGGGCCGCAGCCGCCGCAGCAGGGTACGCGCCGGGGCGGCCGGGCCGAGGGCTGCGAGCAGGCCGCCGCCCGGCCGCGGACGGCGGCGCTCCCCGGTTTTCCTGCGGCGGCCCGGCCGTGCTCCGCCGCTGCCCTGCGGAGCCGCCCGCCTGCCCCGGGATCGCCCCCCTGCGGCTGTATCCTTCCGGCCCACTCCGCATGCCCCCCTGTGCTGTGCTTTCCCGCCCACCCTAAAGGCACTTGCCGGGGGACCCGTCAGGTGGTGGCCGCATACGGGCGTGGACTCCGGGCACCGGCCCCGGGGCTGAAGCGGAGGCGGATGGCCGGGGGTGCGAGCCGACTGCCGCAAGTCGGCCGTCCGGGGAACGGAACGGGGCGAAGGGGTCGCCCAGTTGTGCGAGGATTCCGTTCCCCCGGTTCGTGTGGACCGGGTGACAAGGGGAAACACAGTGATACCTAAGAGGTTCAGGCCCGCCGCCATCGCGGCCCTGACCGTGGCCATGGTGTCCGGCAGCATGCTCGCCTACTCCGCGAGCGCGGGTTCCGGGCCCGAGGCGGCCGACCGTGCCACCGCCGACACCTTCGCCCGCATGGCCGACGACGTCCTCTCCCAGCGCACCCAGGCGCTGGTCGAGGACCAGGCAGGAAAGCACGGCTCCGGCCCGGGTGGCGGGAAGACCCGCATGGCGGACCAGCTGAAGAAGGACGAGGACGCCGCGCTCCAGTCGCTGCGCTCCCGCAAGACGCGGCTGGCGGAGCTCGGCGAGGCGTACACGGGCGCCGACACCCGCGTCGTCGTGGACCGTGCCACGGTCACCGGCGGCAAGGCGACCGTCCAGGTCACCGAGCAGACCACGCTCACGTACAAGAAGCTGCGCGGGGACGAGCCGGAGACCACCGACATCGGGACGCGCTACGAGCTGACCCTCACCAGCAAGCGGGGCGGCAAGTGGGAGCTGGTGTCGATCAAGTCGAAGGACAGCGGCCCCGTCGCGGTCAACGAGCCGGTCGCGCCGAAGACCAACACCGTCAAGGACGACGGCAAGCAGTACCCGGACGGCACGCCCGCCTCCACCAAGTACCCGGCCCCGCCGAAGCCCAAGGCGAAGAACGGCGGTGCCTACGACTACTCCGCCATGGCGAAGTACGCGGAGAAGCACTGGAAGAACTACAACCCGGCGTACCGCCAGTTCAACGGAGCCGGCGGCGACTGCACCAACTTCATCAGCCAGGCGCTGAAGGCGGGCGGATGGAAGGCCGTCCCGGGCTCCTCCTCCGACTACCGCAACTGGTGGTACGACGGAACCCGCCAGTCCGATTCCTGGGTCGGCGCGAACGAGTGGGCGTGGTTCACCCTGTCCAACCAGCGCGCCGCCAACCTGGCCAACGTGTACCAGGCGGACATCGGTGACGTGGTGCAGCTGGACTTCAACAGGGACGGGTCCAAGGACCACACCATGATGGTGACCTACCGCAGCAGCGCCGGAATGCCGTACCTCACCTACCACTCCACCAACACCTACCGGAAGTCGCTCGCGTCCCTCATCGCGTCCTACCCGGACGCGACCTACTTCGCGTACCGCACCTGACGGGTGCCCTCCGGCCCCTCCTGCCGCGGAACTCCCGCGGCAGGAGGGGCCGTTCTTTTGTCAGGTTCATTGACAGAAGGTGAAGACAGCCGGACGCTGAGAGCGCTCTCAGGCGTCAAGGCCTGCATCCTTGCCGGTCCCTCCCGCCACCCCCGCCCGTCCCGTCGCAGGGGCGCGGGAACGCCGCACCTCCCGTCGTCAGGTCCCCCCACCAGGAGGCAGAACGTGTTCCGCTTATCGAAAGTGCTCGCATCCGGGGTCACGGCGCTGGCCGTCGCCGCCGGCCTGACGGTCCTCGGTCCGTCGGCATCCGCGGAGGCCGTACCGGAGACCATCCCGCTCACGATCAAGAACAGTTCGGGCCGCAGCGAACCGGTCTACGTCTACAACCTGGGCACCCAGCTCTCGACCGGCCGGCAGGGCTGGGCCGACGCGAACGGCACGTTCCACCCGTGGCCCGCGGGAGGCAATCCCCCCACCCCCGCGCCCGACGCCTCGATCGCCGGTCCGGCCGACGGGCAGACGCGGACGATCCGGATGCCCAAGTTCTCCGGCCGCGTCTACTTCTCCATCGGCCAGAAGATCGTCTTCAAGCTCACCACCGGCGGTCTGGTGCAGCCCGCCGTGCAGAATCCCTCCGACCCCAACCGCAACATCCTGTTCAACTGGTCCGAGTACACCCTCAACGACGCCGGCCTGTGGATCAACAGCACCCAGGTCGACATGTTCTCGGCCCCGTACGCGGTGGGCGTGAAGGGCGCCGACGGTGCGGTCAGGAACACCGGCCGGCTCAAGCCGGGCGGCTACGACGCCGTCTTCGGCCAGTTGCGGGCGGCCGGGTGGGGAGGACTGATCCAGAACGGCCCCGACGGCACGCCGCTGCGCGCGCTCTCACCCGGGCACGGCATCGCGTCGGGCGGCATCCCGTCCGGCGTCATGAACGACTACATCGACCGCGTCTGGAACAAGTACCGCTCCTCCACGCTCACCGTGACGCCGTTCGCGCACCAGCCGGGCACCAAGTACTACGGCCGGGTGTCGGGCGACGTCATGAACTTCACCAACGGCTCCGGAACGGTGGTCACCAGCTTCCGGAAGCCGGACTCCGACAGCGTCTTCGGCTGCTACAAGCTCCTCGACGCGCCCAACGACCTCGTGCGCGGCCCCCTCTCCCGCACCCTGTGCGCGGGCTTCAACCGCTCGACGCTCCTGACCAACCCCGACCAGCCCGACGCGAACAGCTCGGGCTTCTACCGTGACGCCGTCACCAACCACTACTCCCGCATCGTCCACGGGCAGATGGCCGACGGCAAGGCGTACGGCTTCGCCTTCGACGACGTGGGCGCCCATGAGTCGCTGGTGCACGACGGCAGCCCGCAAGCGGCCTTCATGACGCTGGAACCCTTCCACTAGGCCCAGGCGCCACTGTGGCCACAGGGCCTAGGGAACCGGCAGGACCTCCGCCGGGGGAGTCAGTGGTTGTGGCGCGCGCCGTGTTCCAGCCACTGGGGGAGGGCCGCTCCGGACTCGTCGCCGAGGGGCAGCAGGGGTTCCCGTCCGCCGGGTCCGGTCGCGGTGAGGGGGATGCCGAGGCTGCGGCACATCCGGTGGGCGCGGGCCAGCGCGCCGAGGGTCATGGGGGAGGGGGTCCGGGTCGCCAGCTCGACCGTGACCCGGGCGGGGCGGTGCGTCTGCACGAGGGATTCGATCTGCAGGGCCGCCGCGGCCCGGTTGGTGACGTCCAGCTCCTGCAGGATCCTCACGTGCAGGGTGTCCCCCGTGAGGTCGTGACCGATGACCATGCTGCGCCTCCCGTACACCGGGATCCGGACGGCACCGGCGGTGCGGGGTGCCCAGGTACCAGTGTGGGACAGCGGCCCCGGACGGACGAATCCGCCCGTCCGGGGCCGCGGTACGCCGGCACGGCCCCACCGCGGCGTCCGGACGCGCCCCGGACCCCGCCCGGGGTGACCGCCGGCGGCCGCGCTCAGGAGCGGCCGGCTCCGTGCCCGCGTCGCGCCCATAGCGCATTGCCGTCCGGGCCGCCACTTCAGCCGAGGTGATCCGGCCGGAACCGACCGCGGCCCGCTCACGGGTTCCCGCGCCCCGGATCCGGCCGGCACGCCGTCGACCTCCGCCTACGCCACCGCCCGCCGGGGCCGGGCCCCGACGGATGTCGGAATTCGCCGCTGCCGATGGCGCATATCGGTTCCTCCGGTCCGATGAACTCCAACGAAAGCACACGTGCGGGCAGTTGGGCGTAGTTAAGCTCCCGCCCACCGGTCAGAAGGTCACCCTTTTTCGATAGTTCGAGGACGCCGATGGAGCAAAGAGACATTCCCCCCGAAACCGCCTCACCGGAGGGGGGAACGAGCCGGACCCTGGCCGCGATCGCGGCCCTGGCCGCCGCCTGCCTGGTCGGGGCGCTCGCTTCCTCCTCGGACCCGGCCGGCACCGTCCTGACCGCCGCGGGCGCCGTGTGCACCGCCGCGGTCCTCGTCGAAGCGGTACGGCGCGGCCGTGCCCTCTCCGCCCGGAGCGCGCAGGTCGCGGCCCTCCAGCACGCCCTGTCCCGACAGGAGACCGAGGCGGTCCGCCTGTCCGCGGTGGTGCTGCCGGAGGCCATCGAGCGCCTGCGCAGGGGAGAGGTGGCCGAGGAGGTACTGACCTCCCTGGGCGGGCGCGGCGGCCACGGCAACCGCTGGGGCGACGACGCGGCCGTGACGCCGCGCTTCAGAGCCGCCCTGCAGGCCGTGCTGGCGCACGTCATCGACGCGGTCGACAACGAGGAGAGCCTCCGCGACTCGGCGCAGCGGGCCTTCGTGAACGTCGCCCGCCGCGTGCAGGCGATCGTCCATCAGCAGGCCCACGAGATGCGCGAGATGGAGGACCGGCACGGCACCAACCCCGACGTGTTCGGAGACCTCCTGCGGCTGGACCACGGCACCGCCCTGATCGGCAGGCTCGCCGACTCCATCTCCGTCCTCGGGGGTGCGCGCCCCGGCCGCCAGTGGAGCAGGGCCGTCACCCTGTACAGCGTGATGCGCGGCGCGATGTCGAGGATCATCGACTACCAGCGGGTGGAGCTCCATTCGGTCTCCGAGGTCGCCGTCGTCGGGCCGATCGTGGAGCCTCTGATCCATACCCTGGCGGAGCTGCTCGACAACGCCACCCGCTACTCGCCGCCCCACACCCGCGTCCACCTCACCGCCACCGAGGTGCAGTCGGGCATCGCCGTGGAGATCGAGGACGGCGGCCTGAGCATGAGCGACGAGGCCCGCGGGCGGGCCGAGAAGATGCTCGCCCAGGCGCAGTCGGGCATCGACCTCAACGACCTCGGCGAGACGCCGAGGCTCGGCCTGGCCGTGGTCGGCCGACTGGCGCAGGCGTACGGGTTCCAGGTGTCCCTGCGCTCCTCCGCGTACGGCGGCGTCCGCGCCGTGGTCATCGTGCCGCAGCACCTGATCACCACCGCGTCCGCGGCGACCGGTCTCGCCCACGGCATCGGCTCCTCCTCGGGGCCCCGGGCCGTGGCCGCCACACCGCGCGAGCACCCCCTCGACCGCCCGTCGGCCGGCGGGTCCGCGCCCCGGTCGGTCCCGGCTCCGGCACCGGCGCCCATGCCGGCCGGCAGCGTGCAGGCCGGCGGACGCACCGCGACCGGCCTGCCGCAGCGGCGCCGCAAGGACCGTGTGACCACCTCCGCCGCCCGGCCGGCCGCGGAGCCGCAGCCGGCGGACGACTGCGGCCCCGGAATGTGGCTGGAGGCGTTCCACAGCGGACTGTCGGGTGTGCCCGGCCAGGACGCGCAGGACGCCCAGGGTGCGTCGGGTTCAGCGACCAAAGGGGCGTAAACAGTGATGACTCAGCGAAGCAGTATGGACTGGATGCTCAAGGACCTGGCCGTGGGAGTGCCGCAGACGCGGCACGTGATCGTCCTGTCCGCGGACGGGCTCTGCGTGGCGCAGTACGGGGCCGAGACCGACACGGCCGACCGCCTGGCAGCGGCCTGTGCGGGCCTGCAGAGCCTCGCCGGAGCGGTGGCCGCGGAACTGCCCCGCTCCGAGGGCAGGATGCGCCTGGTCGTGATCGAGATGGACGGCGGGTTCTTCTACCTGATGGCCGCCGGCGACGGCTCCTACCTCGCCGTCCTCGCCGACGAGGGCGTCGACGCGGGCCTGATGGGGGCGCAGATGCGCAACCTGGTGACCCGAATGGGGGACCACCTGAGCAGCCCGCCCCGGCATGACGGGCAGCCCGCGTGAATGAGCCGCCCACCAGCTGGGAGGACGGCAGCCCCGAACGGCTCTACGTGATCACCGGCGGACGCAGCGGACCCTCCACCGCCGTCCGCCTGGACCTCGTGACCCTGGTCGTGGCCAGGGGGCCCGCCCAGCCCGAGATGCAGCCCGAGCAGGCGGCCATCCTGCGGATGTGCCGGTCACCGCTGTCGGTGGCCGAGATCGCCGCGTACGCCGGCCTGCCCGTGAGCGTCGTCACCGTGCTGGTCGGAGACCTGATGGCCGCGCAGCGCGTGCACGTCCGTCCGCCCGTCCCCGCCGCACAGCTCCCCGACCTTGCTCTGATCGAGGCAGTGATCGATGGACTTCAGAAGCTCTGACCCGCCCGCCGGGCCGCGCGACGCGGACATACTTCCGCAGACGGCAGCGGCCGCAGTGAAAGTCGTCATCGTCGGCGGTTTCGGCGTCGGCAAGACGACGATGGTCGGCGCGGTCAGCGAGATCAAGCCGCTGACGACCGAGGAGACGATGACCAGGGCCGGCGTCGGCGTCGACGACACCTGGGGCGTGGCCCGCAAGATCACCACCACCGTGGCCATGGACTTCGGCCGCATCAGCATCAACGACGAACTCGTGCTGTACCTGTTCGGGACCCCCGGCCAGGAGCGCTTCTGGTTCCTGTGGCGCGGGCTCTTCGAGGGTGCGCTCGGAGCGGTCGTCCTCCTCGACACCCGCCGGCTGGAGATCAGCTTCGACGTGATCGGCCGGCTGGAGGAACGGGGCGTCCCCTTCGTCGTGGCCGTCAACTCCTTCCCCGGCGCGCCCGAGCATCCGCTGGAGGAACTGCGCCAGGCCCTCGACCTGCCCCCCACCGTCCCGATCCTCGTCTGCGACGCCAGACGACGGGACTCGTCCCGCGATGTCCTGCTGACCCTCATGCGCTACCTGCACTCCCAGGCAGCCACCCAGGAGGCAATGTGACCACCAGCCCCACCCCACCGCCCCAGTGCCCCGCCCACGCGGCGACGGCGGGCGGCCTGTACCGGCTCCACGGAGCGGAAGCCGAGGCCGACCCGCTCGCGCTGTACGAGAAGCTACGGGCCGAGTACGGGCCGGTGGCCCCCGTTCTCGTGAGCGGGGACCTCCCGGCATGGCTGGTCCTCGGCCACCGGGAGAACCTGGACGTGGCCCGCACCTCGTCGCGGTTCGCCCGCGACCCCCGGGGCTGGCGCGACATGAGAGAGGGCCGCGTACCGGCCGACACCCCGCTCGGCCCCATGGTCTCCTGGGTACCGGTGTGCAACTTCACCGACGGGCCGGTGCACGAGCGGCTCCGCTCGGCCGTGGTGGAGTCCCTGGAGCGCTTCGACAAGCGCGGCATCCGCCGCTACGTGACCCGCTTCGCCAACCAGCTCGTCGACCAGATCGCGGGCGAGGGCTACGCCGACCTGGTGTCCGCCTTCTCCGACCAGCTCCCCATGCTGGTCATGACGCAGCTCATCGGGGCACCCGACGAACACGGGCCCCTGCTGGTCAACGCGGCCCGCGACATGCTCCAGGGCACCGAGACGGCCCTCCAGAGCGACCGCTACGTCACCGCCACGCTGGAACACCTCGTGGTGGAGCGCAAGGCCAAGCCCGCCCGCGACCTCGCCTCCTGGCTGATCGAGCACCCGGCGGACCTGACCGACACCGAAGTGCTGATGCACCTGCGCGTCGTGCTGATCGCGGCCTACGAGACCACCGCCAACCTGATCGCGAACACCCTGCGCACCGTACTGACCGATCCGCGCTTCCGGGCGAGCCTCTCCGGAGGCCAGATGACCCTGCCGGACGCCCTGGAGCAGGTGCTGTGGGACGACCCGCCGATCAACACGATCATCGGGCGCTGGGCCACCGGTGACACCGTCCTCGGTGGCCAGCAGGTGAAGGCCGGCGACATGGTCCTGCTCGGCCTGGCGGCGGGCAACGCCGACCCGCAGATCCGGCCGGACCCCTCCGTGTCGGTCCACGGCAACCGTTCCCACCTGGCCTTCAGCAGCGGACCGCACGAGTGCCCGGGCCAGGACATCGGCCGCGCCATCGCGGACACGGGCATCGAAGTCCTGCTGGACCGGCTGCCCGACCTCCAGCTGGCGGTCGACGCGAGCGAGCTCCAGTGGCGCGGCACCCTCATGTCACGCCACCTGCTGTCCCTGCCGGTACGGTTCGCCCCGCGCTCCGTGCCGACGCCGCAGTCCCCGCCCGGGCAGCCGTCCGGGCCGGCCGCGCAGGTGTTGATCCCGCCGCAGCCCACGGCGGCGCCCGCGACCGCCGGCCGCCGCCGCGGCGTCAGCTGGTGGCGCCGGCTGTTCGGCCGCCGCTGACGCGGAGCCATGCGCACCGGGGGCCCCGGCCGGTCAGGCCGGGGCCCCCGGCACCGCTCAGCCGCGTACCCGCTGCCACCAGGACGCGAGAGCCGGCAGGTCCGGCGGCTCGGTTCCGGCGACGCCGGGGGCGTCGGCGAACGCCACCTCGAACCGGGCGTCCGCGAGGGGCAGGACGTGCCGATTGCGCGGGCTCGCGTACCGGGGGGCCCGGCTCTGCCACGTGAGGGAGCCGGCCACGTAGTGGCCCAACGCCGCCAGGTGGCGGCGCAGTTCCCCGTCCGCGCCCTCCTCCGACTGCGCCCGGAGCCGGGTGAAGAGGACCATCACCCGGTCGCGCAGGGCCACGGCGAGCGGCACGGCCTCGGCCGGGGAGCAGTTCTCCTGGTGGGCGAGGACGTTGACGAGGTTCACCTCGCGCGGTTCCAGGTGGTCGTCCTTGTCGTAGGAGAACAGGTCGTTGTCCGCGCTGACGACGAATCCCGCCGCATCCGTCAGCGTCGTCAGAGCGGGGGAGCAGAGCACGTCCGCCGGCAGCCGGTCCCCGCGTGCGACGTCGGACCAGGTCAGGGAGAACCTCGTACCGTTGGCCAGCGGGCCCATGGCGACGAAGTCGTTCAGCCCCGGCATGGTCCCGGCCTCCGCCTGCGCGGCCCGCCAGGCCGCCCCGAGCAGCCAGTCGCGGGTCCCCTCGACGAACCTGCGCAGCTCGTAGGGCGTGAGCATGGCATGGGTGCGGGTGACCAGGTCCAGCAGTGCGGCGGTCATGGGACCCGCGGGCAGGACGGACGCCCCCGGGTCCTCGATGGTCCTCAGCAGACGCGCACCGTGTTCGACGACGGCGCCCGTGCCCACCTCGTCGGAACCCGAGTCCTGCCAGTCGTCGACGGCGTTGGCCCAGTAGTTCCACTCGGTGAACAGGAGGACGGCCTCCACGTCCCCCTCGGGGACGATGCGGCAGGAGAAGTCGGCGCTGTGGGTGGCGAGACCCCACGCGCGCTCGACCGGGTCGGGGTAGACGCCGAAGGCGTCCAGCCATGCGACCGCCCGTTCCTCCACCTGCTTGGCCTCGGGATGGACGAGGTCGCGCTCCAGCGGGCAGTAGAAGGACGGCAGGCGGCTCCCGAGGCGCGAGGGGCGCGGCGACGCGGTCATCTGCCGGCCCCGATCCGGAAGCGCAGCAGCCGCGTCTCCACCGCGTGGTCGCGCCAGAGCCGGAAGAACTTGCTGTGTGCGATCGTCGACTGTTCGAGGCGTTCGCCGGTCCAGGCGCCGGGTTCGGCGCCGGCTCTGAGGCGGTCGAGTTCGGCGGTGTTCCAGGCCATGGACTGCACCCAGAACTCCGCCACCGAGTCCGTCACGTCCTCGTCCTGCACCAGTTCGAAGCCGGCCGCCTCGGCCGCCGCCAGGTACTCCCCGCGCCGTCCCAGGCGCGTCCTGTAGTAGTCGTCCATGAACTCGCACCACTCGGCGCGGCCCACGAAGTGCTCCTGGATCCCGAACCATCCCCCCGGTTCCAGGGCCTTGGCGACGACCTCGAAGAGGCGGGTCCGGTCGGTGTAGCCACTGCTCTCGTTGGCGTAGACGGCGTCGTACGCACGGGTCTCGTCGAGGTGGTGCACATCGGCCAGCAGGGGCTTCACCCGCCCCATGACCCCGGCGTGCAGGGCGAAGCGCCGCACGATCGGCACGTGTTCCTCCGCGACCGTGAGGCTGGTGACCGAGGAGCCGTGCTCCTGGGCCCAGTACAGCGAGGTGCCGCCCAGGCCGCAGCCGATGTCCAGCAGCCGCCGGGGAGGGGCCTCGTTCGCGCCCCAGGACCGGGCGGAGTGCTCGACTATCCGCTCCTGCGCGTCCAGCAGACGCTGCTGCAGGGTGCTCTGGGAGACGGTGGTGTCCGGAGGGCCGTCGGGGTACAGCCCCACGTGGAAGTGCACGCGGGGACCCGGACCGTACTTCTGGAGGATCTCCTGTGTCTTGCGGCTGTAGTAGAGCCGCACCGCATCGTCCGCGGCTAAGCCCTGGCCACTGCCTAAGGACGATACGAGAGGTATGACGCGCATGGGTGTCCGCCCTTTCGTGGGGTAGGGCTGCCTCCGGGACATGCTGCCGCCGCTCTCACCGCGTCCCGACCGGCACACTGTTGAAGCACGGATCATCGTGGCACTTCGAGAGCCCCACGTCAGCCCACTGGAGCAACACGAAGCGGCATCCGTTCGCGCGGGGCACCGCGGCACCTCTCCGCGGGGCCGTGCGGCCGGGCGGACCTCCGGGCCGAGCGGGGTCACGAGGTGAACGCCCCCCGCCCCGGCGGTGGTCCCGGGCCGTGGCCCGGGCTCGACCTCGACCTCGACGGGGTGCGTGCCGCAGCGGCCGGGACCGCCGCGCGCTCACCCGTACGGCCCAGCCCGCCGTGCTCAGCAGGCCGGACCGAGGACCTCCAGCGCTCCCGGCAGGTCGTGGACGGAGACGGCCGTGCCCGTCAGCGGCAGCAGGTCCTCCAGCGGACACATCGGAGCGGGCACCTCGTGGTCCACCTCCCACTGGCCGGCCGCGTTCCCGCCCGCGTGATCGGTGGTGCGGACGGCGTACAGATGCCCCGAACAGCCCCGGCAGATCAGGGGCCGGTGGCCGGTCACGACCGGTCCCGCCGCGGCGCTGCCGCCCGGGGCGGGCGGCAGGGCGAACTCCGCGCGGCACACGGGGGGCAAGGGCGCCGGCGGGACCTTCCCGGAATGCCGCCGGGGCCCCGCGCTTGTAGCGTCGTCGACGTCAGGAGTCCTGGTGACCCGACAGCGATCCGCCGGCCGGTCCGCGTGCGCGGAACACGTCCCGTCAGTGCGCCGAGCCGGCCGCGTGCCGCCCGCTCCGGTGCCGAGCCGGTCCGCCCCTCGCCCCGCGACCGGGCGCACGCGCAGCCCCCGTACGAGAGGCCGTGCCGATGTCGATGGATGCCCCGATAGCGAGCCTGCTGCGTGTCGAGAGGGGCCTGGCAGCCCCCGAGGAACTGGCCGCCATCGCAGTCGTGGTGGCCTGCTACGTCCGCCGGACGGCCCCCGGCCGCGACGCGGAGAAGGACACCGGGTCCGCCTCCGGCCGACGCCGAACCGCCCGGCCGGACGCAGGCTGCTGGGCAGGCTGCTGGGCCTGCCGCTGAGTCCGCTGCTGAGCCGCTTCCGCCGGCCGCACGCGCGGCCGGCGGAAGGCAGGGGGAGACGGTCACGCCCGGCGCAGCACCGTCGAGAGCACGTCGAACAGCACGGACTCGGGATCGTCCACAGCGCCCTCCGAGCGCCACGCCACGAACCCGTCCGGCCGTACGAGCACCGCCCCCTCGGCCGTCATGCCGTGCGCCCCTGCCCAGTCGGCGCCTTCCTCCTGGACCAGGTCGGCACCGGGCGCACTGCCCACGGTGTACGCGTCCAAGCGGGCCGAGAGCCGCCCGGCCGCCCGCTCCGCGGCCTGCGCCCACGGCGTCCCCGTACCGGTGAGCAGGACGAAGGAACGCTCGTAGAGGTCCAGCGTGGAGATCCGCTCGCCCGCCCGCGTCAGCCACAGGTGCGGGGCCCGGGTGCCGGTGTCACCCGTCAGGCGCAAGGCGTCCGGGATGATCGCCCGTCCGGGCACACCGCCCACGACCGCGCCGTCCGGGTAGCAGTAGCCCATCGCCGTGGGCAGGACCCCGCTGCCCGGCCCGCCGCCCATGGTCGGCGGCGGCGCGTACCCGGGGTGGCTGTGCTCCGCCGAACGGGCCGAGGCGCGCTCGCTCGTGGCCTTCGCCACCGGCAGCCGCTCCGACTCGTAGGTGTCGAGCAGCGCCATCCCGGCCGACCCGTCCAGCACCGCTGCGATCTTCCAGGCCAGGTTGTGGCCGTCCTGGATGCCGGTGTTGGAACCGAAGGCCCCGGTGGGCGACATCTCGTGCGCCGCGTCCCCGACGAGGAACACCCGCCCCGTCGAGTACCGCTGCGCCACCCGTTCGGCCGCGTGCCAGGGAGCCTTCCCGCCGATCTCCACGTCCAGGTCGGGCGCGCCGATCGCGTTGCGGATCTGCTCCACGCACCGCTCGTCGGTGAAGTCCTCCAGGGTCTCGCCGTTCTCCGGGTGCCAGGGGGCGTGGAACACCCACTGCTGGTTGTTGTCCACCGGCAGCAGCGCCCCGTCGGCGCCCGGCCGCATCAGGTAGCAGACGATGAAGCGCAGATCGCCCAGGACCTCGATCAGCCGCTCGGAGCGGAAGGTGACGCTCACGTTGTGGAACAGTTCGCCGCTGCCCGTCTGCGGGATGCGCAGCTGCTCCCTGACGGGGCTGCGCGGCCCGTCGGCCGCGATCAGGAAGTCGGCGCGCACGGTGCTGTGCTCGCCGGTCTCCCGGTTCTTGACCAGGGCGGTCACCCCGGTCTCGTCCTGGTCGAAACTCATCAGTTCGGTGGAGAACCGCACGTCGGCGCCCTGAGCCCGGCTCTGGGTGGCCAGGACCGGCTCGATGTTGTTCTGGCTGCACAGGCACCAGCCGGTCGGGCTGAAGCGGCGCAGCGCACCGGAGGGGTCGATCTCCTTGATCAGCCAGTTGCGGTCGCCGCTGGTCAGCGACTGGGCCTGCAGAATGCCCTGGACGCCCTCCAGTACGGCCGCCGCCCGGCGGATCTCGCCCTCCGCCCCGGCCGTCCGGAAGAGCTCCATGGTCCGTGCGTTGATGCCGCGGCCACGCGGATGCGCGGAGGTTCCGGCGTGCTTCTCGACGAGCAGGTGCCTGACTCCGAGACGGCTCAGGAACAGCGAGGTGGACAGGCCCACGAGAGAGCCGCCCACGACGAGAACCGGTACGCGAACATCGGCTTTGTCTTCCATCAGCTGCGGGCTCCTGTTTTCTGTGTGGGGGAGTGCAGTCTTTATGCCCCCGATCGGCGGCGAGGCCCAGGCGATTCGCCGGTTGTCACCCGCTTGATCCGGACATGTAGCGGTACCTGGCCGGTCGGATGACGATGAGCGACAGCGGCTCCCCCTGAGATGTGCCGGCCTGCTCCGCCCGAGCGAGGCGGTGGCCGGCCCGGGCAGACGCCACCGATGACGGACGAGGGGTCCGTGCGCGATGGATCTCCACCCCCTCACGAAGGAGTGAGTAGATGACAACCACCCTGTCCGAACGGGTGTCGCAGTCAGCCTTCGACGGCTCCATGCTCCGGGTCGTGCTGCTGATGGATCTCCACGAGGGGGCACAGCAGCGGTTCTTCGAGGCGTACGAACAGCTCCGCCACGACATCGCGTCGGTTCCGGGCCACATCAGCGACCAGCTGTGCCAGTCCTTCGAGAACCCCTCGCAGTGGCTCATCACCAGCGAGTGGGAGAGCGCCCCCCAGTACCTCGCCTGGGTGAACAGCGAGCACCACGCCGAACAGGTGAAACCGCTGGGCGCCTGTGCCCGGGCCATGCGCCCGCTCAAGTTCACCGTGCTCCGGGAGACCGGGCGCGGCTACGACCAGGCCGCGCGCCCCTCCACCGCCCGGCTCCAGACCACACCCCGCCTAGGCGCCGGCATCGTCCGCCACGCCCTGACCTTCACCGTCAAGCCGGGCAGCGAGAAGACGGTCGCGGCCATCCTCTCGGACTACGCCTCCCCGGAGGCCCGGGTCGACGACCACACCCGGCTCTGCCGCACCACGCTGTTCATGCACGGCAACCGGGTGGTACGGACCGTGGAGGTCCAGGGCGACCTGATGGCGGCCCTGCGCCACGTCTCCGAACAACCCGAGGTGCGTGCCGTCGAGGAGGCCATCAACCCGTACCTGGAGAAGGAACGGAACCTCAACGATCCGGAGTCCGCGCGGATGTTCTTCATGCGCGCCGCGGTCCCGGCGGTCCACCACATCGCCGCACCGGAAGCGGAATCGACCGAGGTGACCCGGCACGCCGTGTTCTACCCGGCCAGGCCCGGCTGCGGCCCGGCACTCGCCCGTTTCCTCGCACGGCAGGACGAGGTGGCCGCGCACCGCCCGGAAACCTCCGTTCGGAGCAGCAGCATCTTCCAGCGTGACGACATCGTCGTCCGCCTCATCGACGTCCGCGGCCCGCTCGACGCCCAGCCCGAGACCGTTTTCGGGATCCACGGCGCGCGCAAGGCAGCGGTGCTGGACCGGCTGACGGCCGACGGCTCCGGCAAGCGGGCCGGCGCTGCGCACCACACCATGGACCTGATCACCGACCGCCGGGCTCCCGCGCAGTCCTGATCTCCGCCTTCCCCCACCCCAGCCCGTCCAGGCTTCCCACACGCCAGGAGGAACCCGCCATGACCAGACAGCGCCCACGCATCGTGGACCTCAGCGAGACGCCGCCCAACCGCCGGCGCGGAGGCGACCTCAGGGCGGTGCTCACCCCGACCTCGGTGGGCTCCACCAGTGGCTTCATGGGCCTGGCGATCATGGCCCCCGGGGAGTCGATCGCCGAGCACTACCACCCGTACTCCGAGGAGTTCGTGTACGTGGTCGCCGGGCACCTGGAGGTCGACCTCGACGGCGAGGCCCACCCCCTGCGCACCGACCAGGGGCTGCTGGTCCCGCTGAACGTGCGCCACCGGTTCCGCAACGTCGGCGAAACCGAGGCCCGCATGGTCTTCCACCTCGGTCCGCTCGCACCTCGGCCGGAGCTCGGCCACGTGGACACCGAGGAGGCCCCGCACCCGGAGAGCACCGCCTGGGAGCAGCCGCCGGACCGGACGGGAGCGGTCTCGTGACGCCCCGCCGTGTGGCGGTCACCGGGGTCGGCGTCGTCGCCCCCGGCGGGATCGGCGTCTCCGCCTTCTGGGACCTGCTGGCCAACGGCCGTACGGCCACCCGGGGGATCACCCTCTTCGACCCGACGGGCTTCCGCTCCCGGATAGCCGCCGAGGTCGACTTCGACCCCGCCGCGCACGGCCTCGGCCCGGACGAGGCCGCCCGGGCGGACCGGTACATCCAGTTCGCCCTGGTCGCCGCCCGGGAAGCCGTACGCGACGCCGGACTCGACCTCACCACGGACGAGGCCTGGCGGACGGGCGTCTCCCTCGGCACCGCCGTCGGCGGCACCACCCGTCTGGAGCACGACTACGTCGCCGTGAGCCAGTCCGGCTCCTGGTGGGACGTGGACCACAAGCTCGCCGGACAGCACCTGCACCGGGCGTTCACGCCCGCCACCCTCGCCTCCGCCGTCGCGGAGCAGACCGGGGCGCGCGGCCCGGTGCAGACCGTCTCCACCGGCTGCACCTCGGGCCTCGACGCCATCGGGTACGCCGTCCACTCCATCGCGGAGGGCCGGATGGACGTGTGCATCGCCGGCGCCTCGGACTCCCCCATATCGCCGATCACGGTGGCCTGCTTCGACGCCATCAAGGCGACCTCCCCGAACAACGACGACCCGGCGCACGCCTCGCGGCCCTTCGACGCCGACCGCGACGGCTTCGTCCTCGGCGAAGGCGGCGCCGTCCTCGTCCTGGAGGAGCTGGAACACGCCCGCGCCCGAGGGGCGACCGTCTACTGCGAGATCGGCGGGTACGCCACCTTCGGCAACGCCCACCACATGACCGGGCTGACCACCGAGGGCCTGGAGATGGCCAGGGCCATCGAAACCGCCCTCGCCCAGGCCCGGATCGACGCGAGCGACATCGACTACGTCAACGCGCACGGCTCCGGCACCAAGCAGAACGACCGCCACGAGACGGCGGCGGTCAAGCGGGTCCTGGGCGACCACGCCTACAAGACGCCGATGACCTCCATCAAATCGATGGTGGGCCACTCCCTCGGCGCCATCGGCGCCATCGAACTGGCCGCCTGCGTGCTCGCCATGACCCACCAGGTGGTGCCCCCGACGGCGAACTACCAGACCCCTGACCCCGAGTGCGACCTGGACTACGTCCCCCGCACCGCCCGGAGTCGCAAGCTGCGCAACGTGCTCTCCGTCGGCAGCGGATTCGGCGGATTCCAGTCGGCCGTCGTCATGACCAGACCGAAGGAGGAGGTCTCGTGACCAGCCGTACGGTCATCACGGGTATCGGGGTCGTCGCCCCCAACGGCATCGGCGCCGACGCCTTCTGGAAGGCGACCCAGTCCGGCATCAGCGTGCTGGACCGCGTCACCCGCGCGGGCTGCGAACACCTGCCGCTCCGCGTCGCCGGCGAGGTCCGGGGCTTCGACCCGGGCGCGATGGTCGAGGACCGCTTCCTCGTCCAGACCGACCGGTTCACCCACCACGCCCTCGCCGCCGCCGACCTCGCCCTGGAGGACGCCCGGCTCGGCCGGGCCGACTACGAGGGCGACCCCTTCTCCGTGGGGGTCGTCACCGCCGCCGGATCCGGCGGCGGTGAATTCGGGCAGCGCGAACTCCAGCACCTCTGGGAACAGGGGCCCCACTACGTCGGCCCGTACCAGTCCATCGCCTGGTTCTACGCCGCGAGCACCGGCCAGATCTCCATCCGCCGCGGCCTGAAGGGCCCCTGCGGGGTGGTGGCCAGCGACGAGGCCGGCGGCCTCGACGCCTTCGCCCACGCCACGAGGGCCATCCGCCAGGGCAGCCGGGCGATGCTCGCCGGTGCGACGGAGGCGCCCCTCGCCCCGTACTCCATCGTCTGCCAGCTGGAGTACGAGGGGCTCAGCACCCACGACGACCCCGAGCGCGCCTACCGGCCGTTCACCGACAAGGCCTGCGGGTACGTCCCCGCCGAGGGCGGCGCCATGTTCGTCGTCGAGGCCGAGAACGAGGCCCTGCGCCGGGGCGCCACCGTACGCGCCGAACTGGCCGGCCATGCCGCGACCTTCACCGGCACCCAGCGGCGGGACGCCTCCGGCGAAGGACTGGCCCACGCGATCCGGGGCGCGCTGCGCGAAGCGGGCTGCGCCCCCGAGGAGGTCGACGTGGTCTTCGCCGACGCCCTCGGGACACCGGAGGCCGATGCCGCCGAGGCGGCCGCCCTGGCCGACGCGCTCGGCGCGTACGGCCGGAGGGTGCCCGTGACGGCGCCCAAGACCGGTACCGGCAGGGCGTACTGCGCCGCACCCGCCCTCGACACCGCGGCCGCGGTCCTGGCACTGGAGCACGGCGTCATCCCGCCGACCCCGAACGTCTTCGACGTGTGCCACGACCTCGACGTGGTGACCGACGGGGCCCGTCCCGCCGAGCTGCGCACCGCACTCGTGCTGAGCCGCGGCCGGATGGGCTCGAACTCCGCGCTCGTCCTGCGCAAGGGCCGGGCCGGGTCCGCGTAGGGCCAGAAGGAGCAGTCCCCTCGAAGGAAGAGAGAAGCCACGATGTCCGACCGACTGACCATGGAGGAGCTGGCGGCCCTGATGAAGACCGCCGGCATCACCGTCGACCCCGCCCAGATGGCGGACCGTCCGGACTCCGCCTTCGACGAGTACGGCCTCGATTCGCTCGGCCTGCTCGGCATCGTCGGCGAGCTGGAGAACCGGCGCGGCCGGGCCCTGCCCACCGACGCCGACCGCTGCAAGACCCCCCGAGAGTTCCTCGACCTCGTCAACAACAGCCTCATGACAGGAGCCTGAGATGGCCGGCCACACCGAGAACGAGATCACCGTCAACGCACCCGTGGACGTCGTGTGGGAGATGACCAACGACCTCCCGAGCTGGCCGCAGCTGTTCAGCGAGTACGCCTCGCTGGAGATCCTGGAGCAGAAGGGGGACACGACCAGGTTCCGCCTGACGATGCACCCCGACGAGAACGGCAAGGTGTGGAGCTGGGTCTCCGAGCGGACCGTCGACCGCAAGGGCCTCACGGTCCGCGCCCGGCGCGTGGAGACCGGCCCCTTCGCGCACATGGACATCCACTGGGAGTACTTCAAGGTGCCCGGCGGAACCCGGATGAAGTGGACGCAGGACTTCGCGATGAAGCCCGACGCCCCGGTCGACGACGCCTGGATGACCGACAACATCAACCGCAACTCCCCGATCCAGATGGCGCTCATCCGGGACAAGATCGAACAGCGCGAGCGCGAGAGCCGCACCCCCGCCGTCAGCCGCATCTGAAACGAAGGCGAGCACCCGGATGTCCCCCATGCACCGCGCCCTCATCGTCGCCCGGATGGCACCGGACGCGGCACCGCACATCGCCGACCTGTTCGCCGCCTCGGACGCGGGCGAACTCCCGCACCTGGTCGGCGTCACCCGCCGCAGCCTGTTCCAGTTCGGCGACGTGTACCTCCACCTCATCGACTCGGACCGGCCGCCCGGACCCGCCATCGCGCAGGTCAC
Source organism: Streptomyces sp. NPDC058646 (assembly GCF_042716875.1). Classification (NCBI taxonomy): domain Bacteria; kingdom Bacillati; phylum Actinomycetota; class Actinomycetes; order Kitasatosporales; family Streptomycetaceae; genus Streptomyces; species Streptomyces sp. NPDC058646. Next base: position 236,051 of record NZ_JBHXRK010000008.1, on the reverse strand, counting down.
CGAACACCCGGAGTTCCGTGACCTCAGCGACCGCCTCACCGCCTACATCAGCCCGCACGACCCCGACACGTGGCGCAGCCCGAAGGACGCGATGGCGAACGAGTTCTACCGCTGGGAGCGCCCCGGCAAGAGGTGACCCGAGCGGCCCGGCCGGGACCCGCACACCGCGTGTGCGGGTCCCGCCGCGTGCGCGACCCGGCACACCCGCGCCACGGCCGGCCCGTGACCCGCCCGCGTGCTCGACCCCCGGAGCAGGAGCAGGAGACACAGTGACCTCCAACGCACACGAGTACGACCGTTTCCCGGCGGATCCCGCCTGTCCGCACGACGGCGAGCACGCCCGTTCCGCACTGCGCGTGCTCGTCCTGTCCGGCTCCTCCCGCACCGGCTCGGTCAACGCCCGGCTGGCCGCCCTCGTCGCGGGCCTGGTGACCCGGGCCGGCGCGACCGCGGACCCCGCGACGCTCGGCGACTTCCCCATGCCCCCGTACGACGGGGACGCCGAGGCCGACGGGGGAATGCCGCAGGGAGCGCTCGCGCTGCGCGAGCGGATCGAGGCGGCCCAGGCCCTGGTCATCGCCTCGCCCGAGTACAACGCCTCCGTCCCCGGCGTGGTCAAGAACGCCATCGACTGGGTCTCGCGCTTCCGCCCCCAGCCGTTCAAGGACCAGCAGACCCTGCTGGTCTCCGCGTCCCCGTCCCTGGTGGGCGGCAACCGCGGACTGTGGGCCCTGCGCGTCCCGCTGGAACACCTCGGCGCCCGGGTCTACCCCGACATGTTCAGCCTCGCCATGGCCCACCAGGCCTTCACCGAGGACGGGGCGCTCCTCGACGCCGGACTCGCCGAACGGCTGGGCGCGACGATCGACTCCTTCCTCGACCTCGCCGAGGCGGACACCCGCTACCTGTGCCTGCAGCGCCGCTGGTACGAGTTCCTCGGCGACCGAACCGACGCCCCGGTGACCACGCGCGCCGAGGGCTGACCCCGGAGCCCGGCGGATCACGTCGCGGCCGGGACCGCCCGCCCCGGGAGGTCGACCTCCGCCCAGGTCAGCTCGGCCGAATCCGCCACCTCCGCCCGTTCGCCCGCCAGCACCCCGCGCAGGGCGGCCGCCCGGCCGGGATCGCCCGGGGTGGCGAGCAGGCTCACCCCCGCGTGCCGGGCGCCGTACTGGATGCTCAGCACCAGCTCGTCCGGCACCCGTTGCCCCTCCAGCGCGGCGGTCAGCATCCCCCGCACCAGGTCCGGCCGGACGCCGCCCCCCGCATCCGCCGCGTCGTCCTCCTGCGCGTACGCGTGGACGCTCACCCGGCACCCGGCCCCGCGCGCCGTGTCGATCAGCGCGCGCAGCGGCCGGTCGAGCACGCCCGACAGGTGCAGCTCGTCCCGGAGCGACTGCCCGAGCCTGCCCGCCCGCCCCCGCACCTCGGCGAGGTCACCGGCTGCGCCGGAGGCCAGCGTCCGCAGGAACGGCAGCACCAGCTCGTCCAGGTCGGCCAGTTGCCTGCCGTGCTGCGCCCTGCGGGCCCGCGCCGCGGACTCGGCGGCCACGACGGCCGTACGGGTGGCCTCCGCGTCCAGGACGGCGCCGCCCAGGCGGGTCACCGTACGGCCGATCACGGCGCCCATGACCACCCCCATCAGCGGGGCGACCAGCGCCGGCAGCGCCGTCACCACCGCAGCCAGGGCCGTCGTCCCCTCCGGCGGCCGCGAGGCCGTCAGCACGACGATGCCGGCCTCCTCGCAGGCCAGCGCCAGCAGCACCTCCCACCGCGGACGCACGGTCACCAGCAGGGTCAGCAGCGGGGTCACCGCGCCCACCGGCCACGAGGTGTAGTCCGTGATCCCCTCGGCGGGCATCACCAGCAGGCTGCTGACCGATCCGCAGACGGCGAACGCCGACCACCCCAGGGCGGCCCGCCCGCCGACCCCCCGGTCCGCCCGGGCCAGCAGCAGCCCCGTCGCCGCCGCGAGCAGCCCGTACCAGGGCAGGTACCAGACCATGCCCGGGGTACGCGGCGCGTGGACGGCCGCCACCCACCCCATGACGGCCACGAACGGCAGGCAGACCGCCGCCAGCGGCCGCCGGACGTCCCCGATCGCGGCCCTGATGGTCTCGGCCTGTCCCCGCGGGCGGCCCGGCCCGCCGGGCGCACGGAGCGGCGACGCCCGCCGCCAGCGCAGGCGCACGGTGGTGCCCCGGCCCGGCGCGCTGATCACCTCGGCGGACCCGCCGACGTCCGCCATGCACTGGCGCACCGACCGGCGCAGCCCGAGGGAGGCGGGGCGCACCCGGTCCGGGGCGAAGCCGACGCCGTCGTCCGAAACCGTCAGGGTCACGCCGTCCGCGTCGCCGCGCAGCTCCACCCGCACCCGCGTGGCGTCGGCGTACAGACCCGCGTTGCGCAGCGCCTCCGCCGCGGCCCGTACGCACGCCTCGCCCACGTCGCGGGGGAGGACCACGCCCCCGGGCGGCAGATCGGCCGTCACGCGCGGACCGGCGCCGCCGCCCGCCGAGGCCACCGCCGCCGCGACGACCGCGGCGACGGTGGCCTCGCCGAGCCGGGCCGCCAGATTCACCGGGGCATCCGCCTCGGCTTCCGCCGGACCGGAGGTCAGCCCCGCCACCGCGCGCGCGGCCTGGGACCGCTGCTCCTCGGCCGGGACGCCCGGGCGGGCCGCCGCCCGCAGCGCGGCGCCGACGTCGTCGTGGAGCAGCCGCTGGAACTCCCGGTGCGCGCCGCGCTCGGCCCGGGCCCGCGCGGCCGCCGCGACGGCGTCCAGCTCGTCCCGCACCGCGTCGTCGGCCCGGAGCCCCGCGGCGCGCAGCACCGGCGCCAGCGCGGCCGCCGCCATCGCGGAGGCCACGGCGGGCCACACCCCCTCCAGCGCCCCGGACACCCCGTCACCGCGCACGCCCGCCGCCACCTGCGCGGCGAGTACCAGCAGCGCGGTGACCCAGCGGGCCCGGCCCCCGAGGAAGCCCACGGCGAGCAGCACCGCGGACACGGTCGGCATGCACCGCAGGCCGACCGAGAGCACCTCCGGCCGCTCCACCGCGTACGCCGCGTGCACCGCCAGCGCGACGGCCGCGGCCGCCGGGACGTCGGTCCTGCCGGAGATCGCCGTACGCCGGCCCCTGGCCGCCGTGGCGGCGAGCAGGGCGGCGAACAGGGCTGCGGAGCACAGGGTCAGCGGGTACCGCGTACCGGTGGAGGCGGCCAGCGAGACCGTCACCACCGACCACACCGCCGCGAAGAGCACCGCCAGCCCGGCGAACGACCGCTGGAGCGCGCACTCCACCCCGAAGCGGTAGGTCCCTCGCCTCACCGGTCGGGCCACGCGTCGGGGGCGACCTCGATGTGTCCGTCGACGACCGACCTCCACACCAGTTCGGTGTTGTCGGCGAGTTGGCGGCCGTCCGGGCGGGAGAAGGCTTCGATGGCCCGTTTGCGGTGGGTGTTGACCGTGCCGGTGCTCATGAACAGGCGTCCGGCGATCTGCGGGACCTTCATGCCGCGCGCGAGCAGGTTCAGCACCGCGAGCTGTTTCCCGCTGAGCCGGACCCGGCCCCGCGGATCGTTGACGATCTGGTGCGCCAGCCGCCCGGACACGTACGACTCGCCCGCGTGGGCCGCGCGCACCGCTTCCAGGAGCTCCGTCTCGGGATCCTCCTTGAGGACCAGGCCCAGGGCTCCGGCCTCGATGCCCCTGCGGACGACCACCGGCCGGTGCTCCCGGGTGAACAGCAGGACGCGCGCGCCCACTTCGCGCAGCCGCAGGACGTTCTCCTCCACCTGGCTGCCGTCGCCCAGCTCGATGTCGAGCAGGACGACCGACGGGGCCGTGGTCACCGAGGCGAGGAGGGACGGGACGTCCACCTCCAGCCCCACCCACTCGATGTCCGGAGCCAGTTCGGCCAGACAGCTGCGCAGCCCCCACCGCACCACCGGGTGGTCGTCCACGGCCGCGAGCCGGACCGGCTCCGCCGCATCCTCCGCACCGGTTCGTTCGTATCCGGTCGTCATCCGTCCCCCTCGCTGTGCCGCGCGTGACTCCGCTCCCAGAACTACCACCGCCGGAGGCGCCCTGTCTGTCCCGTACTCCGGGGACAGACAGGAAGGGGGCCGCGGTCCGAGCATCGAGGGGCGGACGCACCCCGGACCGGGGGCCGGGAGGGCGTCGGCGGACCGTGGCCTGACAGCGAGACCGAGGAGTTCCCATGAGTACGTTCACCAAGCGCATCGGCAGTTTCGAGTCTCCGCACTCCGTGGACGACACGCTGAAGATCGTCTTCAGCGGCGTCTCCGAGCAGTTGAGCGACCCCGTCTTCGAAGTGACGGAACCCGGCCTGGCCGCGGCCGTCTACCTGAGCCGGCTGGACCGCAGCGGTCTGACGGTGACGGCCGGCAACAGGATCGACACCTACTTCCGCTTCTACGTGGACCTGACCCCCACGAACGGCGGCTGCACCGGCGAGGTGTACCTCGACCGGCGCATGGGCCAGATCCGCAGGTGGATGGGGAACGCCATCGGGCTCGCGGGCGGTCTGCGGCTCGGCTTCGCGCAGTGCAGCGTCCGCACGCGCGGCTGGAAGACCGCCTGAGGAGCGGGCAGCCGGACACGGACGCGAAGACGGCATGGACACGGACACGGAGCGGAGGCGGCGGGAGTGAGTCAGATGAAGTGCCGGCACGGCGAGACGCTGGAGAAGTGCTGCGAGCGGGGGTGCAGCCGGTGCACGGCCGGCTACCGGTGCCCCCGCCACGGCAAGGAGTGGGCCTACAAGACCGGCGGCGACCTGTTCTCGGGCGGCCGCTCGGGCAGCGGTGCGAAGTGCCGCAAGGACGGCAAGGCCGTCGTCAACTGTCCGCCCTGCCGGGGGCAGAGCGGCAAGACCTGCAGCGCCTGCGGGGGCACCGGACAGACCTGTCCGACCCACGGCCGCTACTGGAACTGACGCACTGACGCACTGACGCACTGCGCACTGACGACTGCGGCAGCGAACCAGGGGTGACATCCCCGGTCGGGGCGGTGGAGCCGGTCTTCCGGCGCCACCGCCCTCGGCGGTTGCGGCGTCCGGCGGTCGTGCCCGGTGCGCGGGGAACCCGTACGCCCGACGAGCCGCCGCTTCACCGCAGCGGTGATCCGTTTCCCGACGCCGCACGGCGCCGGGCACCCGGGCCCCGCCGCGCGCACGGGCCGTGCACCTCCTCGAACCTCCGGTGGCGTACCGCTGCAACGAGCACATCAGCGCTGCCGTCCCCAGGGCGCCGGCTGCCAGGGCCGGGGAGACCGGACGGTGGCCGGTCCGGCACGGGACCGATTCCGCTCCCGTGGCCCTCGGGCTCGCCCTGCTCGCCGAGGCCGGCAGGGCGGAGGACATCCGATGATCCGGACCATCGGCCTCCTGGCCCACGCCTTCGGTCCCCTGGCGGTCCGGGCCGCCCGCCGCGCAACGTCGAGGCACTGCTCCGGCTCACGGAGCGGGTGACGGCCCGGGGCCGGTCCCTGTGATCGGGCACGGTGTGGAGGCCCGCTTCCGCCACGTCGAAGCCGGGGCCGACGGCCGAGCGCTCCTCCGCTGCGGCCTCCGTCGCCCGGTACCTGGGCAAGGAGAAGCCCGCCTGGTCCGACGACCCCACGCCCACGGCGCGTTGGGCCGCGCCGCGCTGCACGGGTCCGCGCGGTCGACCGGGGCGAGGGAAGGGCGTGCGGCCGGGGACTGGCGGTTGAGGTGGCGCGCGGACTCCGCGGCACCGGAACTCGATCTGCGGGGCTTCCGCGGCGACGGGCCGGGCGCAGGGGAGTGACGCCCGCCGGAAGCATGTGCCTGCGCAGACACCCCCCGGCCGGTCCCGGTCACGCCCCGTGCGTCGCCGGGGCCGGCCGGTTCGCCGAACACGGGGCGTGAGCTATGTTTGAACACGAGTGACATGAGAAGGAGGCCCTCCGGTGTCATCGGGCCAGCAGGCACGCGCACAGGCGGCCGCGATCACGCCGAGCGGCCAGCCGTCGCCGGAGCAGGGGCGCGCCCCCGCCGACCGGCTCCTCGCACTCTTCGACGGCCGCAGGCTGTCCCCGGGGCAGCGCCGGATCGCGCAGTACCTGATCGACCACCTCACCGAGGCCGCCTTCCTCTCCATCACGGAGCTGGCCGAGCGGGTGGGCGTCAGCCAGCCGTCCGTGACCCGCTTCGCGGTCTCCCTCGGCTTCAGCGGCTATCCGGCCCTGCGGGAGATGCTCCAGCCGATCGCGCTGAGCGCGGTGGCCGGGTCCCCCGACAGCCGCGACCAGATCCGCCGCAACGAGCTGCAGGCCGCCGTCGACGTCGAGATCGAGAACCTGGAGAACGTCCGACGGCTGCTCGCCGACACCAACCAGGTGCTGGACCTCGGCCGCGAGCTGGCCCGCTCGGTGCCGCTGACCGTCCTCGGCCTGCGGATCTCGGTCTCGCTGGCGGAGTACTTCGCGTACGCGGCCCGGCGCATCCACCCGGACGTGCGGCTGGTGACCCGCGGCGGCAGCGTCGCCTTCGACGCGCTGCTCCAGTCCAGGGCCGCCGGCGGGACGTGGGTCCTGGCCTTCGCCATGCCGCGGCACGCCAAGGAGACCCTGGCGGCGGTCCGGGCCGCCCGCAGCACGGGGCTGCGCGTCGTGCTCATCACGGATCCGACCCTGGGGCCGCTGGTGGACGAGGCGGACGTGGCGCTGACCGCGGGGACCGGATCGCGGCTGGTCTTCGACTCGTACGCGGCCCCCGGGATGCTGTCAGCCGCACTACTTCAAGCCATGGCCGATGCCGATCCCGAGCGGACACAGTCGCGGCTCGAAGGGTACGAGCAGGTCGCTGACCAGCACGGCTTCTTCCTGTAGGCAAACTTTCAGTCGCGTCGGGGGGAATATATTCAGGCCACCGGGTGCATGAAATTTTTCATGCGCTTGCTTACTCGACGGTATATATGTTTACTGGCGGCGGCGCTCCGGATCCACCAGATGCCAAGGAGGGCGACCCCACGTCCTCCTAGAACAGACACGCAACGTGATGCTCCTCCTCACGTCACGGCTGCGGGTCGAGTCAGGCCTTCGGATCCCGCTGAGCGCCCATGGCGGCCCCGGTCAACCCCTGGGCCGGGGCCGCCCCCCGCACCATCTCGGTCAGAGTTCGACACCACTCGGAAGTGACGAGAATGCCCCAGACGGCCACCATCACACGCAGCCCCGACTGGCCCATGCAGGTCAAGGCCCCCGGGACCCACGACTGGGAACGCTCGGCGACGCGCTGGCTGCGGGACCTGCTTCCGGCCCGTTACGGCAGCTATCTGACCCTGACCCGCCATCACGCACTCCTCGCCCGGCACGTACAGCTCCAGTTGCAGCACGAGATGCGCGCGGTACGGGTGGCCCTCCAGACCAGCAGGGCCGAACTGCCCACCCTCGGAATGGCCGAGTCCGTCATAGAGAACACCATCCGGATGTACGCCGTGGAGCTCGAACAGCTCAGCAGGCTCGCCCGGGGCGCGCGGCTCGTCTCCGATGCCCTCCTGGTGAACACCCCCGCCGCCCGCAGGCGCTGACGGGGGAGTGCCCTCCCTACGCCGGCTGCCAGGAGCGCAGCCGGTCCGCCACGTCGTAGACGGTCAGGCGCAGCGCCCGGATGTCGGTGACGAGGTCGCGCCAGTGCTCGTACGGGGCCTCGACGGCCCCGCCGGACGCCTCGATGTACGCGACCGCCACCCCGTAGGCGAAGTACTCGTTGTGGGCGGGGAGCGGGCGCAGGAGGACGATCGCCTCCAGGAGGGCGGCCGCCCGCCAGCAGGCGTCAGGAGCGCCCACCGTGAGGCTGGGGGTGTTCACCCGGTGCCGGGCCACGGCGGCGGCCAGCGCCGAGTGGTCGGCGACCTGCACGTCCTTGAACAGGGCTTCCTGCCGCTCCAGTAGCCAGCGGTGGTCGATGAGCAGTTCCACGCGCCTCACGCCGCCCGGGAATCGGTGTGCCCGGAGCCGGCCCCGCGCGCGCAAGTGAAGGTGTCAGCCATGCCCCGAGTATGGTGCTGCCCGGCCCGGCGGGGAGGGAGTGGCTCGGATCCGTCCCGCTCCAGGACCGTCCGGTACATCAGTTCGCGACAACAGGAAGGCACCCCTGGCCGTGACCTCCGCATGGGACACCGTCATCGCACTCGCCGCCCGCTTCGACGCCGCCGACGCAGAACGGGGCATTCCGTCGCAGGAGAGCCACATCCTCCAAGTCCTGAAGATCGGGGAGGAGTTCGGGGAGGCCGCCCAGGCCGTGATCGGGGCGAGGGGGACCAACCCGCGCAAGGGGCACTCCCACAGCTGGGAGGACGTCCACGACGAGGTCTGCGACGTCGCCATCACCGCCCTGGTCGCCCTCGCCCGGATGCGCCCCGACGCGCAGGCGTACTTCGCCGGGCAGCTGGAGCTCAAGGCGGGGAAGTTCCTGCCCGCGCCGAGGGGAGCGGACCCCGGCCCGGGGCGCTGACGCGGGAGCGGGCGGCGGGGACGTCCGGAGCGGGCGGCAGGCCCGTGACTTCGGCATTTACCTACCGCAAGGGTGTTCCGTAGCGGAGCCTTCGCCTCCTACGGTCGGTGCGGCAGCACAGTTCCGGATCAGGAGGCAGCGTGACGCGGGAGATCGACATCGACCAGCTGGTGGCGGCGATGAAGACGGTGGACGAGGCGGGCCGGCTCTTCGAGGAGGCCCTGAGGGTGTACGAGGCCCGCGGCCCCAAGCGCACCGGTGACGACTTCAAGGTGGCGGGCGGCAGTGTCCAGACGCTCCAGGGTGCGGAGGAGATGGCCCGAGGGGCCCGGAAGTTCCTCACGGACCTCGCACTGATCGTCGGGCACGCCGCCGCAGGGCTCGAGGAGCGGGTGAGCGGCAGACTCGCGACGGCCCGGTCCGGATTCACCGGCATCAGCGGCGGCGGGTCGCGGATGGCCCGCCCACTGCTCGACCCGACCGTGCGGGGGCTCCGGCTGCTGCTGACGGTCGACCTCTTCGGGCCCGAGTTCAAGGCGGAGATGGAGGAGGTCGTGCGGGCGGAGAAGGCGACGTACCCGGATCCCTCGATGTTCCGGGTGCCGGGCGCCACCGGGTCCGCGGTGGCCGCCGCCGGCCGCACTCCCTGAGGGTGTGACGGGCCCTGCCCGGCCTCGGCGGCCGCGGCCCGGGGTGCAGGGCCCGCCCGCCGGGGCGAGGCTGGTGGTATGCACCATGCCCCGGTCGTCGTGCACCGGATCTTCCCGTCGGGAGGCCGGCAGGTGACGCTGCGCACCGGGAGCGGTGCGGAGTCCCTCGGGCTGGCCCACTCCGACGAGGACGTCATCGAGTTCCTGCGGCGGGCCGGACTGCCCGACCCCGACGAAGTGGTCCTGGGCGACGTCGTGCAGCTGCTCGAGTGGGAGTCCGACGAACCCCACGTCTACGCCCTGGACCCGCCGACCGCCGACCTCCCCTGACGCCCCGCCGAGGCGGTGGCGTCCTGCCGTCCCGCCCCGTGGAGGAGCGGTGAACCGCGCCTCGCACAGGACCCGTACCCCCCTTCCGGCGCAGGAGGCGGCAGGCGTTAAAGTCACCTGTCTGTTCGATTGTGACCGTGCTGTGGGGGAGCTGGATGAGTGCGCAACTGCGGGAAACCGCCGACGCATTGGCCGGGATGCTGTGGCGGGAGCACACCGTGTACCGCGACCGGTCCGGCGTGGTCGTCATCCGGGGGGAGCACGTCCAGCGGTGGATCAGCCTGTCCACCGGCGCGGGCCGCGACGAGGTCCTGCTGCGCGCCGGGCGGATCCTGGAGGGCGGTACGACCGCCCCCGCCCGCTCGGAGGCGGTCGCCGGCCTCTCCGCGGGGACCGGCGAGCTCGCCGCGGCCTGCCGCCGCCTGCTGGCGGAGGTGGCAGCCGCCCCGCCCGCCCCGACGCGGGCCGGCGGCCGGCGGCGGTCCCGGACCGGCCGGATGAGGCGCGGCGGGAGCCCGGTGCGGCACACCGGCTTCCGCTCGTGGTTGCTCGTGGTCGGCGCGGTCGGGATCGTCGTGGTCTGCTCCGCCGGTGCGGGCGTCCTCCGGTAGCCGGAGCCCCGGGGCCGCGCGGGGCGGCCGGCGGCGCGCGGTACCCGCCGTATCCGCACCTCTGCGGACCGGGCCGGGTGGGCTCGGCGCTCCCTGGCGGCTCCCGCGCGCGTACGCAACCCTGCGGCGCCAAGATGGAGGGAGAGCCCGTTCGCCGCCGGGCCGTGGAGATCGTCATGAGCACGCACAAGGTAGGTTCCGACGCCACCGTTCTCGCCGACTGCCTGGAGGTGCCGGGCATCGGGTTCGTCCCGGTGAACGCCTTCGTCCTGCACGCCGAACAGCCGGTGGTCGTCGACACCGGTCTCGGACTGCCCGACCGGGACTTCCTCAACAGGCTGGGCTCCGTGATCGACCCCGAAGACGTGCGGTGGATCTGGCTGACGCACCCCGACCGCGACCATACGGGCGGCCTCTTCGCGCTGCTCGACGCAGCGCCCGAGGCGCGTGTGGTCACGACGTTCCTGGCGGCCGGGGTCATGTCCACCGAGCATCCACTGCCCATGGACCGCGTGTACTTCCTCAACCCCGGCCAGTCCCTGGACGTGGGCGACCGCACGCTCCACGCCTTCCGGCCGCCGCTGTACGACAACCCGGCCACGGTCGGGTTCTACGACGACCGTTCCCGCACCTGCTTCAGCTCCGACTGCTTCGGCGGGCCCATGCCCAGCGCCGACGTCGCCATGTGCCCGGACGTCGGGGTGGTGCACGCGGGCGAGCTGCGGGGCGCACAGCGGCTGTGGGCGAGCGTGGACAGCCCGTGGGTCCAGCTGGTGGATTCGGACCGGTTCCTCGCCACGGTGGAGCCGCTGCGGACCATGGACCCGGACACGATCCTCTCCACCCACCTGCCCCCGGCCCCGGGTCAGGCCGCACGGTTCCTCGACACCCTGGCCACCGTGCCGGGCATCAGCCCCTTCACGGGACCGGACCAGGAGGCACTCCAGACGATGCTCGCCGGCTTCGAGCCGGCCTAGGCCTGGACGTTCGCCCCGTATGCAGGCCCGCGGCCGGCGGTCCAGGCCGTGGGCCGTTTCGCGTGCGCGGATCTCGTGCAGCCCCGGGGTGAGTTCCGCCTCGTCCAGCCGCCGGAACCCGCAGCGCCCGGCCGATCCCGCGGTGCGCGCTGTCCGGGTGCACCGACACCTGCTCCGCGTGGAGCCCCGTCGACCCGGTCGGGATCGGACAGCCGACCGGGGTACCGGAGCCGTCGACCGCGGCCCACGCCGGCCCGGCCTGCTGGTGGCCGGCGAGTTCACCGGCCGGGAGCGGCTCGTCGTCGGCGATCTCCGGCATCCCGATGTCCCGGAAGCACCGCCCGGCAGCCCGCGAGGTGTCCTGGGGGCGGGGCAACTCGTCGGGGTGCACGGCTCGGATCTGCAGGGACCCATGACGGGAGGAGACGGAAGGACATCTTCTGGGTTGCCGTCCCACCTGGGGTGAGCTGCGATGATGCGGTCAGGGACCCGGCGACCCACCCTTCGGCCTGGCCCGGCCCGCGCGCCTCACGACCGCGGTGCGCGCCGGCCGGCGGGAGGACGTCTGCGAGGCGCTCGCCGCCCTGCGCCGCGGATTCGGGGAGGAGTGCGGCGACGCCCGGGGGAGAACGCGGTGTGCGCCGCGGACGCGGACGACCGGAGCGCCGCGGAACTGCTCGCCGCGGAGTCGGAGGGCTTCGCGGAACTCGCCTCCTGCTCCCGCGAGAACGGCGCCGTGCACAGGGTGGCGTCGGCAACGCGCACTTCCTGCACGCCGGAGCCCGGGCACGGCACGAGCGCCTGGAACTGCCCGGGGCCGCGGCCGGATCCGGGGACCCCGTACTGATCGGCTCGGACGGAGGCGGAATCCCGTAAGCGGTCGCCGTGGACGGTGCCGTGTGGCGGTCCCGCAGCGCCGGCGAGGCAGCGGAGTCCGACCGGATCGCCGGAATCCCCGCCGGGTTCCTCGAGCTCCTGCGGCGCTCGGTCCACCGTTTCGACGGGACGGGCCTGCCCGGCTTCGTGCAGTCCGGCCGGCGCAGCGCCGGCTGCGGGGCTCGAAGGAGCCCCGCAGCCGTGTGTCACTTCGCTGACCGACAGCTACAACGAGCGGCGCCCGGCCCGGTCACGGCCCGCCGGAGAGCAGTTTCGGCCCGCCGCCCCGCTCTGCCGGCGCGTGACCTCCCCCGACCCGTACGGGCCCGCGGGCGCCGCGGGCGCCCGCGGATCACCCGAGCTCCCCGGCCCTCCGCTCGATCGCGGTGATCAGCGCTTCGACCCGGGCCAGGAAGATCTGCTCGTCCGTCACCTCGGCCAGCTCGGTGCTCAGCCGGGTGATGTTCGGGAACCCCTGGGCGTCGACCAGGCGGTACTCGCGGCTCCACGAGGACTCGTCGGCCTCCCGGACGTCCGGGTCGAACAGCAGGTAGGCGGCGCGCTGGCCGACGAAGGCCAGGAGCGAGTCCCCGACCATCCGGTAGTGGACGGCCGCCTCGGCCCCCTCGAGCCCGGCCTCCATGACGGCGCCGAGGATGAGCTCGACGACCCGGAACTCGTTGGGCCTCCTCGTGGTCCGGCTGGCCATGGTCGAGCCGACCACGGGGTACTTGAGCGCGACCTCCAGGGATCCCGCGGCCAGTGCCCGCAGCCGGTCCTTCCAGTCCAAGCCCTCGGGGATGCTGTCGAGCACCTCGCCGAGGGTGCGGTCGGCGACGGACAGCAGCAGCTCGTCCTTGTCGCGGAAGTGCCGGTAGATCGCCGTGGGGTCGGCGCCCAGCTCCTCGCCGAGGCGCCGGACGGTGAAGGCGTCCTCGCTGCCGCGGGCCGCGATGCGCAGGCTCGCCTCGATGATCGCATCGGGTGTGAGCTGGCTGCCCGAGCGCTTGGACCGGGCGGGTGTGTCGGATGACTTCGGCATGGTGCCGTCAGTGTATCGATGGGGACCGGAGTTCGCGCAACACCGTTGACAACGATGTTGCGCTCCCGTTCACTCCTCCTCAACAACACGCCGTGCGGGTCCGCCCGCCGAGCCGGAGGATGCGTCGATGGCCAACCACAGTCAGCGGGCCGGGCAGCGGGCCGACACCGTCTTCGTCGGAGGGAAGGTCTTCACCGCCACCGCCGACGCCCCCGTCGAGGCCGCCGTCGCCGTGGGGGGCGGCCGGATCCTCGCCGTCGGCGAGGAGAGCGAGGTCCGCTCGCTCGCGGACGGCGCCACCGAGGTCGTGGACCTGGCGGGCGGCCTGCTCGTCCCCGGCTTCCAGGACGCCCACGTCCACCCGGTGGTGGCCGGCGTGCAGATGCTCAGCTGCGACCTCAGCGGACAGCACACCGTCGAGGGTTACCTGGCCGTACTGGCCCGGTACGCAGAGGACCACCCCCAGGCCGCCTGGATCCGGGGCGGAGGCTGGTCGATGGACGTGTTCCCCGGGGGTACGCCCACCCGCGCCGTCCTCGACGCGGTCGTCCCGGACCGGCCCGTCATGCTCACCAACCGCGACGGCCACGGGGCCTGGGTCAACACCCGCGCCCTGGAGATCGCCGGCCTCGACCGCAGCACCCCCGATCCCGTGGACGGCAGGATCGAGCGGGAACCCGACGGGTCTCCCGCGGGCACCCTCCAGGAGGGCGCCATGGACCTCGTGGCCCGTCACGTCCCCCTGCCCACCGAGGACGAGGCCTACGCCGGACTCCTCGCCGCCCAGGAGCACCTGCTCTCCCTCGGCGTGACGAGCTGGCAGGACGCCATGGTCGGCGCCTTCCCCGGTCACCCCGACAACTTCGGCGTCTACCTGCGGGCCGCCCGCGAAGGCTCCCTGCGCGTACGGGTCGTCGGCGCCCTGTGGTGGGACCGGGAACGCGGCCTGGAACAGATCCCCGAACTGGAGGAGCGCCGCCGCACCGGCCGGGCGGGCCGCTTCCGGGCCACCAGCGTCAAGATCATGCAGGACGGCATCGCCGAGAACTTCACCGCCGCCATGCTCGCCCCCTACCTCGACGGCTGCGGCTGCCCCACCCACAACACCGGCCTCAGCTTCATCGACCCGGAGCTGCTCACCGAGGCGGTGCGCCTCCTGGACCGGGCGGGCTTCCAGGTCCACTTCCACGCCCTGGGCGACCGCGCCGTCCGCGAGGTCCTGGACGCCCTGGCCGCGGCCCGCGAAGCCAACGGGCCCAACGACAACCGCCACCACCTCGCACACCTGCAGCTCGTCCACCCCGACGACATCGGGCGTTTCGCCGCCCTGGGGGCGGCCGCGAACATCCAGGCCCTGTGGGCCGCGCACGAACCGCAGATGGACGAGCTGACGATCCCCTTCCTCGGCCCCGAACGCGCCGCCCTCCAGTACCCGTTCGGAGACCTGCGCCGCGCCGGCACCCGGCTCGTCGCCGGCAGCGACTGGTCCGTGAGCAGCCCCGACCCGCTCAGCGGCATCCACGTCGCCGTCAACCGGGTCGTGCCCGACGAGACGCCCTCGGACCACGCCGCCCGGCCGCCCGCCGCACCGTTCTTCCCGGAGCAGGCACTGACCCTGGCCGAGGCCCTGACCGCGTACACGGCGGGCAGCGCCTGGGTGAACCACCTCGACGAGGTCACCGGAACCGTCGAGGCGGGCAAGTACGCGGACCTCGTCGTCCTGGACCGGGACCCCTTCGCCCACCCCGGCGAGGAGATCGCCCGGACCCGGGTGAGCCGGACCTACGTCGACGGCGAACTCGTCTTCGCCGCACAGCACTGAACCTCCCGACCGACCCTCCCGCAGCTCCTCCCACCCCGCTCACCCCTCACGGAGGCAGACGATGCCCTCAGCCCGATCGAGCGCGCCACGCCCCGCACGGCTGCGCCAGGCCGTAGCGGCCGCCCTCGCCGCGGCCACGGTGCTCATCACGAGCGCGTGCAGCGGCACCGCCCGCCAGGCCGACGACGCGGCCCCCCACCGGCTGACCGACAGGACCCCGGCTGCCGCGGGCGACCTGGACTCCTTCACCTGGTCCGTCTTCGCAGAACCGACCACCATCGACTACGCCCACGCCTTCGACTATCCGCCCAACCAGATCCTCGCCAACGTCTGCGAGAGCCTGCTGCGCTGGAACCCCGACCTGACGACCTCGCCGAACCTCGCGGCCTCGTACGCCAACCCGACCCCCACCACCTGGGTCTACCAGATCCGGCCCGGCGTGCGCTTCCACGACGGCACGGCCCTGACCGCCGACGACGTGGTCGCCTCCCTGCGCCGCAACCTCGACCCCGCGACGGCCGGCGTCTGGGCGTACCCCTTCCGGAACGTGACGTCGGTCGACCGGACCGGGCCCATGGAAGTCACCGTCACCCTGGCCCGGCCCGACTCCCTGTTCAACCAGTACCTCGCCGCGAGCCCCGGCACCGTGGAGTCCGCCGCCACCCTCGCCGCGGCGGGCAAGGACTACGGCAATCCGCAGACCGGGGTGAACTGCACCGGCCCGTTCTCCTTCTCCTCCTGGACCTCCGGACAGTCCCTCACCCTCACGCGCTTCGACGACTACTGGAACCCCGACCTCAAGGCGAAGTCACGGCAGGCGAAGTTCGTCTTCCTCGCCGACCCGACCACCCGCGTCAACGCCTTCCAGAGCGGGGAGGTCGACGGCGGCTGGATGGTCCCGCCCAGCGCGTACGGGCAACTGGGCTCCAGCCGGGCCGGAACCCTCTACTTCGGCCGGAACACCACCGTCGCCGACGAGGTGGTCAGCAATCTGAAGGGCCCGCTGGGAGACGCCCGCGTACGCCGCGCCCTGCTCATGGCCATCGACCGCGAGGGCATCGTCGCGGCGGGCGCCGGCGGGGTCGGGGACGTCGCCCGGTCGCTGGTCACCGACAACCTGTGGAGCACGGCGCCCGCCGCGGCCCGCGAGGGCGTCCTCAAGGAGCTGCCGGACTACCCGTACGACCCGGCGAAGGCCAAGGCGCTCGCCGCCGAGGCCGGCGTCTCCGGACAGAAGATCGTCATCGCGACCAGCCCGCTCGACTCCCAGACGACCATCATCACCCAGGCCGTCGCCCAGGCGGCCACCGCGATCGGGCTGAAGCCGCAGATCGACAGCGTCTCCGCGGAGAAGTACACGGCCCTGTTCACCGACCCGGCCGCCCGCGAGGGAGTCGACCTCTTCCTCACCTTCTGGTACACCTCGGTCACCGACCCGCTGGACATGTACGGTTCGCTCCGGACCGGCTCTTCCAGCAACTACGGCGGCTGGTCCGACCCCGCCTTCGACGCCGCCGTCGACCGCGCCGTGGCCGCGCAGGAACCGGGCCAGCACGCGGCGGCCAACGCCGAGGCCCAGCGGATCGCCATGCGGGAACTGCCCTGGCTGCCCCTGTACACGCAGCCCGTGAGCGTCTTCCTCGGCAAACGGATCACCGGGGTCCAGCCCTCCATCGCCTACCTGTACTACCCCTGGGCGGCCGAGATCGGAGCCAAGGGATGAGCGTCGCGGCCGCTCTGGCCCGGCGCGTGCTCCGCCGGCTGGCCGGGATGGCGGCGACGCTGCTGGTGACCTCGTTCCTGGTGTTCTCCTCGCTCCACCTCGCCCCGGGCGACCCCGCCGCCTTCCTCGTCCGGGGCCGCAGCCCGAGCGCGGAGCAACTCGCCGCGATCCGACAGCAGTACGGCTTCGACGAACCGTTCCTGCTGCGGTACCGGAACTGGCTCGAAGGCGTCCTGCACGGCGACTTCGGCCGCTCCCACCTCTTCCACCAGGACGTCGCCACCGTCATCTGGTCCCGCCTGCCCACCTCCCTCCTCCTCGTCGGGGTCTCCGCCCTGATGATCGCCGTCGTGGGCATCGGGGCCGGAACGGTCGGAGCGCTGCGCAAGGGCACCCGGACCGACCGCACCCTGATGCTGCTGGTGACGGTGGGCGCCGCCGCACCCGCCTTCGCCGTCGCCCTGCTGCTCCGGTCCGTCCTGGGGGTCCGGCTCGGCTGGTTCCCCACGATCGGCAACGGCAGCGGGGTCCTCGACAGCCTCCACCACGTCGTCCTGCCCGCCGCGGCGCTGTCCGTGACCTTCACGGCCCTGGTGACCCGGGTGACCCGCTCGGCCATGCTCGACGAACTGCGGCGCGAACACGTCGAAGTCGCCCTCAGCCGGGGAACGCCCCGGCGTACCGTCATCCGGCGGCACGTGCTGCGCAACGCCCTCGGGCCGATCGTGACGGTCTCCGCGCTCCTCGTCTCGGGGATGCTCGTGAGCACCGCCATCGTGGAGACCGCCTTCGGCATGTCGGGTGTCGGGTCCCTCCTCGTCCAGTCCGTGGACCAGCTGGACTTCCAGGTCGTCCAGGCCGTCGTGCTGCTGGTCGTGGCCGCGTTCGTCGTGGTCAACGCCCTCGTCGACCTCCTGCACCCGCTGATCGACCCGCGCGTGGCGGCAGGGGGGAGCGCCCGATGACCACCCGGCCCCCGACCTCCCCCGCCACCCCGCCCGCCGCCCCGGCCGCGGCGCCGCCCAAGGGCCTCGCGCACGGTCCGCTCACCCGGCTCCGGGCCCTGGGCGGCAGCCCGCTCCAGCGGATCTGCCTGCTCCTGCTCCTCACCTTCCTGCTGGTCGCGCTGCTGGCGCCCTGGCTCGCCCCGCAGGACCCGACCTTCGGACGCCTCGGCGACAGCCTCCTGGGACCGGGCGCCGGCCACTGGCTCGGCACCGACCAGGGCGGCCACGACACCTTGTCGGCCCTCATCGTCGGCACCCGGACCAGCCTGGCGGGACCGCTCGCCGTCGTGCTGTCCTCCACCCTCCTCGGCACCGCCGCAGGCCTGTACGCCGCATGGCGGGGAGGCTGGATCGACACCGCCCTCGGCAGGGTGCTGGACGTCCTGTTCGCCTTCCCCGCCCTCCTCCTCGCCATCCTCGCGGTCGCCCTCTTCGGCAAGGGGACGACGGCTCCGGTGCTCGCCATGGCGCTCGCCTACATGCCGTACACCGCACGCCTCGTCCGGGACCTCGCCCTGCGCGAGAAGGCCAGGCCCTACATCGCCGCCTACCAGGTGCAGGGACACTCCGCCCTGTTCGTCACGGTGCGCAGGATGCTCCCCCACCTCGCACCCACCCTGCTCGCCCAGTCCACGGTCAACTTCGGTTACGCCCTGCTCGACCTCGCCGCCCTGTCCTTCCTGGGACTCGGCGTCCAGCCGCCGACCCCCGACTGGGGAGCCATGATCAACCAGGGGCAGGCGGCCGTACTCCAGGGGCAGCCGCTCTCCGCGGTGGTGCCGGCCGTCGCGGTGGTCCTGGTGGTCGTCGCCTTCAACGTCGTCGGGGAGAACCTCGGCGACCGGCTCGCGGGAAGGGACCCCCGATGACACTCCTCGCGTACGAGGCCCTGAGCATCACCCTGCCCGCGACGGCCCGGCCGGTCCTGGACGGCATCGACCTGACCGTCGAGGAGGGGGAGATCGTCGCCCTGGTCGGCGAGTCCGGATCCGGCAAGTCCGTCACCGCCCGCGCCGCCCTCGGACTCTTCCCCGCGGGCTGCCGGACCTCCGGCCGGGTCCGCGTCGACGGCACCGACCTCGTCGGCGCCGATGCCGCGCACCTGCGCGCCGTACGCACCGCCACAGCGGCGATGGTCTACCAGGACCCGCGGGCCGCCATCAACCCGGTACGCCGCGTGGGGGACTTCCTCACCGAGTCCCTGCGCCAGGTGCACGGCTGGCCGAAGGACCGTGCGGACACCAGGGCGGCCGAACTCCTCGCCGCGGTCGGCCTGCCGGACCCCGTCCGGCACCTGAACCAGTACCCGCACGAACTCTCCGGCGGCATGCTCCAGCGCGTCGTGATCGCCGCCGCCCTCACCACCGGACCCCGGCTGCTGCTGTGCGACGAACCGACCACCGCGCTCGACGTCAGCACCCAGGCCGAGATCCTGGCCCTCCTGGGCGGGCTGCGCCGCGAACGCGGCCTCGGCATGCTCCTCATCACCCACGACATCGAGCTGGCCGCCGCCGTGAGCGACCGGATCCACGTGATGTACGCGGGCCGCATCGTCGAGACCGCTCCCGTGGCGGACCTCTTCGCCTCACCCCGGCACCCCTACACCGCGGGACTGCTCGGCTCCTCCCCGCCGCTGACGGGCCCCGACGGGCCGCCGGCCCGCCTCGTACCCGTCCCCGGCTCGCCGATGGGCCTGCTGGAGTCCGCACCCGGCTGCGCCTTCGCACCGCGCTGCCGGTTCGTCCGGCCCGGCCGCTGCGACCAGTCCCCGCCGGCGCTCCAGCGGCAGGGCCCGGGCCTGGTCGCCTGCCACCGCGCCGGGGAACTCGCGGGCCCGGCCACCGGGCCGGGCCCCGGCCCGGCCCGGGCTCACGCCCCTGCCGTCCCGCTGTACAAGGAGGACAGTTGACCGCCGACCCCACCCGCGCGCTCCTCGAGGTGAGCGGCCTGCGCAAGACCTACCGGACCCGGCGGACGGAGGTCGTCGCGGTCGACGGCCTCTCCTTCGCCCTGCGGGCGGGAGGAGCCCTCGGCATCGTGGGGGAGTCCGGCTCAGGGAAGACCACCACGGCCCGGATGCTGATCGGTCTGGAACGGCCGGACGCGGGCCGCATCCTCGTACGGGGAGAGCCCCTGGCCGCCACGGTGCGCGGCAGGGCGGCCCGCCTCGCCCGCGCCAAGGCGGTCCAGATCGTCTTCCAGGACCCCTACCTCTCCCTGGACGCCCGGATCCCCGTCGGGGCGACCGTCGACGGCGTGCTCCGGCTCCACGGCGCCCACGACCGCGCGGCACGCGCCCGCCGGGTCACGGAACTGCTGGGCCAGGTCGGCCTCGGCGCCCGCGAGGCGGCCGCACTGCCCCGCGCGCTCTCCGGCGGGCAGCGCCAACGCGTCGCGATCGCCCGGGCGCTGGCCGTGGAACCCGCCGTCCTGGTGCTCGACGAGGCCGTGTCCGCGCTGGACGTGTCGGTGCAGGCGCAGGTCCTCAACCTGCTCGCCGACATCCGCCGCGACACGGGCATCGGGCTGGTATTCGTCAGCCACGACCTCGCCGTCGTCCGGTACGTCTGCGACGAGGCCCTGGTCATGTACCGGGGCCGGACGATGGAACACCGCCCCGTCGGCGAGCTCCTCGCCTCCCCCCGGCACCCCTACACCCGGTTGCTCCTCGCGTCCGTCCCCCGGCCCGGCTGGGACCCCGACTCGATCAGCAGGCAGCGCCGGAGCCTGGACCCGGCGGGTGCCGGCCCCGCGAAGGGAGGCGCCGCGGACGGGACCTGAGACGCGTCAGCCGATACGTCCGGCCTGCCGGCCTCGTGTGCGATCAGCGCGGCCTCCACCCGGTTGCGTACTCCGAGCCTCCCGAGGACCGTGCTGACGTGCGCCGTCACGGTGCCCTCCGCCAGCTGGAGGCGCACCCCCATTCCCGGCAGTGGAGAGCCCGGTCCCCAGCGGGTCGAGGACATCGCGTTCCCGCCCGGTTAGCCCCGGGGATGCTCGGCCGCGAGGGCGAGCGCGACGAGGGCGCAGCCGGGGGCGGGCCACGGACGGCGGAGGGCGTGCGGAGACAAACGGACTCCCCGGAGGAGGTGCCGCGTAGCGGGAGGAGAGCGGCTTTCGGCTCTCCATCATGCTGGCGAAACGGGCGAAAACGAACATGACCGGCGAGGAGTGCTCCTCCGTCACCTTGATGAACAGGACGCGTGGTGACCTTGACCGATGGCCGAGTCGGTCCGTGCTGCGGGCCGCGGTGGCGGGGGTGGGAGCCGCGGCCCTGGCGGGGACCGGGGCGGGCGGGGCCGCGGCAGAGGAACGCCGTGGGGACGGAGCGGTCACCGTCGTACTCGTGCACCAAGGCCCGGTCAACCGAACGCCGGTTCGGCCTCCCCGCGGCGCCCCCCGGGGCCCGGCCCCGTTCGCCGACGAACTGGAGCGGGTCGCACGCCTCTGCCGCTGACGACAGGGGTGGCGTGCACCGCCAACCGGCTCAGGGGGTGTCCTCCAGGGGCCGGAGGAAGCGGCGCTCGTACCGCTTGATGCAGCGGGTGCTGCGGGCCAGTTCGAAGGCTTCCTGGCACTCCGGATCGGACATGCTGTCCGTGCGGTACTGCTCGTAGGCGGCGAACCCGGGGAAGGAGAAGAGGGCGTAGGCGATGTCGCTGTCGCCCTCGCTGGGCAGGAAGTAGCCGTGGTGGGTCCCGCCGAAACGGTTCACCAGCCGGACCCAACGGCGGCCGTACTCCTCGAAGTCCGCGAGCTTGTCGACGTCGATCTCGTACTTCAGATGAATGGTGATCACTGGCCCATCATGCCGCGCCCCGTGCCCGTCGTGCCCGGCGCCGCCGCAGCAGCAGCCCGACGGCCGCCCCGGTCAGGGCGGTGGCCGCCACTCCTGCCGTCGTCCACCCCACGGACCGGCCCGCCGGCGTCCCGGCGCCCTGCTGCTGCGCGTCGGCCTCCGCCTCCGCGTCGGGCGTGGGGTTCTCCTGGGCGGCGGACGCCGCCGCGGAGGGTATGACGGGAGCCGGCGCCGCGGAGGCGGTCGCTGCCGCCGACGCGCTCGGCGCCGGGTCGACCACCGGTACGCCGACCTCGAGCTCGCCGTGCCCGAGGGCCGGGAACCCGACGTCGACGGACACCTTCCACGAACCGGGCGGCAGCGCCTCGGCCGTGGTCCAGCCCGCGGGCGGTGCGGACGGATCGCGGACCAGCCGCCAGGGCCCCAGGGAGCGGGTGCCGTCGCCGCTGACCGCGTTCACGGTGGCGGCGACCGCCTCGTCGACGGGGTCCCCGTCGTTCTCCCAGGTGATGTCGGCGGTGACGCGGCCGTCCCGCTGCCCCGTGACCACCACCTTCACGGTGTCTCCGTGGGCGTGGGCCGCGGAGGGGAGCAGGAACATGAGGCCGAGGGCGGTCAGGACGGCTGCCGGGAAAGCGGTTCTTGTGCGCATCGTCGCGGTCCTCCGGTGGGATGAGGGGTGGAGGGCGGACGGCCGCGTGGGGAACGCGGCCGTCCGCCGGAGTGGATCACGCGTCAGGACGCCGGAGCCGGGCAGACGTCCGGGCCGGCCGGGATGGTGTGGCCCGGTCCGGACGCCCGGGCCGTCCGGGCTGTCCGCACCGGCTGCGTCAGCCGGCCTGCTGCAGCGTCCATGCCTGCGCCGGACGCCCGTCCGCGCGCTGGAGGTCGAGCAGCCAGGTCCCGTAGTAGGGGCGGCTGCTGACGGTCAGGGCGAATCCGCCCCCCGGATCCGTGACGGTCACCGCGCCGCCGCGGGAGGTCAGCCGCCACGCCTGGGCGCCGCCCGTGCCGCAGGGCTGCTGGGCGACCCACATGCCCGCGGCGGGAGTGCCGCCCGGTTGCAGGCACTTGCCGGAGACCGCGGACCGGATGCGGACCAGCCCGCCGCCCGCGTCGTCGAACGTCCACTGCTGCTGCGCGTAGCCGTTGGTGCGGGCGCCGACGAGCACCGTTCCGTCGGCGGTCCGGCCGCCCCACAGTTCGGCGGCCATGCCGGTGCTGCCGTTGCCGAGCACGTAGCGGGTCCCGGGGGTGGTCGCGCCGCCGCCCGTGCGGGCCGTACGGAAGGACGTGGCCTTGCCGGGGCCGCTGTCCCGGCCGGAGCCGTCGCGGACGGACACGGCGACCGTGTAGGCGGTGTCGGGCTGGAGGTTGTAGACGCGGAGCACCTGGGACTGGACCCAGGTCAGGTGCTTGCCGTTCAGCATGACCTGGTACCAGGCGGCGCCCTCGACCTTGGGCCAGCTCACCACGACGGAGTCCGCCTGGACCTGGCTGGTGCTCACCGCCGGACCGCCGCCGGGCTTCTTGGTCGGCGTCGGCGTGGGCTTCTTCGTCGGGGTCGGCGTCGGGTTCGGGTTCGGCCCGGGGTCGGTGTCGCCACCGCCCTTGCTCCGCATCAGGAACTGGTTGTCGGCGATGTTCCAGTGCGTGGCCAGGTAGCTCCCCGGCTTCGGACTGGTGTGGAAGTAGTCGTCGTGGTTGCAGTCCAGGATGTTCTCGGCCGCCTGATTGGTGCAGACGTTGCGCATCTTGGGGTAGTGCGGGCTGTCGGAGTAGCACATCACGTCGAACTCGTCGGTGCAGTGGGCACCCAGGCTGGTGTTCGGAGCGCTGTTGTTGACCGCGCCCAGGTTGTGCCCGAGCTCGTGCGCGGCCGTGTGACCGCCCCAGCAGCCGGAGTCCGTACGTCCGTAGGAGGGGCCGAAGTTGCTCTGGTTCGCCTGCCCGGGCCGCTCGTCGCCGGCGAAGGTGCCGATGCCGCAGTAGACCTGCGAGTCGGCGAAGATCATGTACTTGCGGTCCCGGCGGTCGAGGCCCTTCGCGGCGAGCGCCTTGTTGGTCGCGCTGAACTCGCCCAGTGCGGAGGCCGGGAGTTCGATGTTGAGGACCGTCGGGGTGCAGTCGGCGGCCGTCACGTACCGGATGTGGCGTACGCCGCCGGTCTCCTGGGCGCTCGCCGAGTAGATGAGGTCGGCGTCGGCCGCCCACTTCCGGAAGGAGGCCACGTACTCGGAGTAGCGGTCGCGGCCGGGGGCGTGGACGTACACGACCTGGACGCGGTTGCCGCTGCTGCCGTCGCCCTCGCACTGCACGGTCTGGCCGGCGGGGCCGGCGGCAACGGCCTGGCTGCCCGCCGACGGCTCCGGCGCCGGGGCGGCTTCCGCGGCCTTGGCGGACCCCGCGTCGGCGGCGGGCGCGTCCTGAGGACGCCCGCCTTCCTGCGAGGTGGCCGGGTCGTCGGCCGCGGGACGGGACGGATCAGCGGCCGGAGCCGTCGCCTGCACGGCCGGGGCGACGCCCTTCTTGATGTCGACGCCCTTGGGCGGCGCGTCGGGGCCGTGGGTGCAGTGACCGGCGTCGGTGCGGTAGACGCCGGTACAAGGGTCGCCCTTCGGCGCCGCCTTGAGGCCGTCGTAGATCATGCCGCGCGCCTCCTCGTTGGCGGGCGCGGCCGCGATGGGTTCGGGCTCCTCGTCCCGGGCCGGGGCGGCGGCCGGCGCGGACGCTTCCGCGGCCGGTCCGGCGGCGGATACGGGGGTCTCCGCCTGGGCGTCGTCGCCGAGCCCGGAGTAGGCGATGCCTGCGGCCATCACCGCCGCCGTGGCCATGGCGGCGGTGAGGAGTATCAACCGCCGGGGTTTGCGCCGGTGTTCGCGACGTCTGCGTCGTCCTGGCATGGGCACCTCAAATCGAGATCGGAAGACTGGGTGCGCGGAAGCCTGCCAGACGAATGCCGCGGAGAATTCGGACAAAGAGGAGCGGGCTTCGAGAAATCGTTCCGTTACCTGTCGGCCTTATTTGACGAACCCTCAATTCTACGTGAAATGAAGGGAGTTACGCGCGTAGGGCGGTAATGGTCCAGGCCTTTTCGGGGGAGTCGTTATCAAATCGAGATAAGGTCGCCTTGCTTATTGACGGGAATTCAGTCAGGGATTCATCTAATTACTACTTGTCGAATTCTCTCGGTCACGACCCGTGAGGCCCGGAGGGTTTCCCCCGTCGCCGGCGCGCGCAGTGCCGCCGTAGTGGGGCGTGGGCTTCGACCCGGGCCGCGGACCTGCGCGCGGCGGGAGCGGGGCGTACCCGCGCCCACCCGGGGCGCGGTGGCCGCTCCGGGCTTCCCAAGAGGCCTGCGGACGCTTCCTGTCGGGGGGCGGGAGCTACGCTGTGACCCGTGGCTGCGGTGTGCTCAGCTGCCTTCGGGTGTCGGTGATCCGTCCGTGCCCGTACGTGTCCGCAGCGGCCTCCCGGCCAGATCACGAACCATGGCCGAGTGCCAGGAGGACAGCGTCGACGATGCCCGCGTGGTGGCACGAGCTCCTGACGATCAGCGACGAGCTGGTCATCGCCGACGACAGTCTCCCGCCGACCTTCCTGCTGGGCGCGTTCGGCGAGGTGTTCGCCGCCCGTGCCGCCGAACTGACGCAGGAGCAGCGCGGGCAGGTGCTGGGCCTTCTCGAACACGTGCTGGCGAACGGCACCGAGGGAGACCGGTCGCTGGTCGCCACCGGCTTCCTCGAGGCACTGCTCAACGCCTGGGACAAGGGGTTCGAGCTGCGGACGGTCTGGGACGACCTCGGTCCCGACTCCCGGGCGTACTGCCTGGCCTGGAACACGTTCACGGGAATCGACTCGCCGGACTGGATGCGTCCCCGCTGACCCGCGGGACACCCGCCGGCCCGTCTTGACGGCGGCGCCGCGGGATGCTCCTCCGTATGAAGCAGCAGAGCGTGCCCGACCTCACCCAGTTCACCGGGGCGGATGAGATCGACCCCGCATTGCGGCGCCGGCTCGTCGACTGCTGGATCGCGGTCACGAACTCGGGTGGCGCCGCCGGATTCCCCTTCCCACCCGTCCGCGACGAGGACGTCGTGCCCGTCGCGGACGAACTCCTCGACCGGCTCCACCCCTCGCACAGCCGACTTCTCGTCGCAGGCTTCGACGGGGCCCTGGCCGGGTGGGTCGTCCTGAAGCGTGATCCCTTCCGGCTCGTCGCGCACTGGGGGACCGTCCATCATCTCCAGACCCATCCGAGGTTCCGTGGCCGCGGCGTCGGCTCCGCCCTCATGCGGGAGATGCGGACGGTTGCCCGCGACGAGTTGGGACTCGAACAGCTCCGTCTCGCGGCCCGGGCGGATGCGGGGCTGGAGGACTTCTACGGCCGCCTCGGATGGCGAGAGGTCGGGCGCTGGCCCGGAGCCCTGCGGTTCGGGCCCGACGACAGCCGGGACGAGGTCCTGATGCTCCTCGACCCCCTCTGACCCGTAGCCCCGGGCCGATTCCCGCGGATCAGCCGGCCCGCCGATGCGGCACGGCGAGGCGGAGCACGGCGAAGGAGGCGACCTGGTCGGCGGGTCGCGGGACCACCGCCCGGATCCCGCGCCGCCGTAGGGGGGGGCGAGGTACCGCCCGGGACGCGTACGCCGTGCCGGTGAGGATCACCACCGGCCTCGTCAGCGGTCCACCGACCGGCCGGGGAATCCGGATCCGGCCCGTGCGCCGGTGGACGCAGGTGCCTCACCGGCCCGGCCCGGCGTGACGCCCCGTGCAGGCAGTCGGCAGAGACCGTCGGCCGCGAGGTGGATCTTCGTGGTCTCCCTCCATCGGTGCCGGAGTCACCGAGCCGTCCGTGGCCTCCCGGGGGGACCCGAAGCGCGCCAGGTGGTGCCACACCTTCTTGACCGCCTGGGGGTCATGGAGGCCGCCGCGTGCAGCGTCTCCGACGATCCGGGGATCGAGCATGCCGTCGACCGCGATCTGCGTGCCCAAGTCGACGTATTCCTGCCCGCGGTAGTCGGGGTGCCGCCGGAGTTCTTCGACCCCGAGTCGGAAGCCGGGGTGCCATTCCACCGGGCAGCCAAGACGCAGAGCCGCGTCCTCGACCGCCGTGCCGCGGTAGCAGGGGTCCAGGACCAGCGCCTCCACCGCGCATTGCAGCTGGACCGGCCCGTGCACCTGCGCCTCGATGTAGTCGTCGAGCTCGTCCTGACGATCGGCGAGGGCAAGCTCGACGAGCCCCATGCGGGCCGCGACACCGAAATCCGACGGTTCGAGGAAGCTGTCCGGGTAACAGAAGGTGCTCCGCGTCAGCGTCTGGGCCGTCAGCCGGAAGTGGGCCGAGCCGAACCGCGGCGCCCCGCCGACCGGCTTGCGACGGAAGTTCAACGCCCCGTAGACGGGCCGCTCATGAGCAGGTGCTTCGTCGTACGCCCCGTCGAAGATCCGGCTCTCCCAGCGCCACCGGTCGCCGCCTGCATGCGCGGTGAGGCCGCCGTTGCTGGTCCCGGTGACGAACTGCGAGTGGTAGACGCCACCTTCGGCCATGGCGTCCAGGATCGGCTTGCCGTGCAGCAGGCGGTCCGGGTGGAAGTTGAGGGTCACCCGCAATGCCGGATCCATCGGAGGGCCCGACGCCAGCTCCGTGACATGCCGAAGGGCCCGTTCCTGCGCTGTCGGGGAGGCTGCAGAGCTCATCAGCACAGTCTCCCTTACCCTGATCAACCGGTGCACGCGGATTCTCCACCGACAGCCCGTTCCAGCGTGACGGAGCGTTCACCGATCACCGATCACGGATCGAGACGCGCCCTCCGGTCTACGGGAACCAATCGCGGCCCTCGGCCCAGTGGGTCGCCCAGCCCGTGAAGCCAGGGGTGCCGGGCATCAATGCGTCGGGCGACCGGGGGCCGAAGGGCATCGCGCCTTCGCCCGCGATCTGCCAGACGTGACCACGCTGCGGGCCGGTGACGATCAAGTGCCAGTACATGCCGCAGCCGTCGGTGCCCAGCAGCAGCGAGCCGTGGTCGAAAACGGGGTCCGTCCGGGCTTCGAACTCCTGCACCGACAGCGTCTCCTCGGCGTCCTCCGCCTCCCACAACCATGCCGCCGTGAGCGGGAAGGGCTCGGCAAGCAGGCGTTCGGGGCGGTCCGAGCCCCAGTCCCGGGGTGTTTCCGCGAGGGGGAGCAGCCCGTAGTACGGCGGACCGGCCCGCAGCCCGTCGCAGATCTCCGCCACGAACGTGCGGTAAGGCTCCGGGAGCACGATGCCGTGCTCCGCCTCGAAGGACCGCACCGCCTCCCAGCCGGCCGGCGGCGCCGCCTCAGGTCTGGAGGCGCATATCTCCCGGAGGGCAGCCAGCTCGTCCGGGTCGCACGTTTCCGTGTTCATGCAGATCATCATCCAAGATCCGGAAGAGCGCCTAGTCCTTGCGGCCCGTCACGGCGACGGTCACGCCGAGGCCGATCAGGGTGACGCCACCGGCTCCGCCCACCAGGGAGAGCCGCCGGGGCGAGTCGGCGAACCAGGTCCTGGCGGTGGCGGCGACCAGGCCCCACACGCTGTCCGACGCCAGGGCGATGACGTTGAACACCAGGCCGAGCAGCAGCATCTGAAGGGCCACGTGCCCGCGGTCGCGGTCGACGAACTGAGGCAGCACGGCGGCGAAGAAGATCATGGTCTTGGGGTTGGCCACCCCGACCGCGAACCCCTCCCACAACGTGCGCCGACTGCCGTGCCCGGGCCCGGCCCCGCTGAACGCGCTGGCATGCAGTGCCCCGCGCCGGCGCACAGCCTTGATGCCCAGGTACACCAGGTAGGCGGCGCCCACCAGCTTGAGCAGGGTGAAGACGAGGACCGAACGCTCCACGACCGCCCCGACCCCGAGGGCCACCGCCACGACGAGCACATAGCCGCCGAGGGTGTTGCCCACGACCGTGGTCAGCGCGGCCCGGCGCCCGTGCGCCAGCGCCCGCCCGATCACGAACAGCACGCTGGGGCCGGGAATGATGATCAGCAGGAAGGACATGCCCGCAAAGGCCAGAACTCTGTCGGTGGAGACCATGGAACTCATTGAGCACGGCGGACGCCGCGGCCCGCAGCCCATTTTTCGCAGGGGGTCACGGCGCGAAGAGGCCGGTGAGGCGGCCGTCGACGACGCGCGCGCGACTGGCCGCCGCGTCGTCGGCGAGAGCGCACAGCCGGGTCGGCGTGAGCCCGGCCAGGGACCGGAAGTCACGGCTGAGGTGAGCCTGGTCGTAGTAGCCGCACGCGGCGGCGAGCGCGGCCAGCGACCGGGCGGGTACGGGGCCGGCCGGCACCCCGTACGACCGGTCGGCCGCCAGGGTCAGCGCGCGCTGGAAACGCAGGACCCGGCCCAGGGTCTGGGGCGGCAGGCCGATCTGCTCGCGGAACAGCGCCTGCAGCCGGCGTCCGCCGCGCCCGGTGTGCCGGGCGAGTTCACGCAGTGACGGGCCGCCGTGCCCGGCGAGCAGCCGGTCCCACGCCTCGGTCACGACGGGGGAGGGCGCCGGCCCCTCGGCCAGCCGCCGGCCCAGCGCGGCATCGAGCAGGGCCCAGCGGCTGTCCCAGTCGGGGGCCTGCGCCAGCTGCTCGACGAGCCGCCGCGTCCAGGCGGCTCCGAGCACCTCCTCGGCCCGGACCCGCACGTCCGCCAGCTCGGACAGCGGGATCCCCAGGCAGGCGTAGGTCCCGAGCGGAGTGAGGTCGACCTCCACCGCCTGCCCGCCGGCGCGGTAGCCGCCGAGCACGGGCGAGGTGTGCAGGCCCGCGACCAGGGACCGGGTGGTCCGCACCGGGGGACCGCCCGGAGCCGCGTACGTGTACAAGGGTTCGCCCCAGCCCAGGACCAGGGTGACCGTGGCCGCGGGCAGCGTCAGCCTGGGTGGGCTCCCCACCGGCGCCCGGTACCCGCAGTACTTCACCACCCGGCCCCGCAGCCAGTGCGGCGCTGGGCGCTCGGCCCGCTCCGGTGTCATTCCGCCCCCCGGGTTCACCACCGGCCGCCGCCCGCTGGGGAACGCGGTGCGCGTTCGTACAAGACGGGTGCCGGCCCGCCCAGCAGTCTGGAGGCGTAGCGCTCGGCCGGTGTAGGCGAGGACCGGACAGAAGCGGGCGGAGCGGGGACACCCGCTGCTTTTCGGCCGTCCCACCAGCCCCTCGCACGCCGCAGGCGCACACCGCACATCTCGTACACCGCACATCTCGTACGCCGCACCTCGCACCCGTACCCCGTACTCCGATCCGACAGGAGACCACGTCATGACATCCAAGGCGTTACGCAGGGCGGCCGTCGCCGCCGCCGGAACCCTGCTGCTGTCCGGCCTCGCGGTGGCCCCGGCGGTCGCCGCCCCGGCCGCCCCGCTGGCGTGTGCCAAGCTCACGGGACAGAGCTACGGCACCGGCTTCATCAAGAACACGTGCAGCTACGCCATCAGCGCCTCCGTCCAGCTCGACTGGACGGGAGACCCCGGCTGCATCTGGATCAACCCCGGCCGGACCGGCACGATCCACTGGGACGGCGCGGACGGCCGCGCCAACTACGCCTACCAGTGCTGAGGGGGCGCCGCTAGGCGCACGAGGGCGTACGGGCGGGTCCGCCGGCCCGTCCGTACGCCCGCATGCCCGTCCTCAGAGCCGGACGGCGGGCACCTGCGCCCGCCCCCCGCGCGTCACCGGCCCGGGCGGACGACGGGTGGCTGACGCGCGGCCATGCCGCTCGACGCCTACGGCGTGCTGTCAGGAACCTCTCGACGAGCCCGGCGCCCCGACGGCGAGCACGACGTCTTCCTGGACGAGTTCTCCCGCCGGGCCGACCGGACGGATGCCGACGGGCACCCGGTCTGACCGCACCGCACCGCACTACACCGCAGCGGACCGCCCGCGCCCCGCCGCCCGCCCCCGTCCGACATCCCCTGCCGAGGCCGATCTGCTGAACACCGGCGCCGGGAGGCATCCCCCGCGCGCGGACCGGGCACCCAGCACGCGTGACCCCTCTCGCCCTGCGCGCCGACCCGCCCGCCACCCCCGCCCGCCCGCGCCGCGCGCTGCTCGCGGGCTCGGTCGGCAACCTCGTCGAGTGGTACGAGTTCGGTGTCTACGGCTGCTTCGCCACCGTCATCGCCGCCCACTTCTTCACCCCCGGCACCGGCGGCGGCGGCGCCGGGCCGCTGGTCGCCACCTACGCCTCGTTCGCCCTGGCCTTCTTCTTCCGGCCCGTCGGCGCCGTGCTCTTCGGCCGTCTCGGGGACCGCGTCGGCCGCCGCCCCACCCTCATCGCCGTGGTCGGCCTCATGACGCTGGCCACCACCCTGATCGGCCTGCTCCCCACGCAGGCACAGATGGGCCCGGCCGCGCCGTGGCTGCTGACCCTGCTCCGCGTACTGCAAGGCCTCTCCGCCGGCGGGGAGTTCGGCGGAGCCGTGGCCCTGATGACCGAGAACGCGCCGCCCGGCCGCCGCGGCCGCTACGGAGCCTGGCAGTCCTTCACCCTCGCCCTCGGCCTCCTCGGCGGTGCGGGGGCCGCCACGCTGACGGCCACCCTGCTCTCCCCGCAGGCCCTGTACGCGTGGGGCTGGCGGATCCCGTTCCTGCTGGCCCTGCCGCTCGGCCTGGCCGCGCTGTGGCTGCGCACCGGCCTGACGGAGCCCCCGGGCCGCGCGGAACCTCCGGGCCGGGACCCGGCGGGCCCGACCGGTACGGCCCGTACGGGCGAGCCCAGCGCCGACATGTCCAGCGCCGGTGAGCCCGGGGCCGGAATGCCCCGTACCGCTACGGCCCGCGCCGTCGTGCTCGGCATCGGACGGATCATGGGCTGGTCGGCGGCCGGGTACACCTTCCTCGTCGTCCTGCCCTCCTACCTCCAGTCCACGCTCGGTGCGTCCTTCCGGGAGGCCATGATCGCCACCGCCCTCGCCAACCTCGGTTTCGCCGCTTCGATCCTGCCCGCCGGCATGCTCAGCGACCGCATCGGCCGACGCCCCGTCATGCTCTGCGGAGCCCTCGCCGTGGTCCTGCTGGCGCTCCCCCTCCTCGACCTGCTCCAGGACCCCGCCGCCCCCGCACCGGCCAAGGCCGCCGCCGTCCTCGCCGCGGGGGCGACGGTCGGCCTGCTCGCCGGCCCGGGCCCCGCCATGCTCGCGGAGATGTTCCCGGCCCACGTGCGCTGCACCGGCCTCGGGGTGGCGTACTCCCTCGCCAACGCGGTGTTCTCCGGCTGCGCGGGCCTCGTCGTCACCGCCCTCGTCGCGCGCACCGGCGACCCGGACATCCCCGCCTACTACGCGGCCGGCGCCTGCGCCCTCAGCGTGCTCGCCCTCGCGGGCCTGCGCGGCGACGACCACCGCAGGCCCCTGCGATGAGGGTCATCGGCCTGATGTCCGGCACCTCGTACGACGCCGTCGACGCCGCGGCCGCGGAGCTGGCCTTCGAGGACGACGGGGACGTCCTGCGCCTGCTCCCGCTCGGTCTGGTCAGCGCGCCGTACGAGACGGAACTGCGGCACGCCCTGGCCGCGGCACTGCCGCCCGCGCCCACGACCCTGGCCGACGTGTGCCGGCTCGACACCGGCATCGGCCGGGCCTTCGCCCGGCTCGCCGTCCGCGCCGACCGGGAACTGTGCGACGGGCAGGCCGGCTTGATCGCCTCGCACGGGCAGACGGTCTTCCACTGGGTGGCCGACGGACAGGTGCACGGCACCCTGCAGCTGGGCCGTCCCGCCTGGATCGCCGAAGCCGCCGGCTGCCCGGTCGTCTCCGACTTCCGCCCGCGCGACGTCGCGGCCGGCGGCCAGGGCGCCCCGCTGGTGAGCCTCGTCGACCTGATGCTGTTGCGCGGCCGCCCCGGTGTACCGGCCGCCCTGAACATCGGCGGCATCGCCAACCTCACCGCCCTGCCCGCGGGGGGCCGCCCGGTGGCCTTCGACACGGGCCCGGGCAACGCCCTGCTCGACGCGGCGGTGCGGGAACTGACCTCGGGGCGGCTCGGCTACGACGAGGACGGGGCCCTCGCCGCCGCCGGACGGGTCCACGAACCCCTGCTGCGCCGGCTGCTGGCCGAGCCGTACTACCGCCTGCCCGCCCCCAAGACGACCGGCAAGGAACTCTTCCACGGCGGCTATCTGCGCGCCGCCCTCGACGGTCTGCCCGCCCCCGGCGCGCAGGACCTCGCCGCCACCCTCACCCGGCTCACCGCCCGGACGGTCGCCGACGCACTGCGCCCGCTCGGAACCACCGAGGTCATCGCCTCCGGCGGCGGCACCCGCAACCCGGTGCTGATGGCGATGCTCCGCGAGGAACTCGGCTCCGGCCTCCGGCTGCTGACCTCCGACGCGCTGGGCCTGCCCAGCGCCGCCAAGGAGGCGTACGCGTTCGCCGTCCTCGGCTTCCTCACCCTGCACGGGCTTCCCGGGAACGTGCCCGACTGCACGGGAGCCCGCGGGCCGCGCGTCCTGGGTTCCCTGACCCCCGGCCGTCACCCGCTCCGGCTCCCGGCGGCCCCGCCCCGTCCGCCGAGCCGCCTCCTCGTCGGGGGGAGCGAGCCGGGGTGAGGGCGCGACGGGAGCCGGGATGTGCTCCGTCCGAGTTCTCTTGGGACGCCGTTCGGCCGCAGAACCGAGTTCATGATCATCATTTCGGCTCCCGATCGTTTTACTGCTGCCATCCGGCCGTGTGAGATCTGGGAGGGCTACGTGGCTACGTCACGGGCGCAATGGAAACAACCGACCAAGAAATGGGGCGCCATGGCCGCCGTGGCCGGGGCCATGCTGGTCGTCGCCGCCGCGCCGGGCAGCGTTCCCGGAGCGGACCCCGCGCAGGGGGCACTCGCCGGCCCCGAACAGGAGGCAGCGCTCACCCTGCTCGTGGGCAGGGCGGTGGACGAGGGCCACGCGTCGCCCGCCGGCGCGTGCGGGCCCCCGGGCACGTTCGGGCCGGCCCTGTGCGGCGGCTGGCGGGAACAGCGGGTACGAGCCACCGCCGGCGGCGTGGGCTCCCTGCTGCACGAGCCGGCCTCCGGCGCCGGCTCGCGGGCCGCCCGCACCGGGGCGCTCCCCACGGACTCCGGCGGCCCTCTCAGGATCGCCCTCGCCGAACCGGGCCACCTCACCGACGTGACCGTACGCGACGGGCGAGGCCGCCACCTGGCCGGCGAACTCGGCCCGGACGGCGAACGCTGGCTGAACACCGAGCCGCTGCGGGCGGGGGAGACCTACACCGTGCAGGTCGGCGCCCAGGACACGGCAGGCCGGCCGGTCGGCGTGACCATGGCGTTCGCGACGGCGCTGCCCGAGGCGGGCAGCAGGCTGACGGTCGACTTCGGGCCGCGCCCGGGAACGTACGGCGCCGGGGAGATCGTGACGGCCGCGCTCAGCCGCCCCGTGCCCGCCGACGACCCCGAGGCCCGCGCCCGCCTGGAGCAGGCGCTGGAGGTGACCTCGGAACCCCAGGTGGAGGGAGCCTGGCACTGGGTCGACGACTCCACCCTGCATTTCCGGCCGCGCGCCTACTGGCCCGCGCACACCGTGGTGCGCGTCCGCAGCGGCCTCGACGGGGTCGAGCTCGGCGAGCAGGGGTACGGAGGCCCCTCCGAACCTCTGGAGTTCACCGTCGGCGACAGGATCGAGGCCGTCACCGACTCCGCGGCCCACGAGATGACCGTACGCCGCAACGGACGGGTCATCAGGACGATCCCGGTCACCACCGGCAAGGCGGGGTTCCGGACCCGCAGCGGCATCAAGGTCGTCCTGGGCAAGGAGCCCAAGGTCCGGATGCGCGGGGACTCCGTCGGGATCAAGCGCGGTACGAAGGAGTTCTACGACCTGCCCGTGCTCTACGCGACGCGCGTGACCTGGAGCGGGGAGTACATCCACGCCGCGCCCTGGTCGGTCGAGGCGCAGGGCGAGGAGAACGTCAGTCACGGCTGTACCGGCATGAGCACCGAGGACGCCGCCTGGTTCTTCCACACGGTCCGCGAAGGGGACATCGTCGAGGTGGTCAACAGCGGCGGCGCGGAGATGGCCCCCTTCGGCAACGGCATCGGCGACTGGAACGTCGACTGGGCGACCTGGCTGGAGGGCAGTGCCCTGGGCGCCGCCGCAGCGCAGTCGCAGGACCCGGCGTCCACCTCGTCCCGGCTGCATCCGACGACCTGACCGCAGACGGCTGCACCGGAGGCCGGTGCAGCCCCCGCTGACGGCCATTCGGCTGCCCCGTCGGCGCCCGGCGTGCCGCGTGCGGCCGGGCCGGGCGCGCCGGAGCGGGGGACGGGGCCGCCGGTGCGGGGATGATGGGACGTATGAGCGAGCAGCAGCCCTACCGTCACAACCTCCGTTTCGAGAACCACGGCACGGCCTACGATCCCCAGCACACCCCCGCCGCACCGAGGCCGGGGCGCGTCACCACCGGCGAGACCACCGTGACCTGCTCCTGCGGTCTGGACACGGGCGCCCTGCCCAGCGACGACGCCCGGCTGGTGTACGAGGTGCACCGCAACGTGATCCGGGACGAGACGTCGGCGGGCATCCCGCGGAACTGAGACCGGGCCCCGCTTCCCCGCGTCGGTCATCCGGCCGCCGGGCGGGGCAGGTCCCGCACGAAGCGGAGTCCCGGGCGGCCGTCCAGCAGGACCTCCCCGGCGGGGGTGAAGCCCGTACGGGCCAGCACGGCGCGGGAGGCGGCGTTGTCGAGCGTCGTCGCGGCCCGCAGCGTGGTGAGCCCGTACTCGGCGGCGGCCAGCGTGCAGGCCCCGCGGACGGCGGCCGTGGCCAGGCCCCGGCCGGCGGCCTCCTCGGCGATCCGGTAGCCGAGTTCGGCCGAACCCCCGGCCACGTCCACCAGGTTGACCCGGCCGAGCACCACGCCCGCGCCGTCCACCAGGACGTGGAAGAAGCACGCCCCCGTGGCCTGTTCGGCCAGCAGCTCGTGGTGGCGCGTGTCGAAGTGGGCGAAGTAGTGGTCGCCCCGGTCGGGGATCGAGGCGGCGAACCAGGCCCGGTTCTTCCGCTCGAACTCCAGGAGGGCCGGGCCGTGATCGGTGCGGAGCAGTTCCAGTTGCGGCATGCCCCGATCCTATGTACCGGCGGCACGCACGTCCCCGGCGGACGTGCGGTCACCGTGTCACGCCTTCTGGCGTCCGAGCCCCACGGCCACCAGGACCGCGGCGGCGATCACGATCACCGCGTCGACCGCCAGGACCGTCCGCACCCCGTCGAGGAGCGAGGCCCGGGTGGTGGCCAGGACACCGAGCAGCGGGATGCCGATGGTCAGACCCACCTGCTGGGTGGTGGTGACCAGCCCGGTCGCCAGACCCTGTTCCCCGTCGGGCACGCCGCTCGTCACCGTCAGCCCGTACGAAATGATCGCGCCGAGATGGCACATGCTGGCCGCGGACACGGCCACGGTCGCCAGCAGGGCCCCTGACCCGGCCCCGACACCCAGCAGCGCGGCGCCGAACACGCCCTGGCCGAGCAGCGATCCGATCAGGACCCGGCGGGCGCCGAAGCGGCCGATGACCCGCGGCGCGAGGGAACCGGCGACGACGGAGGCGATGCCCTGGACCCCGAAGACCAGACCCGTCCGGAAGGATGACAGGCCCAGCGTCTCCTGGAGGTGGAGCGTCAGGACGAACACGACCGTCGACATCATCGAGAAGGTCACCAGGCCGCCGATGTTGCCCCAAGCGACGGTGCGCCGCCGCAGCATCGGCAGCGAGACCAGCGGGGCCGGGGACTTCGACTCCACCACCACGAACGCGGCCAGCAGGGCGAGTCCGGCCACCAGGGTGCCCCACACGTCCGCACCGCCGAAGCCGCGCTGGGCGGCCGTCGACAGCGCGTAGATCAGCGCGAGCAGACCACCGGTGACGGTCACCGCGCCGGGCACGTCCAGGCGCGGCCGCTCGGGGGTGCGCGACTCGGGCAGCAGCCCGGGGGCGAGCACCAGCACGACCAGCGCGGCCGCCGCGAGCAGGCCCATCGTGGATCGCCAGCCCAGGGTGTCGGTCATGACACCGCCGAGGACCATCCCGACCGTGAAACCGAGGGAGAGCAGGGTGCCGGAGATGCCGAGCGCCCTGTCGCGCAGCGGCCCCTCCGGGAAGGTCGTGGTCAGCAGGGACATGCCGGTCGGCACGATGACCGCCGCGCCGAGGCCCTGCAGGGCGCGCCCGGCCAGGAACGAGGCGGGGTCCCAGGCGAGGGTGGCGAGCAGGGAGGCGGAGCCGAAGACCGCGAGGCCCGTCAGGAACAGTTTCTTGCGCCCGTAGAGGTCCGCGATCCGGCCGAAGAGCAGGAGGAAGCCGCCGGAGGGCAGGGCGAACGCGGTGACCGCCCACTGGAGGGCGGACCGGCTCAGGCCCAGGTCCTCGCCGAGGACGGGCAGGGCCACGTTCAGTACGGAGAAGTCGAGCGCCACCATGAACTGGGCGGCGCAGAGGACGAAGAGGACCAGCTTGGCCCGGCCGGAGAGCCGGTCGCCGGAGGGGGCCGCCGGGTGCGGCCGGGGGGTTGCCGTCTGTGTGTCGATCGCCATGGACCCACCCTCGCGGGCCGGGAATGCCCGTGCAGAGTGGGAACTTATCCTGTTGGCGGCACCACCAGGGTGCCTACAGGGGGAGTTCCGTGGCCACACCGACCGACCAGCACCGCAGGACCGAACTGCGCGAGTTCCTGATGAGCCGCCGGGCCAGGATCAGCCCCGCGCGGGCGGGGCTGCCGGACGGCGGGGCCCGGCGCCGCACCCCGGGCCTGCGCCGCGAGGAGGTCGCGGTGCTCGCCGGTGTGGGGGCCTCCTGGTACCAGTGGCTCGAACAGGGCCGCGACATCACCGTCTCCTCGCAGGTACTGGACTCGGTCGGCCGGGTCCTCGAACTGTCCAGCGCCGAGCGCAGGCACCTCTACGTGCTCGCCGGACTCAATCCGCCCGCCCTGGAGGTCGCCCCCGCCGACCGGGACATGTGCCACGGCCTGAAGCGGCTGATCGAGGCATGGATGCCGTTCCCCGCGCACATCATGGACGCGTACTGGAACACGGTCATGTACAACGAGGCGGCCGCGCTGGTCTTCGGGATGCGCCCCGAGACCGTCCAGAACTGCCTCATCTCCTTCTTCACCGACCCGCTCCACCGGGCCCGGTCCGCGCACTGGGAGGAGGTCGCCGGCCATGTGGTGGCCCAGTTCCGGGCGGCCTGCTCGGAGCGCCCCGACGACGAGGGGTTCCGGGCGGTGGTCGAGGAAGCCCGGTGCCTCAGCCCGGAGTTCACCGCACTGTGGGAGCGGCGGGACATCCGGCCCGGCGGCCAGCTGCAGAAGCGGATGGACCACCCCCTCGTCGGCGCCCTGCACCTGGAGTCGACCCAGCTGCGGGTTCCGGCCCGCCCCGACCTGGCGATCGTGCTCCACACCCCGCTGCCGGCCGCGGACACGGCCGGGAAGCTGGAGTGGCTGACCTCGGCGGAGGGCCGGCGGGGATCGCTGTACCCCCTCGCCGGCTGATCCGGCCCGGTCGCCGGGCCGCCCCCTGGGCCGTTGCCCGGGACGGGCCCTGATCGTTTGCGTGGCTGACGGGCCGGTACGGGCCGGTACCGTCGGTCGACGAGACGCGAAGGCGAGTGGTCGGGGTGCGAGTTGGGCGCAGGACGCTTCTGGCGGGTGGTGCCGGCGCCGTGGCGGCGCTGCTCCGCCATCCGCAGGCCCGGGCGGCGGCCGGGTCCGGTGCCCCGGATCCGGCCGCCGGAGATCTGCTCAGGCTGCGGTTCACCCGCGCGACCAACGGGGCGGCGACCGCCACGGCCACCGGGGACCGTTTCGTCGCCGAAGTGCAGAACGTCCTCTGGTCGCTGCCCCCGGACGGGTCTCCCGCGACCCAGCTCACCCCGCCCGATCTGGAGCCAGGGCGCCCCGTGTTCTCCCCGGACGGCCGCCGGGTCGCGATGAGCGCCTACCGGGGCGGCGCGTTCCACATCTGGGTCATGGCCGCGGACGGATCCGGTCTGCGCAGGCTCACCGACGGCCCCTTCGACCACCGCGCCCCCGCCTGGTCCCCCGACGGCCGCAGCCTCGTCTTCTGCTCCGAACGGGACGGCGACCCCGTGGCGGGCAGCCCCTACCGGATCTGGGTGGTCGCCCTCACCGGCGGCCGTCCGCGACGGCTGACGGGCCTGCCCGGGCAGGCAGGGCCCGGCCAGGACGGCGCCTGGGAGGACTTCGACCCGGTCTGGTCGCCGGACGGCTCCCGGGTGCTGTTCGTCCGCGGCACCGCCGAGGGTGACGCCCTGACGTCCCGGACCCTCGCATCGGTCGCCGTCGCCGCGTCCGAAACCGGCGGGCCCGTCCGGGTCGAACACACCGTCACCGACGGCAGACTGCTCGCCCCGGCCCTGTCCCCGGCCGGCCGCACCGCCTGGCTGTCCGCCGCCCCCGGCCCGCGCAAGGCCGAGGTCCTGAGCCTCTACGCGGACGGGCGCGAGGTCGCCCTCGAAGGGGACCTCGCCCCCGCGCCCCCGCGCTGGATCGGCGACGACCGGCTGCTGATCACCCTCGACGGCCGGTTCCGGGTGATCCGCCCCCACGAGGACGCCACCGGCCAGGAGATCCCCCTCGACGCCACCCTGGAGGTGACCCGCCCCCGGTACCGGGTCAAGGAGTACGTCCTGGAGGCCGAACGGAGCCGCCCCGTCCGCGGCATCCACCTGCCCTCCCTCTCGCCCGACGGCCGCAGCGTGGCCTTCGCCGCCCTCAACGCCCTGTGGACCGCACCCGTCGGCGGAGGAGCACCGCGCAGGCTCGTCCAGGCCCCCGCGACCGCCTACCTCCAGGGCCCGGTGTGGACCCCGGACGGCCGGGCCCTCCTCTACACCGACGACCGCGACGGGCTGAACACCGTACGGCGCCGGGAGCTGGCCGGCGGCGCGGAGAGCGTCCTCGCCCCCGGCGGCCGCGTCTACGGGGTCCTCTCGCCCGACGGGCGCCGGCTCGCCGCCCTCGACCTCGCCGGGCGGCTCCTCGTGCGCGACCTCATCACCGGCACCGAGACGCCCCTGGTCGCCGCGCTCGGCGGCGGCGGCCTGCCCGGGCCGCCCAGCTGGTCCCCGGACGGCCGCCACCTCGCCCTCTGCGACCGCAACCGCCTCAGCCGCCGCTTCCGCGAGGGCTACAACCTCATCCGGATCGTCGACACCCGCACCGGCTCCGCGCGCCTGTACGGCCTCGCCCCGCACGCCTCCCTCGCGGACGGCTACGCCTCGGGCCCCGCCTGGTCGCCCGACGGCCGGTTCCTGGCCTGCGTCAGCGAGTCGGCGCTCTGGCTGCTGCCCGTCGCCCCCGACGGCACCCCCGACGGCCCGGCCCGCCGCCTGACCGACGAGCCCGCCGACCACCCGTCCTGGTCCGGCGACTCCCGCACCCTGCTCTACCAGTCCTGCGACCGGCTGCGCCTGCTCGCCCTCGACGACGCGGGCGGGCCGGCCGCCCCACCCCGGACCGTGCCGATCGCCCTGAGCTACCGCCGTCCCGCCCCCGTCGACACCGTCGTCCACGCCGGACTGCTGTGGGACGCCACCGGCTCCCCGCCCCGCGCCGACGTCGACGTCCTCGTCAGCGAGGGCCGGATCACCGCCGTCGAGCCCCACCGGCCGGGCCGCCGTGCCGCCCGCACCGTGGACGTCTCCACCGGCACGGTCCTGCCCGGACTGTGGGACGCCCACGTCCACCCGTACCCCTACACCTACGGCGCCCGCCAGGGCCTCCTGCACCTCGCCTACGGAGTCACCACCACCGTCTCCCTCGGCGGGTCCGCCCACGAACAGGCCCGGCTGCGCGAGGACATCAGGGCCGGGCTGCTGGCCTCGCCCCGGCTGCTGGCCGGGGGCGAACTCCTCGACGGCTCCCGGGTCGCCTACAGCATGGGGCGCGCCCACCGCACCCCGGCCGGACTCGCCCGCTCACTGGCCCGGGCCGAGGCCCTCGACTGGGACTTCGTCAAGACCTACGTCCGCGCCCCGTACGCCTCCATGGCCGAGGCCGCCCGCTTCGCCCACGAACAGCTGGGCGTCCTGGCCGGCTCCCACCTGTGCTCCGCAGGCCTCCAGTCCGGCCAGGACCTGACCACGCACCTCGTGGCGACCGAACGCGCCGAGTACGGGCACGGCGCCACCCCGAACGGCCACACCTACGCGGACACGCTGGCGGTGTACGCGCGGGGCGGACTGGACCTCATCGCCACGCCCTTCACGGCCCTGCCGCTGATCGGAGCCGATCCGGCGCTCGCCGCCGACCCCCGGGTCACGGAGCTGATGCCGCCCTGGGACGTGGCGGCGGTCCGCGCCGCGGCTGCGACCGAGCCGAGCGCCGAGCAGAGCGCCGTCCTGGAACGCGAGGTCGCCGCCTACCGCGGCGTCCTCGCGGGCGGCGGACGCCTCGTCCTCGGCACCGACGCACCGCTCACCCCGGTCGGGCTCCACCTGCACCTGGCCCTGCGCGCCCTGCACCGGTACGGCCTGAGCGCGGCCGAGGCCCTCACCACCGTCACCCGCACCCCCGCCCGGGTCTTCGGCGTCGCGGACCGCCTGGGCACCCTCGAGCCGGGCAGGATCGCCGACCTCACCCTCGTCGACGGCGACCCCTTCACCGACTTCGCGGACCTGGTCCGCGTACGGGCGACCCTGCGCGGCGGGACCCTGTGGGAACGGGCAGCCCTGGAGGCCGCGTCCACCCGGGCCGCGCCCCCCGGCGACTGGCAGGACGTCCTGCGGCAGATGCTCCGCGAGGGCTGCTGCACCGGCGGCCCCGAAACCGCCTAGATGTCGGGCAGGTCCATGCGGCTCAGGAAGCGCCCGGGCCAGGACCAGAGGGCGCCGCTGAAGGAGAGGTTGCGGGTGTAGGCGCCCTCCATGAGGACCGCCAGCCCGATGTCCAGCCCGTCGAAGCCGCCTTGGGCGATGCCCGAGATGCTCTGCGGGTGCCGCCACCGCGAGCGCGTCATGGTGACGACGGCCCCGTCGCGGCGCAGCTCGTGGCGGCACTTCCCGTCGAGCACCCGGTACCGGTAGGCGCGCCCGGCGACCTCGATCCGCAGGGCGCGTCCGTGCGGCGTCACGGCCAGGTGGCGGCGCTTGACCTTGCCGGTCCACCCGTCGACGGTCAGGGTCATCTGCGCCAGGCGCGGCAGGTTGCGGAAGCCGTACCCCCAGAACGTCATGGGCGGGACCGCCTGGCCCGACACCCACGCCCCGAGCCCCTCCCGCTGGGCGTCCGTCTCCGCCGGGGACGTCAGTTCGACCGGGCCGAAGCCGGGGACCGAGCCGGCCCAGGCGTGGATGTCCATTCTCCCGAGCCGGCCCCGGCCGGAGCCGGCATGGGTGAGTTCGAACTGGATGGTGTGCATAAGGTGTTCCCCCGATCAGATGCGCCGAGGGTATCCACCGCTGTTTTCGGCCCGGAAGTCGGGCTCCTGTCAGGAGGCGGGCCGCCGTGCCTGGACGTGGCGGCTCGGCGCCTGCTGGGCACCCGAGGCCAGCATCCGGACCTCGCCCAGGTCGCTGATCTCGGCACGGATGATCCCGGTGACGTCGGCATAGACGGGATGGCCGCCCGGACCCTTCTGCTCCGTGCGCGTCACGACCACGGTGTCCCCGGCTTCTGCCGGGGAACCGTCGCTCTCGAACACCAGCTCGTAGAGATCCTCACGGTCCTCGCCCACCACGTACCTCCAGATCCCCACCGCCGCGCGGACCGCGCCGGCGGAACGCGTACCAACGTGCCCCATGGGTCCCGGCAGGAGTACGCGCCACGCGGCACCGGGACCCGACCGGAGGACGCGACCACCCGTCGGCGGCCGAGTCGGCCTCCCGGCTAGGCTGGGCCCATGAGCACCCTGCAGACGATCCATGACGTCCCCGTCCTGATGTGCGGCTCCGAAGGTGCGCTCATCCGCGGCGAAGGCGACGCCCTGGACCTCATCGGCAACGCCATGTACCAGGGCGCCCAGTGGATCGCCCTCCCCGCCGAACGCTTCGACGACACCTTCTTCCAGCTCCGCAGCCGCGTCGCCGGCGACGTCGTCCAGAAGTTCGTGAACTACCGCGTGGGGCTCGCGGTCCTCGGTGACATCTCCCGCCACACCGAAGCCAGTCCGGCCCTGCGCGACTTCGTCCGCGAATGCAACCGGGGCCGCCAGACCTGGTTCCTCGCCGACGCCGCGGAACTGCAGGACCGCCTGAAGCCCCCGGTCGCGGCCACCACCTGACCGGGGCGGTGACCCCCAGGGGTGTCCTGCCGGTCAGGCCCGGCCGGCAGGACACCGCCTAGCTGTTCAGCACCACCGCGGCCACCGCCGGCGGGACCGGCGCGAGGGCCGAGGGCCGGGCCGTGAAGGTGCCCCGGCCCTGGGTGCGGCCGCGCAGCCGCGAGGCGTACCCGAACAGCTCGGCCAGCGGCACGGACGCCGTGACCACGGCCGTCCCGGACACCGACGTGGAGCCCGACACCCGGCCGCGCCGGGCCGCGAGATCACCCAGGACCGCCCCGACACCCTCCTCGGGAACGGTCACCGTGACCTCCACCACCGGCTCCAGCAGTTCCACCGTGCTGACGCGCAGCGCCTCACGTAGGGCGAACCTGCCCGCGGCCCGGAACGCCAGCTCCGAGGAGTCCTTGGAGTGGGTCGCCCCGTCGGTGAGCGTGACCCGCAGCCCCGTCACCGGATGGCCGCCGAGCGGCCCCTCCGCGAGGGCGTCCCGGCACCCGGCCTCCACGGCGCGCGCGTACTCCTGCGGAACCCGGCCGCCGACGACCACCGACCGGAACTCGAAGCCCGCCGCCTCCTCCAGCGGTTCGACATCGATGACGACGTGCGCGAACTGGCCCGCCCCGCCGTCCTGTTTGACGTGCCGGTGGACCAGGCCGGTCACCCCGCGTACGACGGTCTCCCGGTAGGAGACCTGCGGGCGCCCGACCACGACCTCCAGACCCTGGCCGCGGCGGATCTTCTCCACCGCGACCTCCAGATGGAGTTCGCCCATCCCCGACAGCACCGTCTGACCGGTCTCCGCGTCGGACCGCACCACCAGCGACGGGTCCTCCTCGACGAGCCGCGCCAGCGCCGACGCGAGCCGGCCGGTGTCCCCGGCGCGACGGGCCTCGACCGCCACCGACACCACCGGCTCGGCCACCGACGGCGGTTCAAGGACCAGCGGAGCCCCGGGCGCGCACAGCGTCGTACCCGCCCGGGCGGCCTTGAGCCCGATCAGCGCGACGATGTCGCCCGCGACCGCCTCGTCCCGTTCCTCGTGCCGGTCCGCCTGCACGCGCAGGATCCGGCCCACCCGCTCGGTCCGGCCCGTGGCGGCGTCCAGTACGGACCCGCCCTTGCGGAGCGTGCCCGCGTAGACCCGTACGTACGTGAGCCGCCCGGTCGGCGTCGCCGTCACCTTGAAGGCGAGGGCCGCGAACGGCTCCGCCGGATCGGGGGCGCGTTCGACCTCCGCGCCGCCGCCCGTGCCCCGTACCGGCGGCATGTCCACGGGTGAGGGCAGGTACGCGAGGACAGCGTCCAGCAGCGGCTCGATCCC
Source organism: Streptomyces sp. NPDC058646 (assembly GCF_042716875.1). Classification (NCBI taxonomy): domain Bacteria; kingdom Bacillati; phylum Actinomycetota; class Actinomycetes; order Kitasatosporales; family Streptomycetaceae; genus Streptomyces; species Streptomyces sp. NPDC058646. Next base: position 192,128 of record NZ_JBHXRK010000008.1, on the reverse strand, counting down.
GCGGTTGCGGTACGCCGAACCACACAGCACCACCACGCCGTCCCCGCGCAGGGTCAGCTCCCGCAGGGCGCGGGCCAGGGTCGGCGCCGTCAGCGCCGAGGCCGCGCAGAACTCCTCCAGCGCGTCCGCGTGCAGCTCGGCCACCGTCTCCTCCAGGAGGCGGCGCCGCCGCTGCGCCTCCTCCCGCAGCGGCTCGGGAACCGGGCCGGTCTCGCAGGGGCCGCCGTCCGGCTGCCAGAGCAGCGCGCGCATCTCCAGCAGGTCGACGACACCGGTGAAGCCGTCCTCCCGGCCGATGGGGAGCTGGACCACCAGCGGGACGGCGCCGAGCCGTTCGCGGATCGAGGCGACGGCCGTGTCGAGGTCGGCGCCCGCCCGGTCGAGCTTGTTGACGAACGCGATCCGCGGCACCCCGTACCGGTCGGCCTGCCGCCACACGGACTCGCTCTGCGGCTCGACCCCGGCGACGGCGTCGAACACCGCGACCGCCCCGTCCAGCACGCGCAGGGACCGCTCGACCTCGTCGGCGAAGTCGACGTGGCCCGGGGTGTCGATCAGGTTGACGCGGTGGCCGCCCCAGGCGCAGCTCACGGCCGCGGCGAAGATGGTGATGCCGCGGTCGCGTTCCTGGGCGTCGAAGTCGGTGACGGTCGTGCCGTCGTGGACCTCGCCGCGCTTGTGGATGGCGCCGCTCGCGAACAGGATGCGTTCGGTGATCGTGGTCTTGCCGGCGTCGACGTGGGCGAGGATGCCCAGATTGCGGACGGCGGCGGGGGAGGTCGTGGTGAGCGGTCGTCGGTCGGTGCGCATGGCCCGAGGCCTTTCGAGTGGTGAGGAAGCAGGCAGCGCGATTCCCGGGACGGCGCAGCGGCACGCCCCGCCGGGCCGGCGCACACCGGCTGCCGGCGGCACGGGGCCGGGGCAGGGGGCGTCAGGACAGCGGGAAGGGGCGGAGACCGAAGAAGTGCGTCCCGGGCATGCGGTGACGGCCGCGCAGCCGGCACCGGGCCTAGCGAGACACCGGGATCACGTCGTACCGCGACGGGGGGACGAAGGCGACGGTGCGGCGACTGCACATGGCCCGGTTCCCCTTCTCTTCGCTCGGCACGAGGCGCGCGGCCCTGTCGGCGGCGCGTGCGGCGAGTCTAGGGAAGAGGACGGGGCGGGGGCCACGGAATATCCGCGGGGCCGCTGTGTGACCCTCACCCGGCCCGGTGCGTGAGCGTCACCGGGGGCCGTGCGCGGCCGGGAGCCTGAGCACCAGGCGGGCTCCGCGCGAGGCGTACTCGGCTGTCAGGGTCCCGCCGTGATGGTCCGTCAGGTCGCGGGCGATGGCCAGACCCAGGCCTGCCCCGCCGTGGTCGCGGCTGCGGGAGTCGTCGAGCCGGGTGAAACGCTCGAAGACCCGCTCCCGGTCGGCCGCCGGGATGCCGGGACCGTCGTCGGTGACCTCCAGTACGACGGTGCGCGGCCCCGGGCCACCCCTGGTGCGCAGGGTGACCTCCACGTGCCGGTCCGCGTAACGCTGCGCGTTGTCCAGGAGGTTGGTCACGACCCGGCTGAGCCACAGGGCATTGCCGGTGATCCGGGCGTCGCCCTCCAGGTCCAGGCGTACGGGGACCCGGTCGCCGAACCGGGCCTCCACGGCTTCGCCCACCAGGGCGGCCAGGTCCAGTGGGACGGCGGTCACGGGCTGGGCGGCGTCGATGCGGGCGAGCAGCAGCAGGTCGGAGGCGAGGTGCTGGAGCCGTTCGATGTCCTGGAGGGCCCCGCCGATCAGCTCGGGCCACAGTTCCGGGTCCCGGACGGCCAGGGCCACCTCCAGCTGCGTGCGCACGACGGTGATGGGACTGCGCAGTTCGTGCGAGGCGTCGGCGATGAACTGCCGCTGGCGGACGCCGGAGGCCTCCAGCCGGTCCAGGGTGGCGTTCATGGTCTGCGCCAGGCGTGCGACCTCGTCGTGGGTGGCCGGCACCGGTACCCGGCGGTGCAGATCGCGGTCGGAGATCCCGGCGACCTCGGCGCGGATCGCCTCCACCGGCCTCAGTGCACGGCCGGTGACCCGCCACGTCACGAGGACGACGGTGGCCAGGAGCAGCGGCATGCCGATCACCAGGGCGGCCGTGGTGGTGTCGTCGGCCGCGTCCGCGTCGCGCAGCGAGGCCCCCGCGTAGACGACGGCCGGGCCGGTCGGGGTGTGGGTGATGACCTGGACGACCCGCTGCCGGTGGTCGCCGCCCAGCGGGTGGACCCGCCAGGTCTGGAAGCGGGTCCCGGGCACTCCGGGGCCCGCAGGGCGGAACGCGGGCACGCCGATGAGGTTGGGGGTGGCGAACAGGACGCGGCCGTCGGCGCCCACCACCTGGACGAACTCGACACCACGGGACGCCGGCCGGACGCGGTCGAGCCTCCCCGCCGCGGCGAGCTGGGCCACGGTGTCGGCCTGCCGCCGGGCGTCGTTCTCCGCGTTGCGCAGCAGATTGGCCTCGAGCAGTCCGAGCAGGGCGAACGAGGCGAGCGCCAGGGCCGCGGCGACCACGACGCCGGCCCCCGCGGTGGCCCGGGCCCGGACGGTGGTGGGCCACAGCCGCCGCAGCCCCGGCCACCGCTCCAGTGCCGTGCCCGCGGCCGAACGGACGGCGGCGGCCGGGCGGCCCTCCAGGAGGCGGCGGCGCAGGAGGCGGCCACGGGTGAGGAGCCCGCGCCGGGGGAGCGGCTGGAGGAGGGCGTGCTCGGGGAAGTCGTACCCGGGGAGGTCGCGGACGCGAGGGCGCTCAGCCACCGTCGGCCGCCAGCCGGTACCCGGCCCCGCGCACGGTCTCCAGCGCGGCGCGGCCGAACGGCGCGTCGATCTTGCGGCGTACGGCGCTGACGTGGACCTCGACGACATTGGGGTCGCCCTCGAAGGCGCTGTCCCACACCTGCTCCAGGATGTCCCGTTTGGGCACCACCTCGCCGGCGCGCCGGGCCAGGCACTCCAGGACCGCGAACTCGCGGGCGGTCAGGCGTATCTCCGCACCCCCGCGGGCGCACGACCGGCGGGCGGGATCGATCACCAGGTCGCCGCACCGCACCACCTGCGGGCGCCGGCGGCCCGTGCGCCGGCCGAGTGCGCGGAGCCGGGCGACCAGGACCAGGTAGGAGAACGGCTTGGACAGGAAGTCGTCGGCGCCGGTGTCCAGCGCCTCCGCCTCGTCGTATTCGCCGTCCTTCGCCGTGAGCATCAGGATCCCCGACTCGTTGCCGGCCGCGCGGAGCTTCGCGCAGACGCGGTAGCCGTTGAGGCCGGGCAGCATGATGTCGAGGACGATCAGGTCGTAGTCGTGCTCGGTGGCCATCCACAGGCCCTGGAGTCCGTCGTGGGCCACGTCCACCGAGAACCCCTCGGACTGAAGTCCCCGTTGCAGGGCCACGGCCAGCCGCCGTTCGTCCTCCACCACCAGTACGCGCATGCCGAACAGGGTCTCAGGCCCGGGCCGCGGCAGGCTGAAGAGGTCTTCAGCTGGCTTCAGCTGGGCTTCAGCATCCGCTGAGCATGCTCGGGCACCTAGCCGGGCGCCGTGCCCGGTTGTCCTGAGGAGTACCGGTATGTCTGAGTCGTCGATCCCGCCGCCCGTGCAGCCCGAGCCGTCGGAGCCGTCGGAGCCGTCCCGCAACGGCACCCCGGCCGCCGGATCCCGGGGGCGTGCGGCCCTCGGCCGCCTGGTGCCGCGGAGCAGCGGCGCCCGCTGGGCCGTCCTGGGCGCGGCCGTGGTGGTCGTCGGCGGCGGGGTGGCAGCCGTGGCCGTGGCCGAGCACCACCACGACCGGCCGGACCGCCCCCGTTTCGCCCGGGTCGTGCCGGGCCCCGAGGGTCCGGTCGAGCGCCGTCTCGAAGGCGGGGGCCCCGGCCACCGCCAGGCGGGGCCCAAGGAGCACAAGGCGCTCGGCGACCACGAGGCGGCCCCGGACGGGCGGGCCGGACTCTTCAAGGCGGCGCCCGCGCCCCTGCCCTCCCTGGCCATCGGCGAGGCGGCCGAGAAGGCCGCCGCGGCGGTGACCGGCGGGAAGGTGGAGAGCCTGCGCGCGGTCGCACAGGAAGGCGGCGGTGGCGCCTGGCTGGCCGTGGTCCTCGGCCCGGACGGCGTCCGGCACGCGGTCACGGTGTCCGGCACGGACGGCACGGTCTCCGGCAACACCCGGCTGGACCGCTAGGCCCTGTCGGTCCGGCTTCCCCCGGTGAAACCGGGGGAAGCCGGCGGGCGTCCTCGCTCGCGGGGGTGGTGTCCATGCGGGAGGCCGCGACAGAGGGCCGCCGGTTCACGGCGGTCCTGCCCGCCGTCGCCGCGGCGGCCGTGTCCGGGTGGGCCTACTGGTGCTTCGCGGCCCCCGCACCGCCGCCAGGGCCGGTCGCGGTGGCGGGCGGCGTGCTCCTGGCGGCCGGCGCCTGCGCGGCGTACTGGGTCCGCGTACGCGGCAGCGGCGGCTTCTTCGGGGCGCTGCTCCTCGGCATGGGGCTGCTGCTGACGGTCGCGGCGGTCGAGCAGGCGACCGCCCGCGGGGCGGTCGCCACCTGCGTGGTGGAGGAGGTCCGCACCAGGATCCAGGAGTCCTTCGGCGAGGGTGCTCCCCCCACGAAGACGCTCTACCGGCACGTCCTGCGCTGCCCCGGCGGCTACCCGGCCGAGCTGAAGGGCGACCGCCCGGTCGCCGCCGAGGGCGAGGAGGTCCGGGTCGCGTACGACCCCGGCCGCCGGGTCTCCCCCGAACGGGAGGGCCAGACCACGCCCGTCAGGGCCGTGGTGGGCGCGGTCCTGCTCCTCGCCCTCAGCACGGTGATCGCCCGCGTCGCATCGCGGACACCCCCCGACTGACAGCCGGCGACCGGCCCGCCGCCTCGCACCCGGTTTCCGTACGGCCCGTCCGCCCGGAGGGGTCCCGGCCTCGTCGTATCCCGCAGGAGCGGCCGGCCCGGCGGGGGCGTACCGCAGGTCGGGCACCCCGGTCCGGAAGGCCTCGCCGGAGACGCGGTGCCGTCCGCTCCGGCTCCCGGGGCGGGTCCGCCCAGCGGTACAGTCGGGGATCTGCGGACGGACACCTGCACCGGCGGAGGGCGACAACAGCACATGATCTACGGCATGTTGGTGGATCCGCGGGCCGACAGCGCGGGAGCCCCGCGCCTGGAGCTGCCCGCCGGGACCTCCCTGGACGACGCGGCCGCGGCCCTGGGCCGGGTGCTGGCCGCCCACGAGCAGTTGGACCGGGTCCTCCTGGTCGTCGGCGACGAAGAGACGGGCGTCACCTCGCGTTCCTACGCGCGCGTCGTCCTCGGGATCACACACCGCGGCCCCGGAGACGAGGCGCGCGCCGCGGTGCCGGGCGAGTCCACCCGGTTCAGCGTGATCGCCTTCCGCTGCGCGGCGTGCGGAAGCCGCGCCTACACCGCCTTCTACGACGACCGGTACCGGCCGGTGTGCCGGGCCGGCGACCACGGACCGATGGAACTGGGGTGAGCCCGCGGTGAGCATGGCCCCGGCGGTCCCCAAGCCCCTCGACGGCTCGGTGCGGTTCTTCTCGGTCGCCTACCTGCCGACGTACGTGGCAACCCTGTTCGTGCTCCTCCTGATCTGGGCGGGCGCCCCCGGCGCCGAGGTGTCCCTGCGGCGCGCCTGGCGCACCGCCACCGGCGTGAGCGCCGGGCAGGCGGTGTGGATCGCGCTGGGCACCACCCTGGCCGCCCTCGTCTTCCAGCCCTTCCAGCTCGCCGCGATCCGGCTCCTGGAGGGCGGCTGGCCCGACGCCCTCGGCGCCGGGCCCTGCCGAAGGCTGCAACGGCGCAGGAAGGAGCGGCTCGCGGCGCGCGCCGCTCAGGCCGGCCTGCCGCACGACGCGTCCCCGGAACGGGTACAGCTGGCGGGTGTCGCCGCGGCCCGGCTGCGCCTGCGCTATCCGCTCCCCGACCACCTCCTGCGGCCCACGGCCCTCGGCAACGTCCTGGCGGCCCTGCGGGACAGCGCCGGCCGGGACCACGGCTGGGACGCGGCCGTCGCCTGGCCCCGGCTCTACCCGGTCCTCGGCGACCGCTCGCGCGCGGTGGTCGACGACTGCCGCGACTCGCTCGACGGAGCGGCCCGGCTCTGTGTCACCGGCGCGGCCACCGCCCTGGTCAGCGCCGCGCTGCTGCTGCGCTCCGGCTGGTGGCTGCTGCTCGCCCTGGTACCGGCCGCGCTGGCCGCCCTCGCCTACCACGGGGCCGTGCAGGCGGCCCTCGCCTACGGCGACGCCGTCCGCGCCGCGATCGAGCTGCACCGCTTCGACCTGCTGGAGGCCCTCCACCTGCCGCTTCCCGACAGCCTCGAAGAGGAGCGGACCCTCGCACAACACCTGTGCCTGCACTGGCGCCAGGGCGTGCCACCGCCCTCCCGCTACGAGCATCCCCCCGACCCGGCACCCGATCAGGCCGGTTGACACCCCGTCGCCCCGCATCCGGCGTCCACGAAGGGCGGCTGACGCCCCGGCACATCGGGCGCGCCCGGGACCGCCGGGCCCGCGGACGCCCCGTACCGGCCACCGCCCGCCCGCCGTATCGTGACCGCTATGGCTGATGACGCGCCCCGCCCCCCGCGACCGGCCGGGGAGTCCCTCGACGAGCTCCACCGCCGCGGCCTCGCGGAGATGGAGCACTACCACCGCACCGGGGACGTCGCCGCCCTCCGCCGCGCCCGTGACCTCCACCTGGTGGTCGTCGAATCCGTGTCCGAACGGAGCCCCGCGCGGGACGTGCTGTTACGGAACCTCGCCAACGCGGAGGACCAGCTGTACCGGCACACCGGCGACCTGCCCACGCTCCGGCGGGCCGTCGACGTCTACCGGCGCGCCATCGATGTCACCCCCGCGTCGCAGCCGTACCTCGAAACCTACCTGTACAGCCTGGGCCGCGCCCTGCGCAGGCTCCACCAGCACACCGGCGAACCCGGGGCACTGGTAGAGGCCGCCGAGCTGCTGCGCCGCTCCGCGGCCCTGCCGCCGGCGATGCCCTCCGAACGGGCCACCCAGCTCGGCGGCCTCGCCGAGACCCTGGACGAGCTCCACGACCTCACCGGCGACCCCGCGCTCGTGCGGGAAGCCGTCTCCGTGCAGCGCCTCGCCCTGGACCGGACCCCGCCCGGCAGCCCGGAAGAGGGGGTCCGACGGACCAACCTGGCCGCCTACCTCGTGCAGTGGAACCGGCTCACCGGGGACCGGGCGGCGCTGGAAGAAGCCGTCGACCTGCTGCGCAGGACACGCGGAGACATCCTCCGGGCCGGCGGCACCCAGCCGTGGCAGCACGTCCTGAACCTGGCCGCGCGGCTCACGGACCTGTTCCTGATCGACGGAAGGCTCGGCGAACTGGACGAGGCCATCACGCTGTTGCGACAGCTGCTGGAGGCGGACGACCCGGAGGACTCCTTCGACGACACCTACCGCCTGATGGTGACGGTCCGGGTGTCGGACCTCGCGCTGCAGCGAGCCGAGCACTCCGGCCGCGTCGGGTGGGCGGACTGGGCCGTGGCGACGCTGGAGGCGGCCGCGCACGCGCTGCCCCGCGACGACATCAACCGCGGCGTGATCCTGTGCGAACTGGGCAAGGCGCACGCCGGGCGCCACGAACTCACCGACGACCCGGCCGACCTGGAGTCGGCCGTCGCCCGGCTCCGGGAAGCCCTCGTCGCGTTCGACCTCCACGAGGACGTGGAGGACAACTCCAGGGCAGCCGCCTCCGAACTCGCCGCCCAGCTGCTCCGCCGCCACCGGCGCACCGGCTCCCCGGCCGACCTGGACGAAGCCATCGCGCTGCGGTGGGAGGCCGTACGCCACGCCCCGCCGGAGGACCGCAACTACCCGGCCCTGCACACGGCCCTCGGCCAGAGCCTGCTGGAACGCTTCCAGGCCGAGCACGACCTCGCCGACCTCGACGAGTGCACCGGCCGCCTCCTGCACGCCCTGGCGTCCCTGCCGCCCGCGAGCCCGGACCGCGTGCCCGTCCTGGCCACCCTCAGCAGCGCCCAACTGGCCCGCTGGGAACACACCGGCCACCGCCCCCACCTCGACGAAGCGGTCACGACCCAGCGCGAGTCCCTCGCGGTGTCCCCGGCCGGCGCGCTCGACCGGCCCGCCCTGCTCGCGAACCTGGCCCTCCTGCTCCGGCTGCGCCACGACGCCGACGGCCGCGCCGACTCCGCCGACTCCGCCGACGCGGACGAGGCCGTGGGGCTGCTGCGCCAGGTCCTGGCCCTGCGGCCGGGCCGCTCGGACCAGCGCCGGATCACCGTCCACCAGCTGGCGGAGGCCCTGCGCTCACGTGCAGAGGCCCTGGGCGACGTCGCCGACCTGGGGGAGTGCGTGGACCTGCTGCGCGAGCTGGTCGACAACTATCCGGCCGGCCACCCCGCACAGATCTCCTCGCGCAGCGCGCTCGCCGAGGCCCTGCACAAGCTGTCCCTGGCCACGGAGGACGAGCGGCTGCTGGACGAGGCCTACGAGGTGGCCCGCGGAGCCGTCGCGGTGGACGCCGCGCCCGTCCACTCCCGGCTGCGCGCCCGGGCCACCCTGGGGCAGGTCTGCGGCACGCGCCACGACTGGGAGGGCGCCCGGTACTGGCTCACGGAAGCGGTCCGGCTGCTGCCGCGGCTGGCCGCCCGCGACCTGACCCGCACGGACCAGCAGTACGTCCTGGCCCGCGAGCACGGCCTCGCCGCCGAGGCCGCCGCCTACGCACTCCAGGCCGGCCGGCCCGAACAGGCCCTGGAAGTCCTGGAACACGGGCGCGGCGTGCTCCTCGGCCGCCTGCTGCGCTCCCGCGACACCGATGTGGCACGGCTCCGGGAACGCGCACCGGAGCTGGCCGACCGCTTCGTACGGCTGCGCGACGCCCAGGACCCGGACCCGCTCACAGCCTCCCCCCACCCCGGAGGACGGGCACTGGAGGCAGCCGAACGGATGCGGGTCCGCGAGGCCGCATGGGACCCGCTCCTCGCCCGGATCCGCGCGGTGCCGGGCATGGCCGGCTTCCTGCGCCCCCCGGACGCCGCGGAGATCGTGGGGAGGGCCGGCGAAGGCCCGGTCGTGGTGATCAACATCAGCGTCCGGTGCGACGCGGTGATCGTGGCCGGCGGCACCGTCGACGTCCTTCCGCTGAGGACCACGGCCGAGGAGGTCCAGAGCCGCGTCGCCCAGTTCCTCACCGCCACCCACACCCCCTCGGGCACGGGCGGACTCACCGCGCGGCAGGCCCGCGAGGAGACCGTCGCGGAACTGCTGGAGTGGCTGTGGGACACGGTCACCGGGCCCGTGCTCGAACACCTCGGCGCCACCGCGCCCGCAGGCTCCGGCACGACTCCCCGGCGCGTCTGGTGGTGCCCGCAGGGGCCGTTGGCCTTCCTCCCCCTGCACGCGGCCGGCTACCACGGCCCGCGCTCCGCTCCGGACCGCCCGCGCTGCGCGCTGGACCGGGTCGTGTCCTCGTACACACCGACCGTCGCCGCCCTGCACCACGCCCGGGACCGGCGGACGCCCGCCGCCCCGCCGGGATCGCGACCGCTGGTCGTCACCATGTCCCGCACCCCGGGTGCGGGTGCGCTGCCGAACGCGGAGGCCGAGGCCCGCACGGTCGGCCGCCACCTGGCCGGGCCCGCGGGGCCGCCCGTCGCCCTCACCGACGAGGCGGCGACCCGGGACAGCGTGCTGGAAGCCCTGCGGCACGCCCCCTCCGCCCACTTCGCCTGCCACGCCGTGGCCGACCCACAGGACCCGTCGGCGTGCCGGATCCTGACGCACGACCACGCGGCGCGCCCGCTGACCGTCAGGGACGTCGCCGGACTGCGGCTCGACGGTGCGCACCTGGCCTTCCTCTCGGCGTGCGCGACCTCCGCCACCCGGCAGGACCTGGTGGACGAGGCGATCCACATCACCGGAGCCTTCCAGCTGGCCGGCTTCCGGCACGTGGTGGGCACCCTGTGGCCCGTGGCCGACGAACTGGCGCCCGAAGTGGCCGAAGCCTTCTACGCGGCCCTCGGACAGGGCCCGCACGCGCCCGCCGGAGCGGCCGCAGGCGGCGACCACGTGGCCTCGGCCCTGCACGCTGCCGTGACCGGACTGCACGCCCGGTACCTCTGGTTCCCGTCCCTCTGGGCCTCGTACGTCCACGTCGGGGTGTGACGGACCGGCGGTCCCCAGCGGTACGGAGCTTCCCAGCGGTACGGATGCTCCTCAGCCGAGGCCCGCGCGCACGACGCGGAGGTTCTCCCGTGCCTCGGCGGTCCGCGGGTCCCCGGGGCCGAACCTGCGCTCGGTCCCGGCGAGGACCTTGCGGCACAGGACCTCCGCCTCCGCACGGCGTCCCTGGTTGTGCAGCATCGCGGCCAGGCTGTTGACGCTGTGCAGGGTTTCCGGATGGTCGTCGCCGAAGAGGTCCGCGCGGCCCTCCACCACGGAGCGCATCAGCGTCTCGGCCTCGCCCAGCTTGCCCCCGCCGGCCAGGATGGAGGCCAGGTTGTGCTGCGCCCACAGGGTGTCCTCGTGCCCCGGCCGGGTGCGGACCCGGAGGGCCACCACCGGCCGGTAGAGCCGCTCCGCCTCGTCGAAACGGCCCTGGTGCGCGAGGACCGAGGCCCGGTTGGAGTGCGCGTTCAGGCTCAGTTCGTCCTCCGCGCCGAAAAGCCGGGCGGCGTCCTTCCCGACCTGCCCGTACAGGCGCTCGGCATCCTCCAGCCGGCCCTGAGCGCGCAGCGTGCCCGCCAGGATGTTGCGGGTGCCCAGGGTGTCGCGGTGATCGGGGCCCAGCACCCGCTCCCGGCCGGCCAGCGCCTGCCGGGCCAGCCGCTCGGCCTCGGCGGGCCGGTCCAGCCGGAGCGTGATGCGGGCCACCACGGCGAGGCTCGCCAGGGTCTCCCGGTGCGCCTCGCCCGAGGTACGGCGGTGCTCCGTCCACACCATCCGCAACAGCTGCTCGGCCTCCGCCAGTTCACCCCGCTTCTCCAGTGACCTGCCCAGGTAGGAGGTCGCCGCCAGGGTGTCCGGGTGGCCGTGCCCGAGCACGGCCCGGCGCCCCGCCACGACGTGGCGCAGCAGTTCCATCGCCTCCTCGGCGGCGCCCTGGCGCCACAGGACCTGCGCCAGCTCGTACGCGGCGGTGAAGGTGTCGGGGTGGCGCGCGCCCTTGTCCTCCTCCGCGGCGCTCAGCGCCCAGCGCGCCATCTCCTCGGGCGTCACCTTCACGGTGATCCTGATGACGGGAAGGTCGCCCTCGTCGTCGTTCCCCGTGGTCTGCACATCTGCGGGCCCGGCTGCCCCGCCCCGCCGCCCCAGTCCCAACCGCCGCCCCAGCGCCCGCCATCCACCGCTCATCGCCCGGCCCCCTCCTGTGGCACGGCCTCCGGCCGTCCTTCCATGGTGGCCCAACGGCTCGTGCGGGGACAGGGTCACTCCGCCGGGTGCGGGCAGACGGGGAGAGGAGGCGGCGCGGTGGTGACCGAGGCGTCCCGCCGCCTCGTCCCCGCCCGGGCCCGCGCGCGTTCTGCGAGGTCAGAGCCGCGTCGGACAGATACCGGTCGTCCGGCCGGGAGGAGGCGCGACTACTGTGGAGGACAGCACGCGACCAACGTGTGACCGCTCGACGCATTCGATTCAGGGGGAATGGAATGGCACTTCAGCCTGCCATTGTCGATCTGCTGGAGATCAGCCCGGACTTCGTCCGTGATCCGTACCCGGTCTACGCGAAGCTCCGGGAACAGGGGCCCGTCCACCACGTCCGCACGCCCGACGACGAGGAGATGTGGCTCGTCGTCGGACACGAGGCCTGCCGCACGGCCTTCACCGATCCGCGGCTGAGCCGGGACTGGCGCAGGTCCGGCGACATGAGCCAGATCATCAACGCCGACCAGGACCACCCGGCGCTCGCGCACATGCTGATGTCCGACCCGCCGGACCACACGCGTCTGCGCCGCCTGGTGGCCCGGGAGTTCACCCCGCGCCGCATCGAGACGCTGGCCCCGCGCATCCAGCAGGTCACCGACGAACTGCTGGACGCGATGGATGCGAACGAGGAGCGCCGGGGCGACCTGGTGAACGCCTTCGCCTTCCCGCTGCCGATGACCGTCATCTGCGAACTGCTCGGTGTGCCCGAGCTGGACCGCGAGGCCTTCCGCGGCTGGTCCAGCGAGATGGTCGCCCGCACCAGTCCCGAGGCCGAGGCCGTCGCGTACGCGGAGATGCCCCGCTACCTCACCGGGCTCATCGATGCCAAGCGCGCCGCCCCCGGGGACGACCTGCTCAGCGCGATGATCCACGCCGTCGACGAGGGCGGCGACCGCCTTTCACCGGCCGAACTGATCGGCATGAGCGTCCTGTTGCTCATCGCCGGGCACGAGACCACGGTCAACATGATCGGCAACGGGATGCGGGCCCTGTTCGCCCACCCCGACCAGCTCGCCGACCTCCGCGCCGACTTCGGCCTGCTGGACGGGGCGATCGAGGAGATGCTGCGCTACGACGGCCCGGTGGAGACCTGCACCGAGCGACTCGCCCTGGAGGACGTGGAGATGGGCGGGGCGGTGATCCCGAAGGGTTCCGCGGTCCTGATCGCCATGGCCGACGCGGACCGCGACCCGTCACGCTTCCAGGAACCGGACCGCTTCGACATCCGGCGGGACGCCCGGGGCCACATCGCCTTCGGGCACGGGCTGCACCACTGCCTGGGCGCGCCACTGGCCCGGCTGGAGGGGCGCATCGCGCTCCGTTCGCTGCTGGAGCGCTTCCCGGACCTCGCCGGCGAGGCCGACGAGGCGACCCTGGCCTGGGTCCCCGGCATGCTGATCAGGGGCGTCAGGGAGCTTCCCGTCCGCTGGTGACACGTGCCCCCGGGACGGCCGGGGCCGGCGGGTCACCCGGCCGGTTGGCCGGCCTCACGGGAGTCACCGGGCGCACCGGCGGCGTCCTCGTCCGGGGCGTCCAGGGGCCTGGCCGTCCCCAGATCGAGGACGGCCTCCGCGCCCCCGCCCTCCGGGTTCCCGAACCGGAGCCCGGCCCCGATGAGCCGGGCCTGTCCGGCGGCGATGGTCAGTCCGAGGCCCAGGCCCGTCCCGGCCGTGTCCGTACGGAAACGCTGGGGGCCGCAGGAGAGCAGGTGGGCCGGGAAGCCCGGCCCGTGATCGCGTACGCGCACCACCGGACCCGTCACCTCGACCAGGACGGGCGGGGCCCCGTGGCGCAACGCGTTGGTCACGAGGTTGGTCAGCACGCGTTCCACGCGCCGTGGATCGGTGTGCACGAGGGCGTCCTCGACCGTCACCACCCGCAGGTCGGGTTCCGGTTCACCGGGGACGGTCCGTCCTTCCAGCGCCGCCCGCGCCGCCCGCCGGGCGAGGAGGCCGCTCTCCACCCAGCGGAGCTCGGCCTCTTCGCCTTCGTTGTCGAGCCGGGCGACCTCCAGGACGTCCTCCATCAGGTCCCGGAGCCTGCCGATCCGTTCCTTGACCATGTTCTCGGCCCTGCCGTCGGGCAGCAGTGCGGCGGCCGCGACCAGTCCCGCGACGGGGGTGCGCAGTTCGTGCGCGATGTTCGCGGTCACCTCGCGTTCGGACTGCAGGCGGCCGCCGAGGGTCTCGGCCATGGTGTTCACGGCGCGGGCGAGGGCGGTGATCTCGTCGCGTCCGCCCTCCGGCAGGCGGGCCGTCAGCTCACCGCCGGTGATCCGCTCCGCGGTCCGCGCGGACCTCCGCAGCCTGCGGCCGAAGCGGGCCGCCACCGCGACCCCGATCAGGCCGGCGACGCCGACACCCACGGTCCCGGACTTCCACATCACCTCTTCCAGCTCGCCGATGATGGGCTGGACCCTGGTGTTCATGACCAGGTAGCGGCCGTCCACGGTCGTGCCGGCCCAGATCCAACGGCCGTCCGGGCCGTCCTCCACATGCGTGGCCCGGCGCCCCTTGGCGAGCGCTTCGCGCAGGGGCGCCGGTATGCCGGGGGGATCGAACTCCGCTCCGAAGGCGGTCTTCCCGGACTCCACGTAGTTCCGCTCCACGAACCTCAGCCGATCGTCGGCGGTGTCCCGCTCCCGGTCGTTGAGCAGGAGGGGCACCTGCACCGCGGTGATGAACACCGCGGTGGCGGCGGTCGCCGCGATCGTCGCCCCGATCTTGAGCCGCAGACCCACCCGATGCCCCCGAACTGTCCTCGCCCCGTGTTCCCGTCCCTCGTGCCGCAGGTCCGCGGGAGGTCACGCCCGGGAACCGGCCCGGTGATCATACCGGGAGGGACCGTGGCAGATCCGGCCCCGGAGCCCGGGGGCACCGGTTCAGTTCCCCGCGGCCACCGGCCGGCGCAGCAGGTAGACGCCCGCCGTCGAGACGAGGACGGCCATGCACGCGATGAACACCAGCCCCGCACCCTCGAGGCCCATCGGACCCGCCAGCACCCCCACCCCGATCACCGGCACCGAGATGCCCGCGTACGCCACCACGAACAGGGTGGAGATCACCGCGGCGCGCCGGTCCGCGGGGGAGGCCCCGGCCACCGCCGACAGCGCCCCGCGGAACGCGAGCCCCTGCCCGCACCCGCCGACGACCGCGCTCAGCACCACCAGTGCCAGCAGGTCCCAGTACAGTGCGCCCGCGAGCAGGGCCAGTCCGGCGAGGAGCCCCACGCAGCCCAGCGGCAGCGACCGCCCCACCCCGAACCGGCCGACCAGCAGCTGCCCGGCGGTCGAGGCGAAGAAGGCCAGCGCCACCACCAGCCCGCTCACGGCCCGGTTGTGCACGTCCAGCGACTGCGCGAGGAAGGCCGGGCTGACCGAGGTGAACACCCCGAACAGCGCGAACCCCACGAACGAGGCGGCCGCCGCGGGCCCGAACACCGGCCTGACCTGCGCGGGCAGGGCGGGCTTCTGGGGGCGTACGGTACTCAGCGGCCGCCGCTCCCGCACCGTCTCCGGAAGCCGCGCCAGCACCACGGCCGAGGCGGCCACGAGCGCCAGGTGCACGGCGAACGACAGGTACAGCGGCCAGGGGGCGTACTGCCCGAGGATCCCGGCGAGCAGCGGGCCGCAGCCCAGCCCGCCCATGTTGGCGGCCGTCGCCACGAAGGTGGCCCGGGAGGTGCCGCCGCGCGGAGCCAGCTCCATCACGTACGCCGTGGCGGCCCCGGTGAACAGGCCGGCGGAGAGACCCGACAGCAGCCTCCCCGCGTACAGCCAGCCGAGCCCGGTGGCGCACAGGAAACAGACCGCGCTCAGCGCGGAGAAGCCCAGTCCCGCGAGGAGCACCGGCCGCCGGCCCACGGCGTCCGAGGCGTCGCCGGCCAGCAGCAGCACGCCGATGACCCCGAAGGCGTACACGGCGTAGACGACGGTCACGATCAGCTCGGAGAAGCCGAACTTCTCCTGGTAGAGACCGTAGAGGGGGGTCGGCAGGGTGGTGCCGGCCATGCACACGGCGAACACCGCCCCGCTGAGCAGACACAGCAGCCACCCTCGGCGATCACCGTCCATGCCGCCGACGGTAACCCCGCGCGCCCGCCCGGGCCCGGCAGGGCGCCCGACGGCGCGCCGGAGGCCGGGGCGGCGCGGGGGGTCAGAGCCGGGGCAGGCCGGCGGTGACGCGGCTCCACAGGGAACGGGTGGCTCCGAAGCCGGTCTCGTGGGCCCAGACGTGCAGGCATCCGGGGCACTGGAGGTGGAGCAGGCTGCCGCTGTTGGAGAGCATGTACCGCCAGTGCCGGGAGCAGGTGCGCCGCTCCCCGCACGGCTCGCAGTCACGGCTGTCGTGACAGCTCGGGCAGGCCACCCAGGCGCGGCGCCCGGGGTCCGCCTGCGGGTCAAGCGGCAGCATGGCCGCCACCGCGCCCCGGCAGCACACCGGCTGCGACCAGGTCCTCGTACACGCGCTGCTGCTGCTCGTCGAGCCCGGAGTACAGCAGCCGGTACGCCTCGTCCTCGCCCCGCAATACCCCGACCGGGTCCCAGTCGGGGCCGAGGGCGGCCATCACCTGGGCGCGGCGGAGCACCTCGTGGGAGGTGAGGTCGACGGAGAAGTCCGCCAGGGCGGGGCCCGAGGCGTCGTCCGGACCGGTGGGGGGCGTGGGGCGGTGCGGGGTCATGGGAGCGAACTTAGGTATGCCTTCCTTCCTGGGTCAAGGGAGGGTGTGCGGAGTCACAGCGGGCCTCCGGGCTCTCCTTGGGCCACCGCCACCGGGCCCCGGCCGTCATCGGCCTGTCCGGCCGCGTCGGCACGGTCGCGCCCCCGGAGGATCCGTTCGAGGACTGACCGGCCGAGTTCCCCGGCCGGCGGTACGGCCGCGGCGCGCGCCTCGAACCGTTCCCGGTCCGGGGCTTCGGCCTGGAGGACGGCCATCTCCTCGTCCACGGCGGCGCGTTCGCCGCGCGGGTCCATGAGGTCGGACCCGGCCCGCAGGGCCGGGGCCGTGCCGGGCGGTGGACGAGGATGCGGTAGGCGGCGACCTGTAACCGGACGGGCAGCGCCTCCGAACCGAGGAGGGCCACCCGGGCTCGCAGGACCGCGGCGTGGCTGATGGTCGTCGTGTGCGTCAGGACGGTGATTCCGAAAGCCGTACAGGTGCCCGAACAGGGGCATTCGGCTGTGCTGTCCGTCCTGCGGAATCACCGTCTGACCTGTCACGATGAGAACGTCTTCACCCCTGTGCCCGTCCCGGACGCCCCGTCAGTCACCGATCCGGGGCCCCGCCGTCCGGCGCCGTTGACAGTCGACCCGGCACGTGCGAAAAAGGCAGTAGGCCGTGTTCGGTCACCGTGTGTCCGCCTCTCGGCGCGACGTTCACCTTCGAGCCCCGCCCGTCAACACGCGCCCGCGCCAGACTGACCGAGGCCGTGTGACACCCTCTGCGCGAAACCGCCGAACAGTGGGCACACCACCGCAAATGTGAACGGACGGCACCCCTTTGACCATGATTCCTGCCTCCCGTGTCGCCGGACGGACCTGGACCGTCCGGCTCACCGGTCACGGCGACCACACCGTCTCCGTCAGTTGCAGCACCGAGGCCTGCCGGATGCCGCCCCGCTCCAAGGACACCGCGGCCATGCGGCGGTTCGCCGCCGAGCACGTCCGGGCCCACGCCCGCCTCGCGACCGTCCGGCCGAACGCCGGATGCGCCTGCCGAGCTGCGGAATGCGCCTACCACGAGAACAGCAGGACCGCCTGCACCGGTGTTCCGCTGCTCGTCCTCATCCACAACCCCGTCGTGGGGCAGGTGTGGACGCTCGCCGAGATCTGCCAGGCCTGCGCTCCGCTGATCTCCCACACCGTCATCCTCGGGAGCGCCCGCCGTCAGGCGGGCGCCGGAGCCGCGCCCGCGGCGGCCCCCGCCCCGGAAGTCCCGGCCGAGACGGCCCCGGCCCGCGTCGCCGTCCCCGGCGGCTTCTCCTCCCCGGAGGCGGCTCCCGAGGCTGTGGCGCGCAGGCGTCCGCAGCGCGGAGGTCCCCACCGGGGCGGGCCGCGCCGCGCCCGCTGACGCGAGCCCTTCAGGACTGAGGCAGCACGGTGGCAGGCCTGCGGCAGGCTTGCCGCGCGTCCGGTGTCAGCAGGTGTTGCCCACGGCGTCGATCTTCGAGCCGAAGCGGCCGCTGTAGTTGCTGGCGTAGTCCCCGGCCCGGACCGCACGGCATTCCTTGCCGTTCGCCCAGTCGATGAAGGCTCCGCTCCGGTTCGCCCGGAAGGAGCCGACGTGGTCGGTGAAGCGGCTCGGCAGGTCCACGTACCCGCCGCGCCAGACGTAGCGCTCCCCGTTCCCGTCCTGGTGCCTCCACAGGCAGATCGCGTTGCTCGGGCAGGAGGGCAGGGCCTGGGCCGGTGTGGCGGAACCGAGCGTGGTCACCACCACGGCCCCGGCGAGCAGCAAGGTGCGTAAGTGACGTGCCTTCACAGGATTCCTCCTCGTCGCGTCAGTCCTCCCATCGTCCTCGTACGGGCGCATGAATGTGGGGGAACACCGACATCGGAACCCGGCCGCGGGACCGCACGCGCCGCCCGGTGCGATGCCGGCCGGTTCAGCGCCGCCACCAGAAGCCGGGCACGGCCACCATCGCCACCGCCAGCAGGACCCCGCCGGCGGCCAGTACGGCGGCGGCCGCCGGCCTGCGGCGCGGATCCGCCGCGGCGGCAGCCCACAGCAGGGGGACCGACAGGAAGAAGACCCCCAGCCCGCCCAGGGAGCCGAGGAGGGACCACGGCACCATGACGGCCCCCACGGTCGCCGCGGCGCGCACGAACCCGGCCCGGCGCCGGTGGAGGAACAGCGGCAGCGCGACCAGGGCGGCCGTCACGGAGAACGTCACCGGGTAGGCGAAGCCCTCGGTGTAGCGGCTGAACGCCAGCCCCGGCGCCACGGGCGCCATCGCGGCGGTCACCACCAGCGCGAACTGCCACGGATGGGCCCGATCCGCGGTCGGGTCGACGGCGCCCTCGTGCGCGCCTCTGCGGGTCACCGCGCTGGTCTTCATGGCCGCCCCACGTCCTACTGCCCCGAACCTTGGTCTGAACGCGTTCAAGGTAGCGGATCGGGGGCCTGCACGGGCAGTGCCGTACGACACCTCCGGGACCGCCGGTCACGGCACGGCGGCCCGCGGGCTCGTCGAGCCGATGCGCGCCGCGAGGAGGGCGATGTCGTCGTCGGCGGACGCCGGGACCAGGTGCGCGATCAGCGAGTCGCACAGATGGTCCAGCGGCTGCTGCGGCTGGCCGAGCAGAGCGGTCAGCTCCCCCAGCCGGTCGTCGATGTCGCTGCTGCGGGCCTCGATCAGGCCGTCGGTGTAGAGCACGAGGACACTGCCCAAGGGCACGGTGAACGCGGTGGTGGTGAAAGCGATGCCGCCGACCCCCAGTGGGACGCCGGGCGGGGTCGTCACCAGGCGGACGGTGCCGTCGGGTTCGGCCACGGCCGGGGGCGGATGCCCGGCGCGGGTGACCGTGCAGTGCCCGGTGACGGGGTCGCACACCACGTACAGGAAGGTGGCGAGCATCGGCTCCGCCAGATCGGCCAGGGTCGCCTCCAGGTGGTGCAGCAGCTCGGTCGGGGGCATGTCGAGGCGGGCGAGGGCCCGTACGGTCGCGGAGAGGCGGCCCATGACCGCGGCCGCGGCGATGCCGTGGCCCATCACGTCCCCGATGAGGAGGCCGGCCCGGCCGCCCGTGAGGGGCAGGACGTCGTACCAGTCGCCGCCGACCTCGTTGACGTCGCTGGCCGGCAGGTAGCGGTGCGCGATCTCGATGCCGGGCGGCGCAGTGACGTGCTGGGGCAGCATGCTGCGCTGGAGCACGACCGCGGTCTCGTGCTCGTGGTGGTAGAGCCGCGCGTTGTCGATGCTGATCGCCGCCCGGGCGGCGAGTTCGCCCGCCAGGGTGACGTCGTCGGAGCCGAAGGGACCGGCCTGCCCGGTGCGGTAGAAGGCGGCGACGCCGAGGACCACTTCCCGGGCCACCAGCGGGATCATCAGGAACGAGTGCACGCCGGTCTCCAGCAGTTGGGCCGGCTTGGCCGTGTGGCGGGCGGCCGGCGCGACCGCTTCCGCGTCGAGGCGGGAGACCAGGTAGGGCTGCCGGGACGAGAGGGCCTGCGTGTAGGGAGCGGTCGCCGGGAAGGTGAGGGTCCTGCCCAGCGGCGCGAGGACACGGGTCACCTCGGACCCCGTCAGCGGCGCCTTGCCCAGCCGCCGCAGAGCGGTGCCGCCGACCAGCCCCATCCCCGGTTCGTCGCCGCGCGCGAGGACGTCCAGGACGTCGACGGTCACCGCGTCGGCGAGGTGCGGGACAGCGAGGTCGGCCAGCTCCTGCGCCGTGCGCTCCAGGTCGAGGCTGGCACCCAGGCGGGAACTCGCCTCGCTGAGCAGGGCCAGCCTGCGCCGGCCCGCCTCGGCCTCGGTGTGGTCGCGCTGCTGCGCGGTGATGTCGAGCAGGGAGGCGATCACACCGATCGGCCGGCCACCGGGGTCCTGCACCCGCACGTACGAGCACGACCACACCCGGTCGTGCTCCGGATCGGCCGGGGTCCGGCCGGTGCGGCGCCGGTCGAGGACCGGTTCACCCGTCTCCAGGACCTGGTGCATCGCCGCCTCCATCTCGCCGGCGTTCACCTCGGGCAGCACCTCGGCCAGCCGCCGGCCCACGTGGGCGGACTCCGCGAGGCCGTTCATCGCCTCCAGGGCCGCATTGACCTGAAGGAAGCGCAGCTGGGTGTCGAGGACGCCGATACCGACCGGCGAGCGCTCGAACAGCCCGTCCCAGACCGCCGAGGACCCCCGGATGCGGCGGGCCGCGTGGGCGTCGGCGGCGAAGACCAGCACCGCCGAGGCACCGTGGCGCCGGTCGGGCACGGGGCAGGCCCAGATCTCCAGTTCCAGGGGGTGGCCGTCGCGGTGCCAGGCGGTGACCGTACCCATCACCCCGCGCCCGGAGGCGGCCGTCTCCCACAGGGACCGGCCCAGGCTCCGGTCGGCCCCCGGATGGAGCAGGTCGGAGATGTGCCGACCGAGCACCTGCGGAGGGGCGTAGCCCAGGAGTTCCTGCGCACCCTGGTTCCAGCGCACGATCTGGCCGTCGCCGCTGGTGGCCAGCAACGCCACCCGGAGGGCGCCGAGCCAGCCTCCCGCGTCCTGGGCGGCGCCGCTGACCAGATCCTCGAACGGCATCTCCTCAGCCATCCGCCACCCGCCCCTCCCGGGCCGCGTTCAGAGCCTGCGGACGCTCACCCGCCGCGGCCGGCGGCTGCGCTTCCTCCACACCCCTCATCGTCGCCCCCACGGCCCCCGGGCGCACCCGCGTGCCTCCGGACGAGTGCCGCCGGACCCAGGACGACCGGCCCCGGCGCCGCGCCCGTCAGCGCGGACGGCAGGGGGGCCAGGCCCAGCATGCCGAGGGCCAGGGACGTCGCGACGCCGTGCCACGTCCGGGCGTCGCGCAGCATCCCGTGGCCGCCCGCCGGCATGCGGACCCCCAGGGTGCGCGCCCCGGCCGCCGCGGCCCGCTCCAGGAACTCCCAGGACTCCTCGGCGGACGTGACCCGGTCGCCCTGGTCGTGGAGGACCGCGACGAACCGCTCGCGCAGCTGGGCCACCGGCTCGTGCGGCGGGCACCAGGGCGCGAGGGCGACGACCCCGCACACCTGCGGACGGCCGGCGACGCGCAGGGCGGCCCGCCCTCCCATGGAGTGGCCCACCAGAACCACCGGAACCTCGCCCATCCGCCGGACCAGCTCGCCCAGCGCCTCGCGGGCGTCGTGCACCGGGTCCTCCCGCGTGCCGTTCCATCCCCGGTGGCGGTAGCGGACGCGGGCGACCGCGATCCGGTCCCCTCGGGTCGCACGGATGAGGGCCGACGCGAAGAGGGCCGTGCGGACGCCCGGCGCGTTCAGGGCGGGCGGCGCCTCCAGGGCGTCCGCGCGACCGCCGTGCAGGAAGAGGACCGCCGCCCGCGGCCGCGGCGGATCCCGCCGCACCACCAGGGCGCCGCCCCCGCCGGCCCGTGCCGCCGGGCTGCCGGCGTTCATCCCGTGGCCTCCCCGCTCCCCGGTCCGGTCCGCCCCCGCGGGCCGCGCGGGGGTCGCGGTACGAAGCCACTGGTCCGGGCCGTGTACGCGGCGTAGCCGGGGCGGTCGGCCAGATGGCGTTCCAGCAGGCGCTTGCCGCTGCCGCGGGTCAGCAGCAGGCTCATCACCACCGGGGACACCAGGCACAGCGCCGCGCTCCGCCAGGTGGCGCAGGCCATCAGGTAGATGCCCCACCACACGAGGAAGTCACCGAAGTAGTTGGGATGGCGGGTCCAGCCCCACAGGCCCCGGTCCATGATCCGGCCGCGGTGGGCCGGGTCGGCCTTGAACCGGGCGAGCTGGTGGTCCCCGACCGCCTCGAAGGCCAGCCCGGCGGCCCACACGGCCACCCCGGCCCACAGCAGACCGCCGACCGGGACACCGGCGTACGGGGCGGCCTGGACGGGCAGGGACACCAGCCACACCAGGGCGGCCTGGAGCAGGTACACCGTGCGCAGGGCGTACGCCGTGCGGCTGCCGCGGGCCCTGGCCAGCATCCGCTCGTACCGGGGGTCCTCACCGTGGCCGCGGCCTCGCCAGGCGATGTGGGCGGCGAGCCGCAGCCCCCACACGGCCGTCGCGAGCGGGGCGACGATCCTCGCGGTGGCGTCGCCGTGGCCCGAGGACAGGACGTACGTGACCCCCGCGACCGTGGCGAAGGCCAGGCCCCACGCCACGTCCACGTACCGGTGCAGACGCCGCGCGGTGCCCGCGGCGAAGGCCAGGAGGAGCACCGCGAGGACCGCGGCGGCGGACACCACCAGGTTCAGTCCGAAGGCGGGCCAGGCGCCGCCGCTCATCGCGGACGCTCCGTCGCGTACCTCATGGGCGGGTCTCCTCCACGAGCAGCAGCCGGCGCACGTCGAGGTACCGCGAACGGAAGCCGGCCTCCGAGTAGGCGAGGTAGAGCTCCCACATGCGCCGGAAGGTCGGGTCGAACCCAAGCGCCGCCACGGTCCCCGACCGCTCGGCGAAGCGTTCGCGCCACAGCCGCAGGGTCTCGGCGTAGTGGTCCGCGTAGCCGTCGTCGCGGACGGTGCGCAGGCCCGCCCGCGCCGCGTTCTGCGCGATGGCCTCCCGGGAGGGGATCAGGCCGCCGGGGAAGACGTACTTGCTCACCCAGGTGTGCGTCCGGCCGGTGGCCAGCATCCGCTCGTGCGGCATGGTGATGGCCTGGAGCGCGACGCGCCCGCCCGGGGCGAGGGCGCCGCGCAGCGCCCGGAAGTACGCCGGCCAGTAGGCCGCGCCGACCGCCTCGATCATCTCCACACTGACGACGGCGTCGTAGCGGCCCCGCACGTCCCGGTAGTCGCACAGCCGCACGTCCACCCGGCCGGCGAACCCGGCGTCGGCGACGCGCCGCCTCGCCAGGGCCTGCTGCTCGGCGGAGAGCGTCACGGTCACCACCCCCGCCCCGCGGGCGGCGGCCCGCAGCGCGAGTTCGCCCCAGCCGGTGCCGATCTCCAGCAGACGGGTGCCGGGGCCGACACCGGCGAGGTCGAGGAGGCGGTCGATCTTGCGGTGCTGCGCGGCCGGCAGCGCCCCGGGGCGGGCGGGAAGGGCCGTGAACAGTGCCGACGAGTACGTCATGGTCTCGTCGAGGAAGGTGGCGAACAGGTCGTTGGACAGGTCGTAGTGTCGCCGGACGTTCTCCCGCGCCCCTTCCACGGTGTTGTCCTGGGCCCGGGGCCGGCGCCGCGCCCAGGCCCCGCGCAGCCGCCGCAGGGGGGCGGGCACCAACTCGTCGACGTGCGAGGCGAGGACCGTCAGCAGGCCGGGCAGGTCGTCGCTGTCCCACTCCCCGGCCATGTACGACTCGCCGAAGCCGATCAGGCCGTGCGTGCCGATCCGGCGGAAGAACGCCTCGGGCCGGTGCACGTCCAGGGACGGGCCGCTGCCGGCCGGCGGGTCCTCGCCGAGCCGTACGCGCAGCGGCAGGACGGACAGGGCCCGGCCCACGAGCAGCCGTGCGGCCAGCGTGTGTCCCGGGCGGGGCTGCGGCGGGCGGACCACGTCGGGCCACGCCCCTGCGTCGGCGCGGGCGTCGGCGTGCGCGGCGCGGGCGTCGGCGTGCGCGGCGAGGGCCGGTATCGGCCGGGCCGGGCGGCCGTGCTCGTCCGTCGTGGGAGGGAGGGGAAGGGTCACTGACCGGTGCCTTCCCGGGAGTCGGGGGTCGTGCGGGGCTGTACGGGGAGCCCGCGCAGGTACAGCAGGACGCCGTGGCGGCGGATGCCCGCCCAGACCGCCGCGGTGGACCACGGCCGCCGCAGGGCGGCGCCGAGCAGCGCGGACGGGGTGGCGGCCCGGCGCCGGCCCCGCACGGTGGCGGTGAACGGGCGTCCGCCGGCGCGGGCGAGCTGGACGGCCAGGTCGAGGCGTTCGCCCGGGACCGGCAGCCGCATCCGGTAGTGGCCGTCGACGGGGAAGAAGGGCGACACGTAGAGGCCCTTCGCGGTCTCGGCCCGGCCCCGCGCGTCCGTCTCCAGGAGGTACGCGTGGCGCTGCCCGTAGGTGTTGTGCACCTCGGCGACCACGTAGCGCAGGGCGCCGGACCGGTCATGGCACCAGTACAGGGTGAGGGGGTTGAAGACGTACCCCAGCACCCTGGCGTGGGCCAGCATCAGCACCCGCCCTCCGGCCGGGCGGATCCCGTGTGCGGCGAGCCAGGCCTCCAGGCCCGCCCGCAGGGTGGGCGCCGTGCCCCCGAAGTGGTCGCGGGCGTCGAAACGGGCGAGGGGGCGCAGGGCTCGCGGGAGTCGGGGCAGCGCGTCGAGGTCGACGAGCCACATGTAGGTGCGGTGCCGGAACGCGTACCGCACCGGGGCGGTGCGCACGTGCGCCACGACGCAGTCGTACAGGTACGCCCTGTCGGACCCGGCGGGCGGCGCGGCCGGCTGCCCGGCCGCCGTCCCGTGCGGCCGGCGTGCGCAGGACGGCGGGCGCGTCACCACCGCACCCCCAGCGCCGCGGCGGCCTCCACACCGGACCGGCAGCCGTCCTCGTGGAACCCCCACCCCTGCCAGGCGCCCGCGTACGCCGTCACGGCCGTGTTCAGGAGCGGCAGTTCGCGCCGGCAGGCGACGGAGTCGGGGGTGTAGACGGGGTGTTCGTACACCATGCGCGCCAGGACCCGGTCGGGTGCGATCCGGTCGCCCGCGTTGAGGGTGACCACGTAGCGGTGCGGACCGGACAGCCGCTGGAGGCGGTTCATGTCGTAGCTGACCTGGGCGCCGCCCGCCGGGGTGTCACAGGTCGGCAGGTGGTAGTTCCACGAGGCGCGGGCCCGCGGCTTCGTCGGCAGCAGCCGGGTGTCCGTGTGCAGCACCGTCGGGTTGCGGGAGGACCTGAAGGCCTCCAGGAGGCGCCGCTCGTCCTGGCTCGGGTCCGCGAGCAGGCCCAGCGCCTGGTCGGGGTGGATCGCCAGGACCACGGCGTCGTAGGGCTGCGCCCCGCCGTCCCCCGTCGTCACCAGGACCCCGCCGGGCCGTCGGGCCACCGCGGTCACGGGGCTGGAGGTGCGCGGGCTGCCGATGTGCCCGGCGAGCAGGGCGACGTAGGCGGCGGAGCCGCCGGTCACCGTCTTCCACCGCGGGGAACCGGTCACCGAGAGCAGGCCGTGGTGGGAGAGGAAGCGGAAGAGGTGACGGGCGGGGTACTCCAGCGCCGTGCGGGCAGGACAGGACCAGACGGCCGAGACCAGGGGCACGACGAAGTGGGACACGAAGTACGCGGAGAAGCGCCCGTCGCGCAGGAACCGGCCCAGCGTGTACCCCTCGTCGCCCTCCGCGGCGAGGAAGCGGCGGGCGCGGCGGTGAAAGACCGGCACCTCGGCGAGGAGCCGCAGGTACCGGCCGCGCAGTGCGGCCCGCCCGGTGAACAGCCCGCCGGGGCCGCGCGCTCCGGCGTACTGGAGGCCGCAGCCGTCGCACCGCACCGACATGCTCATCTCGGAGTCCTGGGTGGCGACGCCGAGTTCGCGGAACAGGCGCAGGAGCTGGGGATAGGTGCGCTCGTTGTGCACGATGAACCCGGAGTCCACCCCCACCGTGCCGCCCCCGGCACCGGGCAGTCCGTGCGTATGGGCGTGGCCGCCGAGCCGTCCCTGTGCCTCGTACAGGACGACCTCGTACCGCTGGTTCAGCACGTAGGCGGCGGTCAGGCCCGCCACGCCGCCGCCCACCACGGCCACTCTCCGCCGGTCCACCACCGCTCACCCGCTTCCTCGTCCCGCGGCCGCAGGACGGCCCTCTCATCTGTACTTCGCCGCCCGGGGCGGATTCGGATGGGCGGGCGGCGGATCCGTACGGAAATCCGCTGCCCGCGCACCGGGGCCGCTACTTCGGCATCAGGACGGTGTCGACGATGTAGACGTTGGCGTTGGCGGTCCTGACGTTGCCGCAGACGACGTTCGAGGTGGCGCCGACCTTGTAGGACGTGCCCGAGCCACTGGTGGTGAGCCTGCTCTGCTCCAGGGTGTCGAAGGAGCCGTTCGCCAGCTGCTTCGGCGTGAGCCGCTGCCCGACCACGTGGTAGGTGAGGATCTTGGTCAGGGTGGCCTTGTCGGCGAGGACCTTGTCCAGGTCGGCCTTCGGGATCTTCGCGAAGGCGTCGTTCGTCGGCGCGAAGACGGTGATCTCCTTGGCGTTGTTGAGGGTGTCGACCAGACCCGCCTTCTTGACCGCGGTGACCAGCGTGGACAGCGCCGGATTGTTGGAGGCCGCGGTGGCGACCGGGTCCTGGGCCATGCCCTCGAAGGATCCGGCGCCCTCGGCGGGAACACCGGCGCAGGCCGGGCCGAAGGGCCGGTCCGCGGTCGTCGAGGCGTCGGGGAGCGCGGGCTGGGAGGCGGCGGCGCCTGCGTTCCGCTCCGCGCCCGGTCCCGCCGCGGAGTCGGTTCCGGAGTCGGAGCAGGCGGCGAGGGAGAAGGGCAGGACGACGGCGGCGGCGACGGCGAGGGCGGTACGTCGGATGCGCGGGGTGCTGGCCATGATGCGGGTCTCCTGTGATCTTCGCGGGTTCGGCGGACAGAGGTGGCCTGCCGGGCAGCCGGTCAGCGGTCGGTCAGCTGCGGGGCAGGGGGCAGCGGCCCCGCCGACGGCGGGCGGGCCCGGTCCGGGGCCGCCGGCCAGTCGTGCGGAGGATGCTCACACCCTGTCTTCGGAGCCCCGGGTCCGGCGGATTGCCCCGTCCCGCGAAGGGATTGCGGGAGGCTGCTGTGGTGCGACCCTCCCGTCCCGGGCCGGGTGGTGACGTAAGGTCGCCCTCGCCCGTTCCCGTCGGCGGGCCCGAGGAGACGCGACGTGCCCACCCAGGACAGCAGCTGCGACGGGACCGCGCCGCCGGCCCTCCGGCACGCCGCCCCGAGCCGCCGACGGATGCTGGGCGCCGGTCTCGGTGCGGTCGCGGCCGCCCTGCCCGGATGCTCGGGCGACTCCGGCCCCGTCCGGCGGCTGCGGCTCGCCACGGGCCCGGAGGGCGGACCGTACAACGCGTTCGGGAAAGCCCTGGCACTGGCCGTCGCCGCGGGGAGCGACCGGCTGGAGATCGTCCCGGTGGGCACCGCGGCGAGCGTGGACAACCTCCGGCAGCTGGAGGAGGGCTCCGTCGATCTGGCGCTGGCCATGGCGGACGCCTCCGAGGACGCGGTGCTGGGGCGCGCGCCGTTCCCCCGCCCGGTCGCGGTGACGGCCCTGGCCCGGGTCTACGTGAACTACACGCACCTCCTCGTCCCGGAGGCCGGACCGGTGCGGTCGGTGGAAGCCCTCGCGGGCCGGCCCGTCGCGGCAGGAGCTGCGGGGTCGGGGGTGCAGGTGGTGGCCGGGCGGCTCCTGCGGTCGGCCGGACTGAGCGACGGCCCCGCAGCCGTCCGCGAGCGCAGCCTGGGCCTGGCCGAATCGGTGCGGGCGCTGCGCGGCGGCACGGTCGACGCCCTGTTCTGGTCCGGCGGGGTGCCCACGCCCGCCCTGTCGGAGCTGGCGCGCGCACTGCCCCTGCGGTTCCTCCCGCTGGACGGGTACGTGGCCGCGCTGCGCGAACGCCACGGTCCCGTCTACACGACGGTCACGCTGCCGGCCGGGGCGTACGGGCTGACGGAGCCGGTGGGGACCGTCGGGGTCGGCAACTACCTCCTGGCCCGCGCGGACGTGGCGCGCAGCGGCGTGTCCGACCTGCTCCAGGTGGTCTTCGACCGGTGGAGCGACCTGCTCCGGGAGGTGACGGCGGGGGCGCGGCTGGAGCCGCGGTTCGCCATCTCGACCGGAGCAGTGCCGCTGCACCCGGGGGCGGTGGCGTACTACCGTTCCGTGTACGGCTGAGCGCTCACGCGGGGGGACACGGCAGCCGCAGTTCCACCGCCAGGCCGTGCGGGGCGTTCCCGGCGACCAGCAGCAGGCCGCCGCTGATCCGGGCGATCTCGTCGGCGATGGCCAGGCCCAGTCCGCTGCCGGGCACGTTCTGGTGCTCGGGCGAGCGCGCGAAACGCCGCAGCAGCAGCGGGAGCTGGTCCGGCGGGACGCCCGGCCCGTCGTCGCAGACCCGTACGAAGACGAACCCGTCGGCGCGGTCCGCGCCCCCGGTGCCTGCGGTGCCTGCGGTGCCTTCGGTGTCCTCGGCGGGAGCCGGGGTTCCGGCGCCGTCCGTTCTCCGGCCGGCGCCGACCTCGATGCGGCCGCCGGGCGGGACGAACTTGACGGCGTTGTCGAGGAGTGCGTCCAGGACCCGGCCCGCCGCGTCGGGCAGCGCACGCGCCCGCAGTCCTTCCGGGAGGCCCGTGACGGCCAGTTCCAGCCCCGCGTGGCCGAAGACCGGGGACCAGGCCCGCACCCGCTCCCGTACCGCCCGGGACACGTCCTGGTCCACCGGCTCCGCCGTGCCGGACTCCACCCGGGCCAGCGCCAGCAGGCCGTCCAGCAGCTCCTCCAGGCGCTCCGCCTCCTCCAGGGCGTGGGCGTGCTCGGCCCGCCCGGGCCCTGGTGCGATGTGCGGTTCCACGTTGTCCAGCCGCAGCACCAGGGTGGCCAGCGGATTGCGCAGCTGGTGGGAGGCGTCGGCGACGAAGTCGCGCTGACGGCCGATGGAATCGGCCATGGCCTGGGCCATCGCGTTGAAGTGCTGCCGGAGGTTGCGCAGTTCGGGCGGCCCGGTGTCGGAGACGGCCCGTGCCTGGAGGCTGCCCGCGGTCAGCCGCTCCACCGCCCGGTCGAGATCGAGGACCGGGCGCATCAGCCAGCGGGTGACTCCGGCCGCCACCAGCGCGGCCGCCGTGAAGGCGCCCGCGGCCCCGGCCGCGATGAGCGACCAGCGGACGGTCACGTCCCGGCGCGCGGCAGCGGTGGGCACGGTCAGCAGCACCGCTCCGCTGACCCGTTCGTCGCGGCCCACCGGCTCGGCGATCACGACGGTGTCCGGGCTCCAGGGGCGAACGGTGGGCAGCCGGTCGGTGGAGCGCCCCGTCAGGGCGCGGCGCCGTGCGTCCGCCACCTCGGCGCGGGAGCCGGCGCGGGCCTCCTCGGCGCGGGCGTCCCCGGAGGAAGCTGCCCCGGCGGGAGCCGCCCCGCTCGCAGCTGCTCCGGAGTGCGCGACGGTCGCCCCCGCCGTGTCGACCACCGCCACCGAGGCCCCGTACAGCTGGGCGTACCGGCCGATCTCCGCGGACAGCTCCATCCGGTCGGCATCGGTGCGCATCCGGTCGGCGAGGTCGGCGAACCGCACGGCCTCCGAACGCCGTTGCAGGAGCAGGTGCTCGGTCCGGCCCCGCGCGTAGGCGTCGGCGAGGGGGAGCGAGAGCAGCAGCGCCGCGGTCCCCACGAGCACCATCAGCACCGCCAGGAGCCTGCGCCTCACGGCTGCCCGAGCTGGTAGCCGAACCCGTGCACGGTGCGCACCAGGCCGGAGCGCCCGGTCTTGGCGCGGATGCCCGCGACGTGCACGTCCAGCGACCGGGATGCGGCGAGGAAGGCGTCACCCCAGATCCGGTCCAGGATCTCCTCCCGGGACCGCACCTGGTCCGGCCGGGCGGCCAGGAAGGCGAGTACGTCGAACTCGCGCCGTGTGAGGCGCACTTCGGCGCCCGCCACCGTGACGGTACGCCCGGCCACGTCCACCTCCACGTCCCCGGCGCGCACCGGCCGCCCGCCGCCGGCGCCGGCCCCGGCGTCCGGGGCGGAGCCGGCGGAGTCGGCGGGGCCCCCGGTCCGGCCGCCGCCCGCAGGGGCGGTCCGGGGGCCCGTCCGGCGGCGTACCGTGTCGATCCGGGCCATCAGCTCGGCCATCCGGAACGGTTTGACGACGTAGTCGTCGGCGCCCGCCCGCAGCCCCTGCACGATGTCGCGCTCCTCGCAGCGTGCGGTCACCACGATCAGCGGTGCGTCGCAGACGGTGCGCAGCCGCCGCAGCAGCTCCAGCCCGTCCAGGTCGGGCAGACCCAGGTCGAGCAGGACGAAGTCGGCCTCGCGGACGTGCCGCAGGGCGTCCAGGGCGCGGCCGACCCTGCGGACCGTGTGCCCGTGCTGGGCCAGGGCCGTGCCGAGGGCCTGGGCCATGCGGTCGTCGTCCTCGACGAGAAGCGCGTGCACGGACAGTTCCCTCGCGACCTGTTGACCGGTTCGGCTCAGCTTACGGGAGCCGCCGCCGGACGGTCCCGGCCATCGGCCGCCGCCGCGGCGGCCTCGGCGTCGGCCTCCGCCTCCGCACGGCTGAGCGCGGCGTTGCGGGTGTCCGGCATCAGCACGTAGGTCACCAGGGAGACCAGCGCGCACCCGGAGACGTACCAGAAGAACATCGACTCGCGGCCGCTGCTCTTGAACCACAGGGCCACGTACTCGGCCGTGCCGCCGAAGAGGGCGTTGGCGACGGCGTACGGCAGCGCCACACCCAGGGCGCGCACCCGCGTCGGGAACAGCTCCGCCTTCACGGCCGCGTTGATCGAGGTGTAACCCGTGACGATCACCAGGGCCAGCAGCGACAGGCCCAGCGCGGACCAGTACGAGGACACCGACCCGAGCGCCGTCATGATCGGGTACGTCCCGACCGTGCAGCCCACCGCGAAGGTGATCAGCAGCGGGCGGCGCCCGATCCGGTCGGACAGCATCCCGGCGAACGGCTGGAGCACGGCGAAGAGGGCCAGGGCGGTGAAGCTGACCAGGGTGGCGGTCGTCTTCTCCATCCCCGCGCTGCCGACCAGGTACTTGGTGAGGTACGTGGTGTACGTGTAGTACGCGACGGTGCCGCCCAGGGTGAGCGCCATGACCAGGCCTGCCTGCCGCCGGTGCTCCCACAGGGCCTTCAGCGACCCGCGCGCGCTGTCGTCGTCACGGGCGTCCCCCTGTGACGGCTCCTCCTTGAAGGCGTCCGTCTCCTGGAGCCTCCTGCGCAGCCAGAAGACGACCACTGCGAACAGCGCACCGAGGAGGAACGGGATCCGCCAGCCCCAGCTCTCCAGCTGGGCCGTGGTGAGGGTGTGCTGCAGCGTGATCAGGATGCCGAGGCCGAGCAGCTGGCCACAGGTCATCGACACGT
Organism: Streptomyces sp. NPDC058646; assembly: GCF_042716875.1. Classification (NCBI taxonomy): domain Bacteria; kingdom Bacillati; phylum Actinomycetota; class Actinomycetes; order Kitasatosporales; family Streptomycetaceae; genus Streptomyces; species Streptomyces sp. NPDC058646. The sequence continues at coordinate 161,042 of NZ_JBHXRK010000008.1, read as the reverse complement.
ACTGGAACGACGAGCCCAGGCCCCGCCGGTTGCGGGCCGACACCTCGGTGAGGTAGGTGGCGCTTGCCGCGTACTCGCCGCCGATGCTCATCCCCTGGAGCAGACGCGCGAGCAGCAGGACCAGCGCGCCGAAGTAGCCGGCCTGGCCGTAGGTCGGCGCGACGGCGATCAGCAGGGCGGCCACCGACATCATGGTGACGGTGAGGGTGAGCGCGCTCTTGCGTCCGTGCCGGTCGGCGGCGCGTCCGAGGATCCAGCCGCCGACGGGGCGCATCAGGAAGCCGACCGCGAAGATCCCGGCGGTGTTCATCAGCTGGGTGGTCGGATTGTCGCCGGGGAAGAAGGAGTCGGCGAAGTAGATCGCGAAGCTGGCGTAGACGAACCAGTCGTACCACTCGACGAGGTTGCCGAGGGATCCGCCGATCAGGGCGGTACGGCGTTTCCGGCGCTCGTCCACGGTCGGTGGTGCGGGCACGGCGGCGGACGAAGACATGGCGGCTCCTGACGCAAGTCCCGGACGGGGGGAAGGAGAAGTGCCCAGAGCATGCAAGCGCCGCCACCGCCTAACAAGGACCGGCACACAGATCTAACATTCCGCTAAGAAAGCCCGGCTCACCGGCGGAAGGGACGGCGCCGACGGCCGCCGCCCACCGCCTTCCGGAAGGACCGCAGGCCATGCACCGCGACCACGCCCCGGCCGGGACCCCCGCCTTCGTCATGCCGCACTTCGGCGACGGTTCCGGCACCGCGGACCACGACCACCTCCGCCAGGCCGTCGCGAGCCTGCGGGAGCAGACGGACCCCTTCTGGCAGCTGGTCGTGGTCGACGACGGCTCACCGCACCGCCGGGACCGCGAGAGGGTCAGGGCCCTCCACGTGGCCGACCCGGAGCGGGTCGTCGTGCTGCAGCAGGACGTCAACCGGGGGCAGGGCTTCTGCCGCAACGTGGGGGTCCGCTGGGCGGCGGCCCGGGGTGCGCCGTTCGTCCTCTTCCTCGACGCGGACGACCTCGCCCACCCGCGGCGGCTCGAACGGACCCGCCGGATCTTCGCCGAGCACCCGGAAGTGGACTTCGTCTACTCGACGTTCCGCGTCATCGACGAGAACGGCCTGCCCGTCCCCAGGGAGCGGCTGACGCCCTCGGTTCGGGAGGTCCTCGACTCGCACGAACGGCCGGTCGAAGGGCCGAACGCATGGATCCGGATCGGTGCGGAAACCGGTTACACCTCACTGACCTCCACGGTCGCGGTCCGTACCGCCCTCGCCGTCGCGCACCCCTTCCCGGAGGTGCGGGGCTCGGAGGACGCGCACGCGTGGCTGCGGATGGCGGCGGGCGGGACCTCGTTCAAGTACGAGCCGGCGATTCCGGCCCGGTACCGGATCCCGCAGGGCGCGGCGGGTTCCTCCGACCGGGCGCGGATCGGGCCCGACTACTACCGGCGCAAGACGGAGGTCGACACCGACGGGTTCCGGCAGGCACTCGCCATCGCCCTGCGCCGCGGAGCGATCGAGCCCGCAGACGCCGGGCCGCTGCTGTCGGGGTTCCGGCGCCGCCTGGCCCTCACGATGGAGCGGGAGGGCCGTGCCGATCTGGCCGCGGACATCCTGGCGGCCGCGGACGGCCCGGACTGACGTCCGCAGGGGACCCGCCGCCCGCGCCTTCGCGGCACACCCGCGCCCGGCATGCCCCGGCAGGGACTGCCGCGGCGGAAACGGGGGCATGGTGATGCAGGGAGGACGACCTCCCGGCTGCCCGCGGTGACGCCCGTGTCCCGGGGACGCGCCGCGCCCTGTCACCAGCGCAGAAGGGCGGGTCCGCCGCCCGGCCGCGCCCCGGGACGTACGGCTGCCGCGCGTGAGCCGTGTCTCACCCGTGCGGAGGCGCTTGTCTATGCAACGAGTTGCATAGAAGGATCGGGTCATGGCACTTGAGCACGCGATCCTCGTCTCCCTCCTGGAGAAGCCGGGCTCCGGCTACGAGCTGGCGCGTCGGTTCGACCGCTCCATCGGATACTTCTGGACCGCCACCCACCAGCAGATCTACCGCGTGCTCAAGCGCATGGAGGGCGACGGCTGGGTCGACGTCCTCGAAGTGGCGCAGCAGGCGAGGCCGGACAAGAAGGAGTACTCCGTCGCCGCGGCGGGCAGGTCCGCCCTCTCCGCCTGGCTCCACGAGCCGATCCAGCCCGACAGCGTCCGGCACGAGCTCGCCGTGAAGATCCGCGGCGCGGCCTACGACGACCCGGCCGCGCTGATCCGCGAGGTCGAGCGGCACCACCGGGCGCACGCCGACCGCCTCACCCACTACCTCGCGGGGGAGCTGCGCGACTTCACCGGCCCGGACGCCCCGGTGGCGGGCGACGCCGGGCAGGAGCTCCAGCACGTGGTGCTCCGCGGCGGCATCGCTTACGAGCGGATGCAGCTCGCCTGGCTCCAGGACGTCCTGGACACGCTCCACCGGCTCGCCGAGCGCTGACCTCCCCGGCCCGGCGAGGCTCCGCGGACGGTGCCGCGGGCCCGCCCCGCGGATCCGTCCGCTCCCGCCGAGTCGGCATCCCTCCCCGGGCCGGCCGTTCCCGGCTCCGCCGCCCCGCCGCCGACCTCCCGCCGCCGACCTCCCGCCGCCGACCTCCCGCCCCTGATCCCGATCCGAAAGGCGACCCCTCATGTCCGACCCGCTGCTGTTCAACCCGCGCACCTACGACCCCGCGCACTTCGACCCCGAGACCCGCAGGCTGCTGCGCGCCACCGTCGACTGGTTCGAGGAGCGCGGCAAGCGCAGGCTGATCGAGGACTACCGCACCCGTGCCTGGCTGGCGGACTTCCTCGCCTTCTCCGCGAAGGAGGGACTCTTCGCGACGTTCCTGACCCCGGCCCCCGCCGCCGGTGAAGACGAGCCGGACAAGCGGTGGGACACCGCACGGATCGCCGCCCTGAACGAGATCTTCGGCTTCTACGGCCTGGACTACTGGTACGCCTGGCAGGTCACCATCCTCGGCCTCGGCCCGGTCTGGCAGAGCGACAACGCCGCCGCCCGCAGCCGCGCCGCCGAACTCCTCTCCGAGGGCGAGGTGTTCGCGTTCGGGCTCTCCGAGAAGACCCACGGCGCGGACATCTACTCGACCGACATGCTGCTGGAGCCGTACACCGACGCCGGGGGTGCCGGCGGCTTCCGGGCCACCGGCTCCAAGTACTACATCGGCAACGGCAACGCCGCCGGCCTCGTCTCCGTCTTCGGCCGCCGCACCGACGTGGAGGGCCCGGACGGGTACGTCTTCTTCGCCGCCGACAGCCGCCACCCCGCGTACCACCTCGTGAAGAACGTCGTCGACTCCTCGAAGTACGTCAGCGAGTTCCGCCTCGAGGACTACCCCGTCCGCGCCGAGGACGTGCTGCACACCGGCCGGGCCGCTTTCGACGCCGCCCTGAACACCGTGAACGTCGGCAAGTTCAACCTGTGCACCGCCTCCATCGGCATCTGCGAGCACGCGATGTACGAGGCCGTCACCCACGCGCAGGGCCGCATCCTCTACGGCCGCCCCGTCACCGCCTTCCCGCACGTGCGCCGCGAACTGGCCGACGCCTACGTCCGCCTCGTCGGCATGAAGCTGTTCAGCGACCGCGCCGTCGACTACTTCCGCTCCGCCGGCCCCGACGACCGCCGCTACCTCCTCTTCAACCCGATGACGAAGATGAAGGTGACCACGGAGGGCGAGAAGGTCATCGACCTGATGTGGGACGTCATCGCGGCCAAGGGCTTCGAGAAGGACACCTACTTCGCCCAGGCGGCCGTCGAGATCCGCGGCCTGCCGAAGCTGGAGGGCACGGTCCACGTCAACCTCGCCCTGATCCTCAAGTTCATGCGCAACCACCTGCTGGCCCCCGCCGAGTACGCGCCCGTGCCGACCCGGCTCGACGCGGCCGACGACGCCTTCCTGTTCCAGCAGGGCCCGGCCCGCGGCCTGGGCTCCGTACGCTTCCACGACTGGCGCCCCGCCTACGACGCGTACGCCGGCGTACCGAACGTCAGCCGCTTCCGCGAGCAGGCCGATGCCCTCTGCCAGTTCGTCGAGACCGCCGCCCCCGACGAGGAGCAGAGCCGCGACCTCGACCTCCTCCTGTCCGTGGGCCAGCTCTTCGCCCTGGTGGTGCACGGCCAGCTGATCCTCGAGCAGGCCCGCCTGTCGGGTCTGGACGAGGACGTCCTGGACGAGCTGTTCAGCGTGCTCGTACGCGACTTCTCCGCCCACGCGGTCGAGCTGTACGGCAAGGACTCCGCCACCGCGGACCAGCAGGCCTGGGCGTTGGGCGCGGTCCGCCGCCCGGTCGTCGACGCCGACCGCTCGGCCCGTGTGTGGGCGCGCGTGGAGGCGCTGGCCGGCGCGTACGAGATGGCTCCCTGAGCCCCTCGGTGACGCATACCGGCCCCGGCCGGCAGCGAGCACCCGCCCCGGCTGCCCCGCGCCCCGTGGCCCCGGCGCGGGGCACCCGGGGCGGCCGCGCGGCGACGTAGGCTCGGCGCATGACGCTGGAGTGGGAGCAGACCGTCGTGGACGCCCGGGACCCGGCCGCGCTCGGCCGGTGGTGGGCCGAGGCCCTGGGGTGGTCCGCCGTGGACGACTCGCCGGAGGAGTACGAGATCAGGCCCGGGCCCGAACGGCTCCCGGGACTGCTCTTCGTACGCGTACCGGACCCCAGGACGGTCAAGAACCGCCTCCACCTCGACTTCCGTCCCGACGACCAGGCGGCGGAGGTCGAGCGCCTGCTGGCGCTCGGCGCCCGCCGCGCCGACGTCGGGCAGGGTGACGAGGTGACCTGGGTCGTCCTCGCCGACCCCGAGGGCAACGAGTTCTGCGTCCTGTCCTCGCGCCGCCACTGAGCGGCGGGAAGGCCCCTTTCCGGTAGCAGCCCTGCCGCGGTACGCCCCGGGCGGCGTTCCTTGCGGGCGCCCGAAGGCGCCGGCGACGGCGGACCCGCAGACGTGGCCGACCGGCGCGACTGCACGGGCCGGCGGCTCGGCAAGCCCCCGGCGGTCCGGCGGACTCCTGCTCGGCCTGGTGGCGCCGGGCCCGCCGGACGCCGCGGCGCCTGTGCCGCCCGTGCGGCCGGGCGGGCGGATCGCGCTTCCCCGAGCGTCGCGGGCCGGACCCGGGGCAAGGTCCTCATGACCCCTTCAGCGCCGGGCCGGGCACCGGGGGACCGGGGGCGGACATCCGCTCGACGTCTGCGGTGAGCGAGTCGAGCCAGGCCACGGCGGCGAAGAACCGCGGCGAGCCGACCGCCGGCACCCCCTCGGCCCGGACCGGCCGGTCCGCCCCGCCGTCCCCCTCCGGCCGCTGCCCCGGCTCCGCCGGCTGCGCGTGCTGCGCCCTCCGCGCCTGCTCCCGCAACCGGGCGGCCACCCCGGCCCCGCGGGCCCGTAGCCACGCCCCGTCCTGCTCCCTGGGGGCCGGACCTCCCCGGCCGAGCAGCCGACGCGACCCCCACAGGGCGTGGTGGCCCGTCATGAGGGCAGCCTGCCAGTCCGACCCGGCGACGGCGGGCGCCCGGGGCTCGCTCAGGGACTGCGCGAACGCGGACTCCGCCAGCGACAGCGCGTGCTGGAGCGGCCGGTCGTCGGGCGCACTCCCCGGTCCGCCCGACGCCACCGCGTCCGTCGTGCTCCCGACCGTCCCGGCGGCCCGCGTCAACATCAGGGAGACCGCCCGGTGCAACTCCTCGTGCGCGCCCCGCGGCCAGGCGAGCAGCCCGAACACGACACCGATCATGCTGCCGATGGCCACGTCCATCACCCTCACCTCGGCCAGCCGCCACGTCACCGGGGCCAGCTGCGCGAACGCGAAGGACACCACCACGGTGAACATGCCCTGAGCCCAGCCCACGCCCCGCACAGGACCCACCCGGAACGCGACGAGCATGACGACCGGCAGCGCCACGGCGTAGACGGTGGTGCGCCCGCCGACCAGCGCGAGGACGACCGCGGCGACCAGGGCACCGACCAGGGTGCCGGTCAGGGCCTGGCGGACGCTCACCCGGGTCTGGGAGGCCGTGGTGCGGGTGAGGGACAGGACGGCCAGCATCGCCCAGAACCCGTGCGGCAGTGATTCCACGCCCGCGATCGTGCGGGCCGCCGCGAGCGCGAGGCTGATCCGGACGGCGTTCTGGAAGTGCACCGAGCGCGGCCCCGCGTGCGCTGCCAGCCGGTGCCACCACAGGCGCGGGGCACGCTGCCCGGCGTACCAGAACCGGCCGGGATCGGCCCCGGCCGAGGGCGCCGCGCTCCGGCCGCGCACGGCCATTGCCGCCGCGGTGGAGAAGGCCAGGGCGGCGTCCGCCAGTTCCAGCAGCGCCGCCCGACGGCGCCCCCATGCGGCGGTCGAGGGATGCCCGTCCGCCGCCACGACCTCCTCCCGTACGCGCCGCAGGGCGGCGGCCGCGTCGCTCGCTCCGGACGCGGGACGGACACCGGCGAGCAGGACCGAAGCCTGGGCGGCCGCCGCGCTGACCTCCGGCAGCACCGCCGGCCCCTGCTCCGGCGGCGGGCGGCCCGGGGGCGCCGGGGGAAGGATCATCAGGCGGGCGAGGAGCGTGCGGGCGGTCAGGCCCGCGTGGGCGAGCGCGCGGTCCCGCAGGCCCGGCCCGGCGGGACGTTCCGCTTCGTCGACCCGGAAGGGCCGCAGCGCTTCGCCGGCCGCCTTGGCGGCCGACGACGAGGCGGCGGACAGCGTGTACGGCGCCCGGCTCAGCTCGGCCGCACAGCGGGCGGCGGTGTCGGCGGCCCCGGAGGCCAGCTGCCGGTAGGAGGTGCCGGGCCGCTCGGGCAGCAGGAACCTCTCGGCAAGGATCAGGAGCACCAGCCCGAGGGTGGCTCCCGCGAGGCGCTCCCCGATGCTGTCGGGTGCGTAGGGCGGGAAGCACGGCAGGATGTACATGAGTTGCAGGCCCGGAGCCGCGCCCGCCACGCGCGGCCCGGCCGCCGCGACGAAGGCCAGCAGGAAGCCGATCAGCAGCGTGCCCGCCACGGCGCTCCAGGTCCGCACGGCGAGGTAGGTGCCGGCCGTCAGCAGGGCCCAGACGGCGGGCGTCGTCCTCAGGATCACGGCCGCCCGCTGCGGTCCGGTGCCGGGGACGTGGGAGAGGGCGGCCATGGAGACCGCCGCGAACAGGGCGTACGTGGCCGCCACCGGCCGGTCCAGCCCGTACAGGCAGACGAAGAACCCGGCGCACGCGGCCACTGTGGTGCGCAGCGCACGCCGGGCCGCGACCGTCGGGCCGCGGCCGGCTCCGCCGTCCTGTCCGGCGCCCATGCCTCCCATGATCGGACCGTTCACGGGAACCCACCACATACGGACCGACAACTCGGTCAGCGGGCCGGGCGGCCGGCCCGCGGGCCTACTTGTCCCACACGACGACGTCGAAGGTGCCCCGGGTGTCGGCCCCCTGCCCGGACTGCTCCTTGAGCGTCAGCCGGGCGACCCGGCCCTCGTCGGTCCTGGAGCAGACGGTCATGCCCGTCCGCATGGTCATCTCCTTGCCTGTGGCCTGGGTGTCGACCACGGCCGCGCAGTCGGCGTACGCGGGGACCTTGCCGGTGTCCGCCCACACCATCGCCTTCGCTCCGCGCTCGGGGCGCAGCATGCGGTCGCCGAAGGGGTACACGCTGAAGTCGTTGTCGGCGTTGACCTCGGCCCGCACGGGCGGGCTGACGTCCAGGTTCTTGTCCTCGGCGTATGCGATGACCAGCACGCCCTCCCACCGCACGGTCCCGGCCGCCTTCGCCGAAGGCGCCGGTGCGGACGGGCTCGCACCCGCCGCGGCACCCGATGCCGCACCCGGCGGGGCGCTCGGAGCGGCGGCGGTGGCCGGAGCCGCGGATGCCTGCGCCGGGGCGGTGGAGACGGGGGGCTCCTGGGCCGCGGGCGGCTTGGCGGCGCCGCCGGACCCGCCGGGCCCCAGCAGGTACGCGCCGAGCACCGTGACCACCGCGGCCACCAGGCTCGCACCGGCCCCGATCCAGGCCCCGCGGTGGGACGATCCGCCCCTGCCGCCGCCCGGCGGTACGGGAGCGGTCACGGGAGGTCCCGGCGGCCCCCACTGCGGTACCTGTCCGCCGTACCCGGGATCCTGCTGTCCGCTCACTGCTGTTCGTCCCCCCATTTGTGGATCTTGACCGGGGTAGGTTACCCCCCGCTCCGCGGCCCCCTCAACGAACCGGCGGGGCAAGGGCGGAGCCGGCGGGACCCACGGTCGCGGCGCAGGGGCACCGGCCCGCGGAGGGCGCCGGGATGATCGGAACGAGCCGGCGCACAGCCTGCCGCCCGTGTGGTCGGTGCCGCGGTGCCGCGGTGGCGAGCCGTGGCCGGCCGTCGACCCCGAGGGGTATGCGGGCGACCCCGCCTGCGACGGCGGCACCCTCCTCACGTCCCGGGCGCTGAAGCTCCTCGAAGCCGACGAGCCGCGCCGCCCGCCGCCCGCGGCCCGCTCGACGTCTTCACCGAGGCCGCGGGGCTCGACCGGGAACGGGCCGGAGGGCGGGCCCAGTTGCCCGCCGTCCAGGCCGCGTTCCGGGGTCGCCACGGGGCCGGGCCGGTGCGGAGCGCCCCCACCCGGTCCCGCGGAGCCGGCACCCCGGTCTTCACCTCACCGGGTCACCGGTCCTGCGCGAGCTCGTACAACTCGCGGAACCGGCCGCCCGGGACGGCCACGAGCTGGTCGAAGGAACCCTGCTCCACGATCCGGCCGCCGTCGAGGACGACGATGCGGTCGGCCAGACGGCAGTTCTCCATCCGGTGCGTGACGATCACCGTGATGCGGTCCTCCTTCATGTCCCGCAGCCCGGAGAAGACCTTGTGCTCCCCGCGGGGGTCCATCGCGCTCGTCGGCTCGTCCATGACCAGGAGGCCCGGCTTCCGGTGGAAGGCCCGTCCGCAGGCCAGACGCTGCCACTGCCCGCCGGACGGTTCGTGGCCTCCCCAGACCGACCGGGCGAGCAGCGTGTCCAGACCGTCGGGGAACTGCTCGACGGCCGTGCGCATGCCGACGGCGTCCAAGGCCTCCCAGACGGCCTCCTCGCCGCGCGGGCCGGGCTGGCCGAGGGTGATGTTCTCCCGCGCCGAGAACGGCCAGTAGCCGTAGCTCTGCGTCACCAGGCCGACGTGCCGCCACGCCGTGCGCTGGTCGGCGTCCGAGGTCGGCACGCCGTCCCAGGAGACCGTGCCGGCGGTCGGGGCCGTCAGCGAGGTCAGCAGCCGGATCAGGGTGGACTTCCCGGCGCCGTTCTCCCCGACGACGGCGACGACCTCGCCCCGTGACAGGGTCAGGGAGACGGGCCCGAGCGCGGGCGCGTCCTTGCCCGGGTAGGTGTACGCGGCCTCCTCCAGCCGGATCTTCTCCGGAGCGGTGTCCATCACCTGCGGGCCGCGCGGCCCGGAATGCTCGGCCGCGTCCTTCACGAAGAGGGCGTAGTCGCCGAGGTACAGGGCGTGCTGGAACATCGCCGCCCCGTACACGACGAGCGAACTGAGGGCCGCCGTGGACGTCCGCATGGCGACGATCGCCGTGCCCGCCGCGGCCAGCGCCATGTACCCGCCGATGACGAGCCCGGCCAGCGCCCCGTACGTGGCGACGACGAACACGCCCGAGGCGGTGGCGGCGATCAGGTACACGGTCAGGTAGCGGGGCGCCGAGCTGACCATCTTGGAGTCGATGCGCTCGCAGACGGCCGCGTACCAGTGGTGGGCGTACGGCCGCATGCTGTTGCCGCGCAGCTCGTCGGCGAGCTTCGGCGTGGTCAGGTGCCAGCGCATCATGTGTTTGATGTTGCGGGAGGCGATCGTCTGGTTGTGGAGGGTGTAGTCGAGGCGCGCGGCGTAGACCGAACCGAGGCCGCGGGGGACCACCGACAGCAGGAGCAGGGGCAGCAGCACCGGGTGCACGACGGTGAGCACCGACGCGACGGCGACCATGTCGATGAGGCCGCCGGTGAAGCCGAGGGCGTCCTGGAGGAGCATGGCGGATCGGGCGGACCCGGTCTCGGCCGCCTCGGAACGCTCGGTGAAGTCGGGGGCGTCGTAGGCGGCGAGCTCCACGTCCATGTGCGCGTCGACCATCGCGAGGTCGGCGAGGGTGGCCATCCTGGGGGTCAGCCGGCGGGCCGCGCTTCCCGAGGCGATGGACGCCAGGGCGCCGAGGGCGGTCATCGCCGCGGCGATGACCAGCGGACCGGAGGCGGCCGAGATGCGCTCCTCGACGCCGCCCCCGTTCAGCAGCGGGACCATCGCCCGCGCGACGGCGGCCAGCGCCGCGGCCGTACAGATCCCGCCAAGGACCTGGGCGGCGACCAGCACGGAGAACGCCGGGCGGTTGACCGCGAGCGCGAGGCGGGCCGTCTGCGCGAGGGCCGAGGGGACGCGCCGGGCCATCTGCCCGAGGGACATGGCCTCCATGGTCCGGTTGTGCTGGCCCCAGGTGTACGTGAACTCCGGTGGGGCGGGCGGTGCGGCGGAACCCGCCGTGTCGTCCTGCTGCTCGGACATGATGCTGCTCCTTCAACTGGGCTGACGGGACAGCCGGTTCGCCCCATCCGGGCACGGCGAGGACGCCCGTCTCCGCGGGGCGGAGGGGCGGTTCGCGGGGTGAGGGAACTGGAGGGAGTGAGTACAGCGCAGGCCGGAACCCGGAGCAGCGGGATCTGGCCGACCTTTCGCCGTCGGCGGCCGCGGCCTGCCCGCGCCTCGGATCCGGCGGTGGCCGCAGGGCCGGGCCGACAGGAGCGGGAGGTTGGCCGGAACCCGCCGGTGGGCCGGGTCGGCCACCGGAAAGGGCTTGCGGCGGCGTCCGCGACGTCCGCAGGGGGTCCGCCGGCCCGCCGGGGGTCCCGGCTGCGGGGGCGCCCTCCCGCCGGACCAGGGTTGCGCCAGAAGAGTGAAGAAGAGATCCGTTCAGGGTGGTGTAAGGGCCCGGCAGTCCGGGGAGGAGTGGGTCGGGCGCCCCTGAGGGGGGCGCCGGTGCGGTCCTCGACCGGGCCGCGCACCGACGTGAGCAGAGGGACGGGTATGGCCAACGGCACCGTGAAGTGGTTCAACTCCGAGAAGGGCTTCGGCTTCATCGCCCAGGACGGTGGCGGGCCGGACGTCTTCGCCCATTACTCGAACATCTCCGGCAACGGATACCGCGAGCTGGTGGAGGGCGAGACGGTGTCGTTCGACATCACGCAGGGCCAGAAGGGCCCGCAGGCGGAGAACATCGTCCGCGGCTGACCACGGAACCGCCGCCACGGTTCCCGTCCGACGGCGCCCGCACCTGTGTGCGGGCGCCGTCGGCATGCCGGCCGCCGTTTCTCGGACCGGGACCGCGGACGCCGCGCTTCGGACGTCGTGGTCGCGGACGCCGCCCGTCCGTGCGACCGGACCGCAGGATGTACGGATGAACGGGTGACCAGCAGCGGCGGAGACCGCCGGGAACTCAACCTCTGGGCCGCCGACTGACGTCGGAGCGCGTGGAGTTGCGGCTGCCCGAGCCTCTGGGCGAGGCCGGGCGGCAGAACTGGATCGCCCGGCTCGACCGCGAGGCCCGCGCCGCCGCCCGGCTGAAACATCCGGGGATCATCACCGTCCACGATCGGATATCCGGCTCCGACGGACGGTCCTGGATCGTGATGGAGTTGGTGGACGGCGGGTCCCTGGCCGACCTCATCGAGGCACAAGGCGCGCTCACGCCCCAGCGGGCCGCCGAGGTCGGGCGGCGGGTGGCCGCCGCACTCGGTGCCGCGCACCGGATGGGGATCACCCACCGGGACATCAAGCCCGCCGACATCCTGCTCGATGGGGACCGGGTCGTCCTGACCGACTTCGGGATCGCCGCCCTTGAGGGAGACATCACCCTCACCGCCACCGGCATGATCATGGGGACGCCCGCCTTCATGGCGCCCGAACAGGTCCGGGGCCTGCCCGCGACGGCCGAGTCCGATCTGTGGTCCCTGGGCGCGACGCTCTCCGCGGCCGTGGAGGGCCGCCCGCCGTTCGAGGGGACGGCCCCGAGCGCGGTCCTGGTCGCCGTCGTGACGGAGGAGCCGGCCCCGGCGGTGCGGGCGGGGATGCTCGGTCCTGTACTCGACGGACTGCTGCACAAGGATCCGACCGCGCGCCTGACCATGGATCAGCCGCAGGCTCAGCTGAACGGACCCGCCGGCGCGGCGCCGGCTCGCGACACAGCGAAACCCGTTTCGCTCCCACCCCCCGCGATCCCGGCGCGAAGCCCCCCCGTGAAGCAGCCGGCGGCGCGGCCCACCGCCGGGCCGGGACCCGGCTCGCGCCGACGTTTCTCACCGTGGGCCAAGCTGGGCGCGACGGTACTGGTGATCGGGCTGGTCTTGACTGCCTCGGAAATCCTTGACCAGCGGGCCGGCGACGGCAGCACGTACGAGGCCAACCGGAGTGTCCCTCGGTCCGCCCTCCCGGGGAACCCGTGAGTTACCGCTCCGTAAGGCGCGTTGGTCGACCGAGGCGTCCCCCGTGCCGTCCGGCCTCCGCTCCGCCCCGCTCCGTGGCCCGTCCCGGTCAGTTCGGCGCCGAGACCGGTCGGGGCGCCGCCTGCGGCGTGTCCCCGACGAGGCCGGCGACGTGGTCGGTGATCGCATCGAGGAGGTCCGGCGAGGCGGCGTCGGGGCCCAGCACGAGCAGGCTCAGGGTGAGGCCGTCGGTCATGGCCGCCAGGTAGCGGGCCAGCGCGGGCACCGGGATCCGCAGGGCGATGTCCATGCTGCGGCAGAGCTGCCCGATCAGCTCGGTGTACGTGTCGGCGTACAGCTCGTACTGTCGCCGGGCCAGGTGCTCGCACCCGGGCTGACGCAGGGCGTACTGGGTGAGTTCGTACGTGAGCATGTGTTCGCCGGGGTGGGCCGCCACATGGTCCCAGTACGCCTGGAAGCCCGCCCGGACGGTTTCGTGGAGGGTGGCCCGGGGCTGGATCGCCTCCTTCACCACGCCCACGTAATGGTCGGTGATCGTCGTGATGACCGACTCCAGCAGGGCCCGCTTGGAGTCGAAGCAGTAGTGGAAGACGCTCAGCGACACGCCCGCCTCGGCGGCGATCGACCGGGTCGTCGTACGGGCGACGCCGTCGCGGGTCATCGCGCGGATCGCGGCCTCGGTCAGCTGACGGCGCCGGTCGGCCGACGGCATCCGTGCCATGGTGGTTCCTTTCGCTTGCAAGCCGCCGGGGCCGGCCGGATCGGTTCGTGCGATCCGGCCGGCCCCGGCCCCGGCCCCGGCCCTGATGGTGCACCGTGCCGTCAGCTGCTGTACACGCCGACCTCGTGGACCGAGTAGCCCCACTGGGTCGCGCGCTGGAGCCCCTGGACGCGGAGGTAGCGCGCGGAGACCCCGGAGAAGCGGGCGGTGTCCAGGCCGCCGTCGCCGGCCGTCGTGGACCAGACGGTCTGCCAGGTGCTGCCGTCCGTGGAGGCCTCGATGCGGTACGCCTTCCCGTACGCGGCCTCCCAGTCGACGGTGACGCGACCCACCCGGTGCGCGGATCCCAGGTCGATGCGGAGCCACTGGTTGTCGTTCCACTCGCTCGCCCAGCGCGACCCCGGATCCCCGTCCACGGCCCGGCCCGCGGAGAAGTTCACGAACGGGTTCCACCACTCCGCGCTCGACGCCGAGGCGGCCGAGCCCTTCGCGAGGTTCACCCCGGCCTTGTGCCGCTCGGAGTTGCCCCAGGTGGTCAGGTAGGACTCGGCGCCCTTGAAGAGGTCGTCCACCACCTCCTGCCCGCCGACGAGCCGGACGTCCTCGATCCAGTCGGGGACCAGACCGTAGTGCGAGGCGCCGTCCGTGTTGAGGTCCCACGTGCGCTGCCCGGTGGTCTGCTTGTCGATGACCGAGCCGCCGTCCGTGCTGCGGAAGGGGTAGCGCACCGGGTTCGGGGTGTCCGCCCCGCGGGGCCCGGGCCAGCCGCCGACCCCGTTCATGTCGGTGCCGTAGCCGTACCCGACGCCGTACTTGTCCCGCAGCGCGTCCGTCCGCTTCGCCTCGGCGCTGAACGCCTCGGCACCGCTCATGTACTGGGCGATGAAGCCGCCGAGCCGGTAGAGGCGCTCGGTCCAGTCCAGGTCCATCCAGCTGTGCGAGGAGATCACGCCCGGGTACGACTCGGACTCCAGGATGTCGAAGGCCCGGCCCGCGGCCTTGACGCTCATGTGGTCGATCTCCAGCATCATCTTGCGTTGCATCATGCCCCGCAGCGCGTACTCGCCCAGTTCGGTGAGCCCGCGCGTATTGCACTGCGCGTCCGCCGCATAGGAGGGGACCGCCACGCCCGCGGGGAGCTCCTTCTCCGCCGAGGGCGCCGCCGCCAGCCCGATGGGGTTGTCGTGCTGCGGGCCGGTGCACTTCTCGGTCTTCCAGAAGGTCCCGGTCGACAGGAACTGGCCCACGTTGATCGCCGTGCCGAGGGCGCCCTGGTCGAATCGGACCCCGCACAGGGCGTTGTCGAACTTGTGGCACAGGAACATGCTGCGCACGCCGAGCCGGTGCAGCTCGTCCAGACCGCGGTCGATGTCCTCCCTGCTGCACTGCGCGATGTCGAGGATCTGCTTGCAGCCGAACGGCTCGGAGGTCTCGACGCCCAGGATGACGGCGAGTTTGCCCTGCTGGATGACGTCGCGGGCCTGCGCGGAGTCGGTGACGATGCGGAACCAGCCCTTGCCCGCCCCGCCGTACATCTTGTCGACGAAGGCCTGCATCTCGTACGTCTTCTGTGCCTCCAGGCGGATGGCGGTCATCTCGTCGCAGCCGCGGTCCTTGAAGAAGTAGACCGAGCAGATCACGCCGTTGGTGACGAGGTCGTTGACGAGGACCCGCTGGCCGCCGCGCCAGGCCCGTTCGACCCAGGCGTAGTAGTTCTGCTGGTGGGTCAGGGAGTCGTGGGCGGGCCAGTCCTTGAAGGTCGGCCAGCCGTCGGGGTCGTGCTTTCCGTCGCCGCCCTTGGTGATGAAGTCGAAGATCGCGAGGGAGCCGTCCGGGTAGTGCTCGGGGCAGTCCTTCAGCGCGTCGGCCACGCCCTGGTCGGAGAACGGCTTGCCGCAGATGAGGCGGCCGCCGAAGCCCTCGTTGGACATCAGGTGGTCGTGCGCGTCGACGAAGCCGCGCACCTTGCCCTGGGAGTCCGTCCCCTTGAAGGGTTCGCCCGTGACGTTGATCTCGGAGTCGGGGGCCGGCCGCGCGACCGGGTTCCACCAGCCGGGGTCCGCCGAGGAGCTGGCCGCGGGGCCGAGCACCGAGGCCACCACGGCGAGGAGCAGCGCCAGCACCGCGAGGGGCCTGCGCCGGGTCCTGTGGTGCGGGTGTCCACTCATGGTCATCACTCACGTCTCGGTTCGGCGGGACGGCGACTGGATTGTCATGGCCCGCCCACATGGTGAGACGAGAATCGCGACCACCGCCCACGGAGTCAAGAGTCCGGGACAAGTGACCTGATGCGACGTCAGAATGCGGCAGGTTCAGCCGGACCGGTGCGCGCGGCAAGGACCGCCTGCCACCATGGCTCCGGGTCACTTTCCCCACGACAGGAGCGGAGCACGCATGCGCCACCGATTACGAGGGCCCGCCGTGGCCGCACTGGCCGCGACGCTGCTGGCCTGCGCCGGCTGCTCGGGCGGGTCACCGGCCGCATCCGCATCCGGTTCGGCCTCCGCACCCGGTTCGGCCGCGCCCGCCTCCGCTACGCCCTCGCCGAGCGCGGCCCCGGTGTCGGCGCAGCCCACCCCCTCCGCCGCGGTCCCGACCGTGGCGGTTCCGAGCCATGACTGCGTAAACACCGGGGCCATGGATCCCGGGAAGCTGGCCGGCTACCTGGCCCGGCTGAAGAGCAGCAGCGGCTCCTACGGCAGCACGGCCCTGAAGCTCGACGGCGACGGGCTGATGTTCGAGCCCGACCCCTCGGAACGCCCCTGCGGGCCGGTCGCGTTGACGCTCAGCCGGTACTGGGTGGACCTCACTCCCGGCGGGGCGCCCTCCGGCATGCCGGGGTCGTCGCGGACTCAAAAATTCCGGTACAGCCTCATGGACCGGCCCGCCGTCTCGGTCGGTCCGCAGGACGGCGTCGTCGAGGGCACCGTGCCGCCCGGCTCGCTGAGCTGCCGGGGCTCCCTGTCCGTGGTCCACGTCGGGCCGGAGATCGCGGAGGACGACCTGCCGTACGACCTGCAGATGCCGACCTCCTATTCCGCCGCGGGCCGCGGTGCGATGGCCGTGAAGGTCAAGGCGGACGGCGCCCTCGTCGCGACCTTCATCCCGCCGTCCGCTCCGCAGGACTGCTGAGCGAGCTGCCGAGCAGGGCCGCCGGGAGCCCGGCCGTCGCGGGCCCGGCGGTCCCGGAGGTGGGGGCGGCCCTGCGGGGTCGGTGGGGCCCTGCAGGGCCTGTGCTGGTGCGGCAGTTCGTCTCGGGCGACGCCTCGGACAACCCCTCGTTCGTCGCGGGCACCCTCTTCGCGATCCGCTGGAGGCTCGGAAAACTCCTCGGCCGGGACGGCTCCGGCCCGGCCGGTGTCTCCCGGGGCCGCGTCGCCGCGCGAACGCCTGCCCGCGGACCTACGCGACGCACCCGGACCGGACTTCCCCGGCGTCCCGTTCACAGTGCTCTACCTGACCGGCGACGAGTGGGCGGCGGAGGCGGTCAACCGGACCGTGCACGCGGTGCTGCACCAGGGCTGGGTCCAGGACGAGACCGGCCACCACGGCAGGCCGGCCGTATGCGTGAAACCCGACGGCTGGTTGGGCCGGGCGGACATGGCCGCGATCGCCCCCCTGCGGCACCGGGCCCGGCGGGCCGCCCCGAAGCCGTGCCGGACCAGGGCAGCCGTCACACCGTCCTCAGGAGATCGCGTACCACTGGCTGGCCCAGCCGGTGTTGATGGTGCTCGTGGACTGGTCCGCCAGGTTCACGGTCGCGGGGAGGGAGGTCTGGCCGGTCAGGAGGGTGCTGTACCGGAGGTTCGGGGGCGTCAGACCGGCGTTGACCGAGATGCCCGCCCCCGTGGACTTCAGGGTGAGGGCGTTGGTGGCCCAGTTGCCGTTGAGCAGGAGCGCGATGAAGTAGGTCCCGGGGGCGGCCGTGAACGGCTCGGCGAGGGCCAGCGGCTTGGCGATCGGGTCGATCATCAGCTGGGGCGAGATGTCCGGGGTGGCTGCGACGAGGCTGCCCTTCGCGTCGTACACGCCGAGGTAGCAGTTGGCGAGCTGGGCGTTCGGGTCGAGACCGGCGAGGCCCAGCCAGATGTTCGACCAGGAGATCTGCTCGCGCAGGACGATCCGTACGAGGGTGATCCGCCCGCCGACCCCCGCCGCCGACTGGGCGGTGACGTGCCCCGCGTCGTTGGGATCGCCGGTCCACGCCAGCAGGTTCTGGTCCTGCGGCCGTGGGCCGTCGAAGCCGGTCCCGCCGGCCTGCGCGGGCGCCGGAGCCTGGGTGGTCGCCGTCCCGCGCGGGCTCGCGCCCGGTGCCGTACAGCCGGCCAGGAGGAGCAGCGCTGCGAGCGCGGTGACGAGGCCGGTCGTGGCGGCGGTGGTGCGGGTGCGCATGGTCCCCCCATGAGGTGCTGATGTACTGACGGGACATGGTCACATGCGCCCGGCCCGCGCTTGTACCCGGAACGGCGGCCGGCCCGTCCCGCGCCCCGGGTCAGGCGCCGACGAAGCAGAATTCGTTGCCCTCGGGGTCGACCATGGCCTGGAAGGAGCCCTGGTCGTCGGTGACCGCCCCGCCGGCCCGGACGGCGCCCAGGCGCACCGCCTCGACCGTCGCGGCCTCGACGTCGTCGACGGCGAGGTCGAGATGGAGGCGGTTCTTCACCGCCTTGGGCTCGGGCACCGGCTGGAACGCCAGCCGTGCGAACCCGGGCGGCTCGACGTGCGACCAGCCGCGGGCGCGGTCGACCGGTTCACCGCCGAGCAGTTGCGCCCAGAAACGGACCAGGGACTTCGGGTCGCGGCAGTCAACGACGATCTGATGCAGGTGTGTACGCATGGCCGGGAGCCTACGACGACACCTCCCGTGCTCGGTCCGCCCCCTCGCCCAGAGCCTCGCGCGCGCTGCTCACGCCTGGACGGGTCACTCCGGCACGGGCCCTGCCGGAAGATGGTCAGGGTGGTCGGGCCGGGCCGGGCGGGCAGGGTGGTCGGGCCGGCAGGGTGGTCTGGGCGGGCCGGGCGGAGCCGGGGGCGGTCACAGGGAGCGGCTGAACTCCAGCCGGTCGGCGAAGTTCTCGTACCCGGCCCTGGCGAACGCCTTCGCCATCGCAGTGTTGGCCCCGTCGCAGTCCCCGCGAAACTCCTCGGCGCCGTTCGCCGCGAGGATCCGCGTACCGCGGACCACGGCGGAGGCGGCGTACCCCTTGCCGCGGTGGGCGGGCGCCACCCCGACGAAGCCGATCACGGCGACGGTCGGGTTCACCGCGGGCAGGCTGATGACCGCGGGGGTGCCGTCCGCGTCGAAGCCGATCTCCCGCCACTGCGGCTCGTGCTCCAGCTCGGGCGTGTCCGCGAAGAGTTGCTCAGCCGCCCGCCGCGCCCCGTACCGCTCGACGTCGGCGGCCAGCCGGGCGTCCGCGGTCTCGGCGAGGAGGTCCGCCAGGAGTGCGACGAACGGTTCGTGGCCCAGATCGGCGAGGGAGCGGAACGTCAGCCGGGCATCGTCGGGCGGCAGTTCCCCCTGGACCCGCAGCCCGAACCTCCGCCCGTCACGGACGACCCGGAAACCGGAAGCCCGCAGGAGCTCCCCCCGCCGCTCGGGGCCCCGCTGGAACTGCGGTGCCTGCGCGGGCGAGTCGACGACGTGCTCAAGCTCCTGCGCACCCAGCTCGCGCGCCTTCGCGACCGCCGCGTCCAACAGCGCGCCCCCGATCCGCTCACCGTCGTCCGGGGCCTCGAACAGGACGAGGGCGTACGGGATTTCCTGGCCGGGCAGCGTCCCCAGCACCACGCTGCCCACCAGTCGCCCCTGGCCGTCATCGGCGACCAGGCACCACTCGGGACGGGTGCACCGTGCGTCCAGCAATTGGCCGAGGTAGGCGCGGGTCCCCGCGTTCCGCTCGGCGTCGTCGGGATACTCCAGCAGCGCGGGCAACTCGTGGGGGAGGGCGGTACGGATCGATGTCACGGACAATCCTTCACGGTGCGGCGGGGATTCGATGTCGTCCGGCGAATCCAGTCGTGGGCCACCCGGAGGGGCCAACGGTTTGTGCGACGCCCTGCGCCGTACCCCCGGCCCCCCGCTCAGGCCCCCGGGGTCGCCGTCCCCGGCAGGCCGGCCCACCGGCGCAAGGTGGCCACCGCCTCCTCGGCCTCGCCCGGGGGCAAACCGGCGATCGATATGTGGTGGTTGGCGTCGACCACCTGGAAGAGACGGGAGTCCCGGGTGCCCCTGCCGAGACGGAACGGCTCCGCGACCGCCACGTCGTTCTCACCGTTGACGAACATCAGGGAGCGGCCGTCGCGGCGCACCCAGCGGTCGACGTCGGCCATCGCGTTGGGCTGGAACCGCAAGGGGATGTCCTTCGGTACGTACGAGCGCATCTCCTGGACGCCGGGATGGTGCAGGAGCCCCTCCAGGTGCGGGGCGGCGAACTGCGGATACCCGAGCTGGGTGCCCAGTTGGTAGAAGTACGGTGTGAAGGCTTCGAGGGTCTGGTCCGCGTAGACGGGGAGCTGGGTGACCTTGGCGATCCAGGCGTACACCTCGTCGTCCGTCGCCGTGACGCCGGGTACGGACACACAGCCTGCTGCGGGCTGGTGCATCCAGAACATCAGCGGAAGGCGCAGCACGGCCAGCTCGAACGCACGGTCCGCACCACCGATGATCTGGAAGGTCCTCTGCCCGGCCGCAGCCCACTGGCCGTACCGTGCCGTCATCGCCTCGCGACGTATCAGGGCCTGGCGCTGAACGGCCTTGAGGGCTTCGCGGCACTCGGGGGTGCCGACCTGTTCGAGCCGGGCGTCGTAGGCGGTGTCGTCGCGGTCGTCCGTGTTGTTGGGTGCCGCGTAGGCGACCGTCCCGGCGACATCCTCCGGATAGAAACGGCGGTGATAGACCGCCGCCATGCCGCCCTTGCTGCCCCCGGTGGAGATCCATGCACCCCGGTACACCCTCTTGAGGGCGGTGACGAGGCGGTGGTGGTCACTCGCCGCCTGCCAGATGGTGAGGTGGGACCAGTCCGGGTCCGCAGGGCGCGAGGTCCCGAAGAACCGCTGCTCCGTGGTGATCTGGTTGGCATCCAGCAGTTCGGTGGGCTCGGTCGGCCGCTCCGGTGCGGAGCCGAGTTCGTATCCGCTGGAATAGAGCACCGTGGGACGCTGGACCGACTTGTGCACCAGCGTCAACCGCTGTTCGAAAGAACCCCGGCCCGGATGACGGTGATCGTTGGGCTGGCGATAGGCGAGGTCGAGCACGGTCCGACCCGGAGCCGCGGACCGTTCGCCGAGCAGGCGCATTCCGGGCACGGTCTGGATCCGGGCGCGGATATCGTCCGTCGGAGAATCGGCCATGGCCGAAGGGGACGGGGTGGTTGCGGTCAGCACCGTCATCACGACCAGGGTGAGCAGGCGTTTCATCGAATTCCTCATGCCTCCAGGCAACCGCAGCTGCTCCGGCAGGACATCCCCCGCGCGAGGGCGGCCTACCCCCCATATGGGGGTGGACAAAACCGATGCCGGGGGACTCCTGACCGACTGACGCTCGGTACGGGTGGTGACCACCCCGGGCCGCGGCCCGGAGACCGGCATCGAGCACGGCGCCCTGGACGCGACGGACCCTACGCGGTCGGCCGGGGTGCTCCGCGAACTGAAGGGGACCCGCTATCCGTTCGACCGGCCGTCCGTCGTCGACGCGAGCACGTACGAAGCGGCGTACGAAACCGCGTACGAAGCCGCGTTCGCGGTCCGGTCCCCCCCGTGGACCAGCAGGTCAAGGCGACAGTGGACTGGTGGCGGGAACGAATCACCGCCACCGGGTGACGTTCGTGGCGCCGAAGGCGCCCACCGGGGTTCGAGCCGGCCGACACCGCCGGGCTCGACGCCGCCCGGCCGGCGGTACCGACGGTCGCGACCCCGGGCCCGGCCTCCGGGAGCCGCGC
This sequence comes from Streptomyces sp. NPDC058646, assembly GCF_042716875.1. Lineage (NCBI taxonomy): Bacteria > Bacillati > Actinomycetota > Actinomycetes > Kitasatosporales > Streptomycetaceae > Streptomyces > Streptomyces sp. NPDC058646. The sequence continues at coordinate 139,912 of NZ_JBHXRK010000008.1, read as the reverse complement.
CGGGCCGTGGCGATCCTGGCCGAGAAGACGGCGGGCGAGAAGACGGCGGCCGAGGAGGTGGCTGCCGGCGGGGGACGGGTACCGCCCGTCAGAAGAGGGTGCGCTCGATGCGGCTGAGCGTGTCGCTGGTCCCGGACGGCCCGTCCTGCACGGCCGGGCCCGTGGCCCCCTGGCCGCCCTCGGTGCGGGTCATCCGCTGGGCGAGCAGATAGGCGATGACCTCGGCTTCCTGTTCCTGGACGTCGTCGTAGGTCGCGCGCAGGAGCATGTCGCGGACAAGGTCGGGATCGAGGTTGGGGAAGAGGAGGCGGGCACTCGTCTCGTCCAGCCAGCCGGCCCCGCGATGGCAGCAGATGATGTGGCCCAGCTCGTGCAAGATGATGTGCTCCTGATGCGCGCCGGTGGTGTTGGCGTCGTAGAAGATCAGGTCCTCGTCGCGCGCGGCTACCCACATGCCGCACGGCTGCGACGCGGGCATGTGCATCGGCACCAGCGTGATGGGACGCGCGCGGGTCTCCCCGAGGTAGCGGCAGAGCTCGGCCACATCGGCACCTTCGGGCAGGCCGAGCTCGGCGATCCGCCGCGCGCCGTCCTTCCGGAGCCGCTTGAGCTGGCTGCGGCGGTCCTGGCCGGCCGAGCGACCCCTTCCGGGGACCCTCACTCCGGGTCCGCGGGGTCAGTGACCGGCGGGAGCCCCTGCATCTGCCGGTACTGGTCCATGATCGCCGTGATGGCCTGGAGGTTCTCCTTCTTCATCCCGGCCGCACGCATCGCCACGGAGCGGACCCCCGCCTGCCGCAGCGCCTCGATGGCGGCGACCTGGCTGAGCACGGACTCGGCGACCTTGTCGTCGAAGAAGTAGGCGACCGACACCCCGAAGAAGCGTGCCAGAGCGGCCAGCAGATCCGGAGAAGGGTTGGAGCGTTTGCCCGTCCGCAGTTGCGACAGGTACACGCCGCCGACCTTGAGTTCGGGGTTGGCCCGCTTGAGTTCCTCCGCCACCTCGGCGTTGGTCCAGTGCTTGCCCTTGGGACGAACCGTCTTGAAGAGGTTGTCCAGACGCACCGCCAGCACGGGCCGGTCATCAGTCTCGGACACTGCGAATCTCCCTCCCTTCACCTCCTCGGCATTGCTCTCAGCTATCCAACAGTTTTGCAGATTAGCTCTCAGTTGACAATCGGCCGAGAGTCAGCCACCGTGGACCTCGTCGATAGCTGACAGCTAACTTTGCTTACGGGGGTAGCCGAGTTGCTCGTCGGATACGTCGGCCCTGCCGGGTCCGGCCCTCGGGGGATGGGGGCCGGGCCCGGCAGTACACACCTGCCCGGCCCGCGCAGGACGTACGGGGGACGCGCGGGAGGATCCGGGGGGAATCCGATCCGGGGGGAACCGGGGGGTGTCACGGGGGACGCGCGCCCGCCCGGTCCGGCCTCGGCCGGACCGGGCGGGCGCGCAGGCCCGCCATCCGCCGCCCCTCGCGATGACCCGCCGGTGCCGCGCACGCGGCGGCCTCTAGTGGGGGCCGGTGTCCGTGCCCTCGCCTGCAGGAACCACCAGCCCGATGCCTTCGGCCGCCACGGCGAGGGCGAAGTCGAAGTACGCGGACTCGTCCCGGACGCTGTCGTGCGTACGGCTGAAGACCTGGAACACCAGGAGCCCGATCAGGCTGCTCCACAGCACCATGCCGCGCTCGATGACGTCCGAGAAGGGCGCCTCGGGTGTCCCGCCGAAAAGCTCCACGGCCTCCGGCCGAAGCAGCGGCGGGCCCGGCACCGCCCTCCGCGGCGGGGTGAGTTCGCCGGCCTCCAGTGCGGAGCGCACGATGCCCGCCAGCACCGCGGGCGTGCGCGAGGCGGAGGGGACGGTGTCCTGAGGAGCGTGGTAGCCGGGAACGGGAGAGCCGTAGATCAGCGTGAACTCGCCGGTGTTGGCGAAGGACCACGCCCGCAGTGCGCGGGTCACCGCGAGGAGCCGCGCACCCGCCGGGGCGCCGGCGGCCCGCGCCGCCTGATCGGCCTGCTCCATGGCATCGGCGGACTCGTCGTACGCATCGATGATCAGGGCGGTCAGCAGGTCGTCCCGATGCGGGAAGACGGCCTCCAGGGCGGAGACGGCGAGACCGCCGTCCTCGGCCACGGCCTCGAGGGACAGCCCTGCGGCACCCAGCTCCACGAGCAGACGGCGCGCCGTCGCCTTGATGCCCTCAACCGGCCCGGTGTTCTCGTCGGCAGCGCGTGTTCCGGAAACATCCATGGCTGAACCGTACCCGTCGGCTCACCCGGCCCCCCGGGTGCCTCGGACCGCCCACCCGGGTAACCGCTGTGATCCGGGCCGTACGGCCATCAGTCTCAGAAGCGGAGGCTCAAATCGCGCTGCGGGCGCCCCGGTTGGGGAGACGCGCAGCCGGCCGACGAGGGTCCCGCCGCCGCCCGCGGCGCCGGCGCGTACCGGCCGACGATGACGCCCGCGTACGACGCCAGCTCCCGCTGCCGCCGGACCTGGCGGCAGCGCAGCGCTGAGTAGAGAGCGGCGGTGATGACGCTTGCGGCGCACCAGGCGCCGAGGACCACGGCGATCGTGGTGAGGGCGGCCATCAGGACTCCTCCGGTTCGGGGCGGTGAGGCGGTGCTCACCGTGACGAACTTGTACCCCGGGGTACGCGGTTCACGCCGATCCGTCGCGGGGCGCTGCGCTGCCCGGCGGGACGGCGGCCCGCTCCGGAATACTGGGAGGATGCCGAAGACGCCGCACGACCGGGACCCCGAACCCGTGACGGCCGATCCGCCGCATGCGGCGGACCGCCCGCTGCTCACCCAGTCCTGGCTCGACCTGGCCTTCCTGCACTGGGCCGCGGACCCCGCGGACGTCGCCCCGCTGCTGCCGGCGGGCACCGTGCCGGACACGCGCGACGGGGTCACGTACGTCGGCCTCGTCGCCTTCCGGATGCACCGGGTCGGATGGTTCCGCCTCCCCGGGGTCCCCTACCTCGGCAGCTTCCCGGAGACCAACGTCCGCCTCTACTCCGTGGACGCGCACGGGCGGCGCGGTGTGGTCTTCCGCTCGCTCGACGCCTCCCGCCTGATCCCGGTGGTGGTCGCCCGGGCCGGGTTCCGCCTGCCCTACGTCTGGTCGCGGATGGCGGTCCGCCGGGCGGGTGACACCGTGACCTACACCAGCGCCCGGCGCTGGCCCGGGCCGCGGGGCGCGCACAGCAGGATCTCCGTACGGGTCGGCGAGCCGATCGGGGAACCCAGCGCGCTCGAACACTTCCTGACCGCCCGCTGGGGCATGCACAGCACCTTCTTCGGGCGGCCGCTGTACCTCCCGAACACCCACCCCCGCTGGCCGCTGCACCGAGCCGAACTCCTCGACTGCGACGAGGACCTGGTCACCGCCGCCGGCCTGCCCGCACCGGCCGGGCCGCCCGTCAGCGTGCTGTACTCGCCGGGCGTCCCGGTACGGTTCGGGCCCCCGCCCCGCCGCCCCGGCGGCATCCCCACGCCCTGATGCACGCTCAGGCCGCACCGCGCGGAAGGACACCCCCTAGGTTGGGGCGTATGGACGTTCATGACTTCTTGGCCCAGCCGCTGGTCGCGCGGGTGGCCGCGGCCGGGCCCTCCGTGCGGCCCGTGTGGTTCATCTGGGAGGAGGGCTCCTTCTGGTGGCTGACCGGTTCCTACGCGAAGTTGGGGCGCATGCTCGAAGGAGATCCCCGGCTGGCCCTGGTCGTGGACACCTGTGAGCCGGCGGAGGGGAGGGTGCTGTCGGTGACGTGTACGGGGACGGCCCGGGTCGTCCCGCTGGACCGTGCGCGAGCCGTACGGAAGTTGACGCGCTACCTCGGTCCGCAGGAGGGATGGCCTGCGCGCTTCGCCGATCCGCTGGATCTCCCGACGACCGAGATGATCCGCTTCACCCCGGATCGTCCGCCCCGGCTGCGCGACATGTCCTGGTGAGGAGGGCCGGGGGACCGGCTGCCGGGTGGCTGCGCGCGTCGGCGCGGAGAGCTGTGGCTCCGCTGCTAGTGTGACGTGTGCCCGTCAAGCGGGCTCTTTCGTACACGATATTCCAACGGGGTTGAACGTGAAGCTTCGCCATGTCCGCGCGGTCGCCGTCTTCGGCATAGCCATTGTCGCACTCACCGGAGCCCGTGGTTCCAACGGCGGCAGCTGCGACAGCAGCAGCTCGGGATCGGGCTCCAGCAGCTCCAGCGGCGGCACCGGCGGTGGCAGTCACGACAGTGACAGCAGCAGCAGTAGCAGTAGCAGCAGTTCGGGTGGCGCCTCTGTGCCCGGCGGTTCCAGCAGCAGCAACAAGGCCGAGCGCGACATCAAGATCGACTCGTGCAAGCTGGACGCCTCGGGCAAGAACCTGGTCGCCAGGCTCACCGTCACCAACAGCGGTTCGCTGGACTACACATACAACATCACCATGAAGTTCCGCGGGGACGCCGCCTCGACGGCTGCCCCCGCCCAGGCCCGGGTGACCGGCCTTGCCGTCAAGGCGGGCGCCAGCCGGCAGGCCGAAGCCACCACCCCGTACACCGGTAAGGGTGACGGCAGCGAGTACAAGGAGTGCGTCGTCGACAGGGCGTCGAAGAACGCCGCCTGACGCACCGCGCCACCGCCGGCGGGGTCACCCGCCGCCCACTTCGCACGGTGATGTCCGCGGCCCCGCCGGCCTTCCGCCGGCGGGGCCGCGGGCCGGCCCGCTTCCTCAACCCCGACCGAGGCCGCCGGCCTTGGGCCTGCGGGAGGGTCGGCGTCCGCCCCTCCTGCTCAGGTCGCAGTCCCGCGGCCGAAAATCATCATGAGGGCGTAGCGGTCGGCACCGGGGCGACCGTCATGATTTCGTGCATGGTTGAAGAACTCGGCACCCTTGCCCAGCAGACCGCGGACCGACTGGCCCAACAGCGCGTGGGCGTGGTGGTGGCCGCCGTCGCGGGCGACTCCGTGGAGATCAGAGGGGCGGGAACCACCGGTGCCGACCCCGGGCACGCGCCGGGCCCCGACACCCTGTTCGAGATAGGTTCCGTGACCAAGCCGTTCACGGCGCTCGCCCTGGCGCGGCTCGCGGTGAAGGGTCTGGTGGAGCTGGACGACCCGCTGAGCGCGCTGCTGCCCGAAGGGGCGACCGTACCCTCGCGGGCCGGCCGGCAGATCACCCTCCGGCACCTAGCCACCCACACCTCCGGCCTGCCGCGGCTGCCCAAGGGCATGCTGCTGGAGGCCTGGCTGCACCCCTCCAAGCCGGATCCGTACGCCGGATGCACGGCCGACGCACTCCTCGCCGGTCTGGCCCGCACGCGTCTCGGAGCCGTACCGGGGCAGCGGTTCCGCTACTCCAACCTCGGGGCCGGACTGCTGGGGCTGGCCCTCGCCCACCGGGCCGGCACGGACTACGAGACGCTCATCACCCGCGAGATCTGCGCCCCGCTGGGCATGGCAGACACCCTGGTGACCCCGGACGGCGCCCGCGCCGGGCGGTCCGCGCAGGGGCACGGCCGCCGCGGGCGCCCCGTACCGCCGTGGAACCTGGCCGGCCTCGCCGGAGCCGGCGCGCTGCGGTCCACCGCCACCGACCTGGTGGCCTTCGTACGCGCCCAGCTGGACGGCGGTCCCGCCGAACTCGCCGAGGCGATCCGCGTGAGCCGGGAGGCCGAACACCGCAGGAGCCCCTTCGCCTGGGTGCACCTCGGCTGGATGGGCCACCGACTCCACGCCCGGCAGGGCGGCCACCTCCAGATCTGGCACAACGGGGGGACCGGCGGCTTCTCCTCCTTCGTCGGCTTCGACCCGGAGAAGCGCCTCGCGGTCATCGCCCTCTCCAACACCCAGCGCCCGGTGGACCGTCCGGCCTTCGACCTCCTGAGCACCCTCCAGGCGGAGCACGGCGCCCGGACGGACTGACCGCGGGGGCCCGGTGCGTCCAGGCCCGGAGCCTGCCGGTACGCGGCCACGGACAGCCGCCGCCGGGGCTCCGCCACGCATTCGCGCAGGTCCAGGACGAGCGCCGGGCTGTGGGGCGGACCCTCGCCGTCGCCACGCGCAGCGGCCTCCTCTGGACGCGCGGCACCGGATGACCGGGGCCCGGCCCGGCCTCAGCGCCGGGCGAGCGCAGGTCCTGGCACAGGGCCGATGCCGGGTGCAGGGGTCTGCGGGCGCACCGTACGGAAGGTGCGACGGTACGCCTGCGGGGAGACGCCGATGGCCGTGTGGAGGTGCTGGCGCAGGGAGGTCCCGGTACCGAGGCCCGCACGGTCCGCGACCGTGTCGACGGGCCAGTCGGTGGTCTCCAGGAGGTGGCGGGCCCGCTCGATCCGCTGCTGCACGAGCCACTGCCCCGGGCTCGCGCCGACCTCGTCCCGGAAGCGGCGGGTGAAGGTCCGTACGCTGACCTTCGCGTGGGCCGCCATGTCGGCCAGGGTCACCGGTTCGGCGAGGCGCTCCAGTACCCACGCCCGTGTCGGGGCGGTGCCCCTGCCCGTGGGTTGCGGAACGGGCCGGCGGATGTACTGGGCCTGGCCGCCGTCGCGCCAGGGCGGGACCACGCAGGAGCGCGCCACGTCGTTGGCGACCTCGCTGCCGTGGTCCCGGCGGACGATGTGCAGGCAGAGGTCGATGCCGGCGGCCACTCCGGCCGAGGTCAGGACGTCGCCGTCGTCCACGAACAGCACGTCGGGGTCGACCCGCACCCGGGTGAACATCCGCTGGAGCCGCTCGGCCTCGCGCCAGTGGGTGGTGGCCGGGCGGCCGTCGAGCAGGCCGGCAGCGGCGAGGACGTAGGCGCCGGTGCAGATGGCCACCATGCGGGTGCCGGGGCGCACGGCGGCGAACGCCGCCCGCAGCGCGTCCGGGAGACGGCCCTCCGTACGTACGGGGCCCAGGCTGTGGGAGGGCGGGACGACCACCGTGTCGACGTCGGCCAGGACCGACGCGTCGTGCCCGACCGCGAGCGCGTAGTCGGCCTCTGCGCGCACCGGACGGCCGTCGAGGCTGCAGGTGGTCACGGAGTAGAGGGCGCCTCCCGCCGCGTCGCGGGCCGCGCCGAAGATGCGGGCGGGGATGGCCAGTTCGAAGGGGACGACGCCGTCCAGGGCCAGGACTCCGATGCGGTGCATGACCCGATCCTTTCAGATGTTGACCATCGGGCCACTACCTGGGCCGGGCAGGCCACGGCAGCCTGGAAGGGTGCCCGGATGAACGGGTGCGAACCAGATGAAACCGCCCCGATGGGAGTCGTCGCCATGAATCACGCACCACCACCACCGAAGATGCGGGCCGTCGTCCAGGACCGGCCCGGCGGCCCGGACGTGCTGAGGCTCGCCGAGACCGAGCGGCCGACGCCCGGCCCGGCCGAGATCCTCGTACGCGTCCACGCGGCCGGGGTCAACCCGACGGACTGGAAGACCCGAGCCAAGGGGAGGTTCGCCACCGGTGCCACGGTCCCGTTCACCCTGGGCTTCGACGTCTCCGGTGTCGTGGAGGCGGTCGGCCTCGGCGTCACCGTCTTCCAGCCGGGCGACACCGTGTTCGGGATGCCGAGGTTCCCGCACCCCGCCGGCGCGTACGCCGAGTACGTCACGGCCCCGGCCCGGCACTTCGTCCACCGCCCAGAACGGCTCGACCACGTCCAGGCGGCGGCGGTTCCGCTGGCCGCCCTCACCGCCTGGCAGGCCCTCGTCGACACCGCCGACGTCCAGCCGGGGCAGCGCGTACTGATCCACGCTGCGGCGGGTGGCGTCGGCCATCTCGCCGTGCAGATCGCGAAGGCCCGGGGTGCGTACGTCATCGGCACCGCCCGCGAGGCCAAGCACGGTTTCCTGCGCGGTCTCGGCGCCGACGAACTCGTCGACCACACCCGCCAGGACTTCGCGGAGGCCGTGAGCGGGGTCGACGTGGTCCTGGACGGCATCGGAGCCGCCTACTGGTCCCGCTCCCTGAGCACCCTGCGGCCCGGCGGCACGCTGGTCTCCCTCCTGCCGCCGGACGAGACGTTCCCCGCCGCGCAGGCGCGGGCGGTCGGAGTGCGGGCCGTGTTCCTGCTCGTCGAGCCCGACCGGGCGGGACTCACCGAGATCGCCTCCCTCGTCGACAGCGGCCGCCTCAGGGTCGAGGTCGACGCGGTGCTGCCCCTGGAAGAAGCGGCCAGGGCCCACGAGCTCGGTGAAGGCGGGCGCACCCGAGGAAAGATCGTCCTCACGGTGACGTGACGCCCCGCCCCCCGCCGCTCCCGCACCCTTCCCGGTCACCCCCGTCTCCCGTCACCCAGAACGGAATCCCCGCCATGACCCCCAGCTCCGAGTCCAACTCCGCCTCCGCGTCGGCCTCTCGGTCCGCCGCTCCCCTCACGGCCTCGACCCGTGCGGTCGTGGAGACGTTCTTCGCCCGTTTCGGCTCCGGCGACATGCCCGCCGTCCTCGGCCTGTTCGCGGAGGACGTCACCTTCCACGTCGGCGGTGCCGAGCACGTGCCGTGGTCCGGTTCGCGCACCTCGAAGGACGAGATCGCCGCCTTCTTCGCGACGTTCCCCGAAGTCCTCACGCCGCCGCAGGAGTACGCCCTCCACACGACGGTGGTCGAAGGCGCCGAAGCCGTCGTCATCGGCCACAACCGCTTCGGCGTGCTCGCCACCGGCAAGACCTTCACGAACCACTTCGCGCTGCACTTCACCGTCGTGGACGGGCAGATCACCAACTACCGCATGTACGAGGACAGCCACGCCATCGGGGCCGCGTTCACGCACTGACCCGGCACGCCGAGCACAGGACCGAGGCCACCGGCGGCCCCGCTCCGCGCCCGGGCCGGTGCCCGCGCGGTCAGGTGCCGATGTAGTCCGCCAGGTGCTCGCCGGTGAGCGTGGAGCGGGCCGCGACCAGGTCGGCCGGTGTGCCCTCGAAGACGATCCGGCCGCCGTCGTGACCGGCGCCCGGACCGAGGTCGACGATCCAGTCCGCGTGCGCCATGACCGCCGGGTGGTGCTCGACGACGATGACCGATTTCCCGGAGTCCACGAGGCGGTCGAGCAGGCCGAGCAACTGCTCGATGTCGGCGAGGTGAAGGCCGGCGGTCGGCTCGTCGAGGATGTAAACGCCGCCCTTCTCGCCCATGTGGGTGGCCAGCTTGAGCCGCTGCCGCTCCCCGCCGGACAGCGTCGTGAGCGGCTGCCCGAGGCTGAGGTAGCCGAGCCCCACATCGGCGAGCCGCTCCAGGACCTTGTGCGCGGCCGGCGTTCGGGCCTCGCCCGCGCCGAAGAACTGCTCGGCCTCGGTCACCGACATCGCCAGCACCTCACTGATGTCGAGGCCGCCGAGGCGGTACTCCAGCACGGACGAATCGAACCGCTTCCCCTCGCACTCCTCGCAGGTGGTGGCGACTCCGGCCATCATTCCCAGGTCGGTGAAGATGACCCCGGCGCCGTTGCAGTTGGGGCAGGCACCCTCGGAATTGGCGCTGAACAGCGCCGGCTTGACCCCGTTGGCCTTCGCGAACGCCTTGCGGATCGGGTCGAGGAGCCCGGTGTACGTCGCCGGATTGCTCCGCCGCGAACCGCGGATCGGGCTCTGGTCGATCGAGACGATCCCCGCCTCGGCCGCCCCCGGCTGCTTCGGCAGCGCCCCGTGCACGAGCGAGCTCTTGCCCGAGCCGGCGACGCCGGTGACGACGACGAGCACCCCGAGCGGGATGTCGACGTCGACATCGCGCAGGTTGTGCGTCGCGGCGCCGCGGACCTCCAGCGCGCCGGCGGGCGTCCGTACCGTCTCCTTCAGGGTGGCCTGGTCGTCGAGGTGGCGGCCCGTGGTGGTGCCTCCCGCCCGCAGTCCTGCGACGGTGCCCTCGAAGCAGACGGTGCCGCCCGCCGAGCCGGCGCCGGGGCCGAGGTCGACGGCGTGGTCGGCGATCGCGATCGTCTGCGGCTTGTGCTCGACGACGAGGACCGTGTTGCCCTTGTCGCGCAGCCGCAGCAGCAGGTCGTTCATCCGCTGGATGTCATGGGGGTGCAGCCCCGTCGTGGGCTCGTCGAAGACGTACGTGACGTCGGTGAGCGAGGAACCGAGGTGGCGGATCATCTTGACGCGCTGCGCCTCGCCGCCCGAGAGGGTGCCCGACGCCCGGTCGAGGGACAGGTAGCCCAGCCCGATCTCCACGAACGAGTCCAGGGTCTGCTGCAAGTTCTGGAGCAGCGGAGCCACCGACGGCTCGCGCAGGCCCCGGACCCATTCGGCCAGGTCGCTGATCTGCATCGCGCACGCGTCGGCGATGTTGAGCTTCTTGATCCGGGACGAGCGGGCCGCCTCGCTGAGCCGCGTACCGTCGCATGCGGGGCAGGTGGTGAAGGTGACCGCCCGGTCCACGAACGCCCGGATGTGCGGCTGCATCGCCTCCTTGTCCTTGGACAGGAAGGACTTCTGGATCTTGGGGATGAGGCCCTCGTAGGTGAGGTTCACGCCCTCGACCTTCACCTTGGTCGGCTCCCGGTAGAGGAAGTCCTGCATCTCCCGCTTCGTGAACCTGCGGATCGGCTTGTCCGGGTCGAGGAAGCCCGACTCGGCGTAGAGCCGGACGGTCCACCAGCTGTCCGACTTCCAGCCGGGGATGGTGAACGCGCCCTCGGAGATCGACTTGGTGTCGTCGTAGAGCTGGGTCAGGTCGATGTCGGAGACGGTGCCCCGGCCCTCGCAGCGCGGGCACATGCCGCCGGTGCGGGAGAAGGTCTGCTTCACGGACTTGGTGGCCGCACCGCGTTCGACCGTGATGGCCCCGCTCGCCCGGACGGTGGGGACGTTGAACGCGAACGCGCCGGGCGAGCCGATGTGCGGCTTGCCCAGGCGGCTGAAGAGGATGCGCAGCATCGCGTTGGCGTCGGTGGCGGTGCCCACCGTGGAACGGGGGTCGGAGCCCATCCGCTGCTGGTCGACGATGATCGCGGTCGTCAGTCCTTCCAGCACGTCGGCCTCGGGCCGCGCCTGCGTCGGCATGAAGCCCTGGACGAAGGCGCTGTACGTCTCGTTGATCATCCGCTGCGACTCCGCGGCGATGGTGCCGAACACCAGCGAGCTCTTGCCGGAGCCGGAGACGCCGGTGAACACCGTGAGCCGGCGCTTCGGGATCTCGACGCTGACGTCCTTGAGGTTGTTCACGCGCGCGCCGTGCACGCGGATCATTCCGTGGCTGTCGGCAACGTGAGACGCAGGCGACTGCGTGTCCGTCCTCTTGGCCTTGCTCATCGTGTCTCCATCTGTCGTACGGGCCGCCTTCGCGGTCTCCGTCGGCCTCGCCTGGCTCGATCCGGCCGGCTTCGAGCAGCAGTACGGTGGTTCTCCGCCGGCCCGGGCACGGGGAACGGTCCCCTGTCTACCCGATCAGCGGTGTCCGGCGGGGGTGGCACGGTGCCCTTCCGGCCGGGCGGGCATCTCGGGCCCCGCCCCGCTGGGGGCCGCCGGACGGCTCAGCGCAGTTCGTTGATGCGGACCAGGTTCCCCGCGGGGTCGCGGACGGCGCAGTCGCGGATCCCGTACGGCTGATCGGTCGGACCTCGAAGCCGAGGGTGTCGCGGTAGAAGGCCAGGGAGGCGTCCGGGTCGACGTGCGGGAGGAAACTCGCGTGAAGGGTGAGGTCCATGGGCATCACGCTAGGCCCGGCAGGGGCGCCGGCGCTTCTCGATTCCTGACCGGATGCGGGGCCCGCGCCCTGCCCGCCGGGCGCAGCTGAACGAGCGGACCCGTCCCGGGACGTGTCCAATGGGCGGGAAGCGGGTCCTGTCCTCAGCCTGAGCCGGGAGTGCCATGAGTCTGCCGTCCGAACCGGGCGACGAGGTGGGCGACGAGGGGGACGCACCGCCCTCGCGAGCGGTCCCCTCCCGGGCGGGCCGGGCCGGGGCGCGCGTCCTGTCGGCCCTCCTGCTCACCCTCACCTGCCTCCTCGTGCCGGTGTCCCTGATCACCGTATGGGTGCACGACATCGTGCTCGACACCGACCGGTACGTCTCCACCGTCGCTCCGCTCGCCTCCGACCCGGCGATCGAGGCGGCGGCCGTCCACCGCATCGCGGAGGCGGCCGACGTCCGGGTCGACGGCGCCCGGGTGACGTCGGACCTGGCGGCCTGGCTGGAGGAGCAGGGGCTGCCTCCCCGGGTCGGTACCGCGGTCAAGGCGCTGGGACCGCGGCTCGACGCCGCCGCCGACCAGGCCGTCACCGAGGTGGCGACCCGCTTCGTCGGGAGCGACCGCTTCGAGACGGTGTGGCGGCAGGCCAACCGGGCCGCGCACACCGCCGTGGTGCACGCGCTGACCGGCCGGGGGCGCGGCGCGGTGGGGATCGAGGGCGGCACGGTCACCCTCGACGTCGGCACCGCGGTGGAGCGGGTCACACAGGAACTCGCCGACGCCGGGCTCTCGCCCGCGGAGAAGATCCCGGCCGTGGACCGGCAGATGGTGCTCTTCCGGTCCGACGAGCTGGGGAAGATCAGGGGTGCGGTGGGGCTCCTCGACAAGGCCGGGACCTGGCTGCCCGTCCTGACCGTGCTGCTGGGCACGGCCGGAGTCCTGCTCGCCCGCGGGCGGCGGCGGGCCCTGGCGGCCACCGCGATCTGCGCGGCCGCCGCCTGCCTGCTGTTCGCCGCGGGCCTGGCCCTCGCCCGCCGCCACTACCTCGACCACCTCCCGGAGCAGGTCCAGTCCCCGGAGGCCGCCGCGGCGGTCTTCGACACCCTGGTCCGGTTCCTGCGGGCCGCCCTGCGCACCGCCGCGGTCCTCGGAGTCGTCGTGGCGCTGGGCGCCTACCTGTCCGGGCCCGGCCGTCTGCCCCGCGGCCTGCGGCGCAGGGCGGACGGCGCGGCCGAGTCCGCCGCGCGCCGGGGCGCCGGGCACGGGCTGTCCACCGGCGCCGTCGGAGCCTGGACCGAGGCCCACCGGCGCCCGCTCACCGCGGGCGCCGTCCTCGTACCGGCGCTCGTGTTCGCCCTGTGGAACCACCCCACGGTGGCCACGGTCCTGCTGCTGCTCCTGATCCTCCTCGCCGTCCTCGCCGTCCTCGCGCTGGTGGCGGCCACCGGCAGGGTCCGCGACCCCGGAGGGGGGAAGGGCTGAGCGGCCGGGGAGCAGCGGCCCGCTTCCCCGAGGCCGCTCAGGGGGTGTCCGTGGATCCGGGGGCGGCCGGGGTGCGCAGCCGCCGTGCGGGCCAGGGTTCGTGGGCCACCACGTAGCCGACGGCGATGGCGGTCGTGATGACGAAGAAGAGCCCGATCAGCCAGGAGAGCAGGACGAAGACCGAGCCGAGAGCGCCGAACTCCCGCATGCTGCGCTCCACCGCGCCCGGCATGTAGATCCGCGACCCCAGCGCCACCAGCTGCACCCCCGCCCCGGCCAGCACCGCCCCGGGCAGCAGGGGCAGCCACGGCACACGGCCGCCGAGCAGCAGGTGCTGGGTCCACCACCACAGGAGCATGCCGCTGACCGCGGCCAGGACGATCCCGAGCGCACGGCTGACGCCGAAGGCGGTCTGCAGCGGCCCCTGGAAGAGGAGGGCGGTCAGCCACACCGCCAGCCAGACCAGCCAGCGCCACGCGGCCAGCCTCGCCGCCGCCTTGGGCAGGTGCCAGGAGCGCTCGCACGTGGACTGCAGCGCCCGGCTGCACGCGGTGGCGGACAGCAGGGTCACCACGAGGCCCACCCCACTGGTGCCGGCCAGCGCGGTGGGGTCGCTTCCCGCGTACACCTCCCGGACCTGGTCCAGCGCCGCGTCCTGCAGTCCGAGCACGCTGCGGATGGAGGCCACGAGCTGGGCCTGGAGCCACTGCGGTGCGAGGGCTCCGATGACGAACAGCGCGGGCAGCGCCCCGAGGAAGGCCTGGGCGGCCAGCCTCGTGGCGCAGTCCAGGACCCTGACCACCGCGATCTGGTCCAGGACGCGGCCCAGCAGCGGGGTGTGCCGGTGCATCCAGCGGGGCACCGTGAACCGGCGCCGCCGGGCTTCCTGCGGTTCGGACACGACGGAACTCCTCCAGGGCGCACGGCAGGGGCGGCGACCGCCCTGCACCAGAACCATGACGGAAATGTCCCTCCATCCGGCATTTCGCCACTCGGGCCCGCCGTACCCGTGATTGCATCACTCACTGGCGCCACCCCCGCTGGACCGGACCGCTGAAGGAGGCCGCATGCCCGGCTCCGCTGGAGTGTCCGCGCTCGTCGGGTCCAGGAAGCGGCGACGCGGGAGCACCCCCTTCCATCACCCGACGCGTGCGATGCGCCGCGACCTGTCGCAGCTCGTCTGCGCCGTCGGCGGCCTGGTCCTCGGGCTGCTGGTGCCGCTGGTCCCGGTGGGGCCGAAGGTCGAGGCCGCGCGGGTGGTGACGCTGGTGTTCACCATCGGGTTCGGCGTCGTCAGCCTGGTCGCCATCATCTACTCGATGCTGTTCCTGGTGGTGCAGTTCTCGGCGAGCACCTTCACACCCCGCCTCCTGCTGTTCCGGGACGACCCGATCGTGTGGCGGACCTTCGCCTTCGTCGTGGGCGTCTTCATCTTCTCGGTGACCGCGGGACTTTCGATGGGCAAGAAGAGCGAGGTCTCCGTCGCCGTCCCGGCCGTCACGGTGCTGTCCGCCCTGATGACGCTCGCCCTCATGCGCACCCTGCAGACCAGGGCCTTCCAGGCGATCCAGCTCGGCCCCGCGCTCCGCTCGATCAGCGACCGCGGCCACCGGCTCTTCGACGCCCTCTACGCGCGGCCCTGCGCGCCGGGTTCTCCCGCGCCGGATTCGCCCGCGCCCCCCGACGGGCCGGCGCCCGGTGCGGACGCCCCGCTCGACGTCCGGTGGCCGGGCCGGGCGACCGTCCTCCAGCAGATCGACGTGCCCGCACTGACCGCCGCCGCGGGGCGGTACGACTGCCTCGTCACCCTGGAGGCGCCCATCGGCTCGCTCCTCACCCGGGGCACCCTGCTCGCCCGGATCCAGGGGCGGGGCATGGGGCCGGAGGACGTCCTGGGCTCGGTCCTGACCGGTCCGGAACGCACCTTCGACCAGGACCCGGGACTGTCCCTGCGCCTCCTCGCGGACATCGCGCTGCGCGCCCTGTCCCCGGCGGTCAACGATCCGGCCACCGCGGTACAGGCCCTGGACCACACCGAGGACCTGCTGGTGCGGCTGGCCGACCGGGACCTGTCCATCGGTACGTTCGACGACGCGGCCGGGACGCCACGGCTGATCGTGCACGCCCCGTCGTGGGACGACTACGTGTACCTGGCGGTCGACGACGTCGCGGTGGCCGCCGCCCGGACCCCGATGGTGCTGCTGCGGCTGCACGCCATGCTGACGCGGCTCCTCGCGGAGTGCCCTCCGCCGCGGCGCGCCGTCCTCCGGAGCCGGCTGGAGTGGATCGGGGCCACCGGCTCGGCGGGCTTCCCCCTCCACTGGGCGCGAGCGTCCGCCGGGGGCACCCCCGGATGAGCCCCGGCCGGGCCCGGCAGCGTACGGGCTCCCGTACGGGCACCCGTAAAGGCGGGCGCCCGGATGCGCGCCGGGCCTGCTCCCTCGCGCCCCCTGCCCGAGCGCTGACCGGAACCCGCTGCCGCACGGGCAAGGAGGGCCGGAACCGCCCCTGCGGATCCCGATCGGCGACGCCGCGTACGCCTACGCGGACGCGGCGGAGGAGGCGGAACGGGCGGAACGGGCCGCGGCCCGCGTCCTGGCCCAGGGACCGCCCCGCTCCCGCTCCGACGCCGGGCCGCCCCGGTGCTCAGCCGGCCGGGCGGGCGCCGCCGGCGAAGTCCCAGGCCTCGATGTCGCGGTAGCGGATCGGCCCCGGGCCGCGGCTGAAGTTGCTGCCGACCAGGTGGAGACGGGCGGCCGGCCACGGGCTCCCGGTGAACGCGGAGAGCCCGGCGGCGGCCTCGACCGCGCTGGACGGATCGTTGCGGCGGGACCGGGCCAGCGTCAGGTGGGGGCGCAGCGGCCGGTGCGCGTAGGCGACCCCGCACTCCTGGACCACGGCGCGGACCTCGTCGGCGAGCAGGTGCAGCCCTTCGACGTCCCCGTCGATCCCGCTCCACAGCACCCGCTCGTCGAAGTGGCCGCCGCCGCGCAGGGACAGGTGCAGGGGCGGGCGTCCGGCCGCGAGGTCCGCGAGCGGGCCGCGCAGGAGCGGAACGGTCGTGACCGGGAGCTCTCCGAGGAACGCCAGGGTGATGTGCCAGTCCTCGATGCGGTTCCACCGCATGCGCGGGTACGCCTCGTAGGCGGGCCGGAGCTCCCGCGCCAGCTCCTCCTTCGCGTCGTCGGGCGGGGCGAGGGCGATGAAGACCCGGAGGGTGGCGGGCTGGATCTGTTCGTTCACAGAGGACTTCGTACAGGGTTTCGGATCTTCCGTCATCTTCCGCTCCGCGCGACCCGTCATCCGGGGAAGGGCCGCCCGGTGCGGAAGGTGCGGCGGTAGGTGTCCGGAGGCACGCCGACGGTGCGGTTGAAGTGGCGGCGCAGCGTCGTGGAGGTGCCCATGCCGGTGGCCCCCGCGATGGCGTCGACGCTGTCATCGGTGGTCTCCAGCAGCTCCTGGGCGCGCCGGATCCGCTGGGTCAGCAGCCACTGCAGCGGGGTGGTGCCGGTCACCGCCTTGAAGTGGCGGCCCAGGTTGCGCGAGCTCATGTTGGCCCGGCGGGCCAGGTCCTCCACGGTCAGTGCCCGGTCGAGCCGTTCCACCACCCAAGGGAGCAGCTCGGTGACGGGGTGTCCCCTGCCGGAGCGCAGCCGAGAGCTCGGGTGAGGGTGGTCGGCGGGTACCGGGGTGGTGACGAACTGTGCCTGTCCGCCCGCCCGGTGCGGGGGTACGACCAGTCGCCGGGCGAGCGTGTTGGCGACCGCCGAGCCGTGGTCGAGCCGGACCAGGTGCAGGCACAGGTCCATCGCGGCGGCCTTCCCCGCGGAGGTGAGCACCCGGCCGTCGTCCACGTAGAGCACGTCGGGATCGACCTCCACCCGGGGATGGCGGGCGGCCAGGGTGCCGGCGTGCGCCCAGTGCGTGGTCGCGCGCCGGCCGTCCAGCAGGCCCGCGGCGGCCAGGACGAACGCGCCCGTGCACAGCGAGGCCACCCGCGCACCGGCCTCGTGGGCCGCGCGCACCGCCTCGACCAGCTCGGCCGGCGGCTCGGCATCGACGTCGGCCCACCCGGGCACGATCACCGTGTCGGCGTGCGCGAGCCGGTCGAGCCCGTGGTCCGGCTCCAGGCGGAACCGGCCCACCTGCACCGGCCCGGGACCGCAGAGGGCCAGGCGGTACCAGGGGTCCGCCACACCGGACAGGTCGGCGCCGAAGACCTCGCAGGCCACGGACAGTTCGAAGTGCAGCATGCCGTCGGTGACGGCCAGCGCGACAGCAGCCATGTCCGAAAGTGTATGCACCCTGTCGTTCCGGCCACTCATGAGGGGCGGTCCGCCCCTGCCAGGATGTGAGCGGCCGATCATCCGGACACGGCGGGGGAGAGAAACGATGGCAACGGGTCAGACGGTGGCGGTGTTCGGCGCGTACGGGCACACCGGACGTTTCGTGGTGGCGGAGCTGCGGGACCGGGGGTTCGTCCCCCTCCTGTCCGGACGCGACGCCGACAAGCTCCACCGGTTCGCCGCCTCCCTTCCGGGGACCGGGAGCCGGACCGCCACGGTGGACGACCCGGCCTCGCTCGACCGCGCGCTGGCCGGGGCGGCCGCCGTGATCAACTGCGCCGGGCCGTTCGCCGCGACCGCTGCCCCGGTGATCGAGGCGGCGCTGCGCGCGGGGATCCCGTACGTGGACGTGTCGGCCGAGATCGAGGCCAACCTCGACACGTTCGCGCACTTCGCGGACCGCGCCCGCGCCGCGGGGACCGTGGTGGTCCCCGCGATGGCCTTCTACGGGGGCCTCGGCGACCTGCTGGTCACCGCGGCCATGGGCGACTGGACCGCAGCGGACGAGGCGCACATCGCGTACGGGCTGGACAGCTGGCACCCCACCGCCGGGACCCGCGCAGCGGGCACGATCTCCCGCCGGCGCAGGGACGGCAGGCGCGTCCGCTACAGCGCGGGGCGGCTGGAGTACCGCGACGACGCCGCGCCGACGATGGACTGGCCCTTCCCCGATCCGATGGGGAAGCGGGGCGTGATCGGCGACTTCACCATGACCGACGTGGTCACGGTCCCCAGCCACCTGGCCGTTCCCGAGGTGCGGACCTACATGACCGTCGAGGCGGCCAGGGACCTGGCGGACCCGGACACCCCGGAGCCGGTCGCGGCCGACGCGCTCGGCCGTTCCGCGCAGACCTTCCTCGTCGACGTCGTCGTGCGCTCCGCGGGCGCGGAACGGCGTGCCGTCGCGAGCGGCCGGGACATCTACGCCGTCACTGCGCCGCTCGCGGTGGAAGCCGTCCAGCAGCTCCTGGACGGACGGGCCAGGACCGTCGGAGTCGCCTCCGCGGGCGCGGTGTTCGACGCGCCCGGCTTCCTCCGCGCCCTGTCCGCGCACCTCTCCCTCGAACTGCGTCACTGACGGCCCTTCAGGGGCCCGGGACGGCGCCCGGCCGGGCCACGAGCCGCGGTGTTCTGCGCCCGCAGGAACGCCGCCGGCCGCCCGCGCACCGCCTTCCGAGTTTCACCAATCCGGTCAGACGGCGAACCGTCAAGTGCCACTCTTGAGCCATGGCGGTGATGCGGGGGGCCAATCCCGCGCCCAAGGGGCGTCTGTTACTTGACCGGTACGAGTTGATCGAGCACTTCCCGGGAGGCATGGCAGAGGTCTGGAAGGCCAAGGACCTGCGGCTCGACCGCCCGGTCGTCGCCAAATTCCTCCAGGTCCCCGGCCGCGGCAGCCATCCGGCCCTCCGCTTCCTGCGCGAGGCCAAGATCCTGGCCGGCATCGACGACCCGCGCATCGTCCGCATCCACGACGTGGACGAGGCCCGGATCGACGGACTGTGGCACCTCTACCTGATCACGCAGTTCATCGAGGGCCGCACCCTGCGCGCCGCCGTCCCCAAGGGGCACCGCCTACCCGTGGCCCATGCCCTGAGCTGGGCCGCCGAACTGTGCGACGCGCTGGTCCCCGTGCATGCCCAGCACCTCGTCCACCGGGACGTGAAGCCCGGCAACGTCATGGTCAGCGGCGCGCCAGGTGCCGGCCGGCTCGTCCTGCTGGACTTCGGGATCGCCCGTTCCTACACCGCCGTCGGCGAGCTCGGCCACGCGGCGGGGGTGACCGGTTACGGGCAACTCCTCGGCACGCCCGAGTACATGGCACCCGAGCGTTTCCTCCTGAAGCCCGTCACCCCCGCGACCGACCTCTACTCCGTCGGCTGCGTCCTGTTCGAAATGCTCACCGGCCGCCAGCCCTACGTCTCCACGGGCGACTACGGCGACCTGGCCAGGGAGCACTGCCACGCACCCGTGCCCTCCGTCCGCGCCCTGCGCCCGGAGGTACCGCCCTCGGTGGCCCTGTGGGTCACCCGGCTCCTCGCCAAGGACCCCGGCAGACGTCCGGCCCACGCCGGCGAGGTGGCCGCGGTGCTGCGCGCGCTCGGTGCGGCGGCCACCCCGCCCACGCCCACCGTCGTCGTCGGCGCCACCGTCCCGCCACCGCCCGGCCCGCCGCCGGGCCCCCCGGCCGACCCGGCGGCGGAGGTGGAGGCGCTGTGCAACGCGGCACTGGCAGCGCCGTCCGATCCCGCCGAGCGGGTGGGGCGGCTCGGCGAGGTGCTCGACCACGCGTCCAGGGTGCTGCCCGCCGACCACCGCGGGGGCTGGCTGGTCGTGCTGCACCTGGCCCAGGCCCTCGCCCGGGCCGACCAGCCCGGCGCGGCCGCCGGGCTGCTCGCGCCGATGGCCGCGCGGGCCCGGCAGGTCCTCGGCGCCGACGACGAACTGGCCCGGCTGGCCGCCCTCAACCTGGCCCGCTACCTGGGCGAGGACGGGTACCCGGCGCTGGCCGCCCAGCACCTGCTGGAACTGCGTACCGCGGTCTCCGGAGTCCTGGCCGCCACCGACCCGCGGATGTCGGAGATCCGCTACGACACGGCTCACTGGCTGGCCGCCGCGGGGGAGGAGCAGCTCGCGGCGGCCGAGTTCGAGGCCCTGTACGCCGATCACTGGACGGCGTACGGGGTCGACCATCCGGAGACCGTCCGGTTGGGCGAGCTGATCCATCAGCACCGCCACCGTTCATCGGGGAGGGATGAAGACCATGGCTGACATGTACGACCTCAACGCGATCCGGGACAGCTTCTTCGCCAGCCAGTCCAAGAAGGCGGCAGGTCAGGAGGAGGTCTACGTGGACCGGGAGGGCAAGGTCCGCCTCGGCACCGGCGGGGAGGAGGACGCCCCCCTGTCGAGGGTCCCGCAGAGCACCTTCGCCGCCCGGGGAACGGAGGCCCGGCTGGCCCGGGAGTACGAGGTCGTCCGGGCGAAGCTGCCCGCGAACACGTACTACGAGGACGCGCCCGGCGCCGAGGGCTGGGTCTACGAGATCACCACCATGTTCGAGAACACCTACGTGATGTGCGCCTACTTCAACGGAACCGAGTACCAGGTGCGGCTGATCGAGCCGGAGCTCGAATCCCTCCCCAGTCACGACGAGCACGGCGTCCACCTCTACACCAGCGGGCTCATCTGCCTCTCGGAGCGCTCCGGTTCGGGTCAGCCCACCCTCCAGGACGCGTACGCGCGCTCCGCCGCCTGGGCCCTCGGCGTGGACTTCGTCCGCATGGGCCGCCCGTTCCCGTTCAACAGCAAGCAGTAGAGGCCGCGAGCCGCAGGAACCGCGAGCCGCAGGGCCGGCGAGCGGAAGAGGCCGTGAGCCGGAAGTGTGAACCCGGAAGTGCGAACCCGGAAGGGACCGATGCCGTGCTGCCCGTCCATGTCTTCGACTACGTGATCGAGCAGGTGGGGAAAGACATCGGGCGGACCGCACCCGAGCAGGGCGGCGCCCTGCTCGGGCTGCGCGGGCGGGACGTGGTGACCGCGTTCGTGCACGACGCCCGGGCCCGCGTCACGCGGGTGGAGTACAGCAACACGTCGTGGCTGCTGGACGAGATCGGCCGCCTGGAGGCGGCCGGCTCGATCCGGTTCAAGGGCATCGTCCACTCCCACCCGCCGGACATGCCGCACCCCTCCCGGCAGGACCACCACGAGTACGGCCGGACCCTGGAATCCGTACCCGACCTCGGGCGGTACATCGCCCCGATCGTCACGCACGACACCACCACCCCCGGCGAACGGCACGAGCTGTTCACCGAGACCGCCAGGATGTCGTTCTTCGGCGCCATGTGGACGGCCCGCGGGGTGCAGCTCCAGCCGATGCGCCCGGTCGTCGTCCCGCTGGCCGCGGCCGTCCGCCAGGCGGGCGTCCCCTGGGCCCACGACCAGCCGCTCACCTGCGTGGTCGCCGGGGTGGCCGGCGTACGCGTCCCCCTGCCGCGGGGCGGGTCCGGAGCGCGCCGGTACCTCTTCGCCACCCCCGACTTCCCGGTGACGGCGCCCCTGCTGCTGGAGGAGGCCGGAGCGGACGGACTCCATCCGGAGCTGCTCGTCGGGGAGTTGCCCTGGGACCACCGCATCCCGGAAGGGGAGCGGCTGCGGGAGGCGCTGCGGGGGACCGGACGCCCGGCGGGCCGGGCCTCCGGCGGCGGAGCCCCCGCCCTGCCCGGCTCGCGGACGGCCGCGCCCCACCCCGTACCGGCGCCGCCCGGACCGTCAGCGCCCGTACCGGCGCCCGCACCCCCGACCGGCCCCGACCCCGGGCCGCCTCCGGGATCCCCGGCGGCGGCCCGCCCGGCCGACCGGCCACCGGGACTGGTCCGGCGGCTCTCCCTGCGGGCCGGGATCGGCCGTGCCCGGGCCGCGCGTGCCGGACTGTTCGCCCGGACCGAGGGGCTGCTGTCACCCGCCCTCGCCGACAGCCACGTCCTGCTCGTCGGCGTCGGCTCGGTCGGCAGCTACCTCGCCGAAACCCTGGTGCGCTCCGGCGTCGGCCGGATCACGCTGGTCGACCCCGACCGGGTGGAACCGGCCAACCTGGGCCGTTCGATGTTCGACGCCCGGGACATCGGCCGCAACAAGGCCAAGGCCACCGCCCGGCGCCTGCGCCGGGTCAACCGGCGACTCAAGACCGACGTCCTCAAGATCGACTTCGCCGCCCTGGACAACCACACCTGGCAGCAGCGGATCGCCGACGCCCAGCTGGTCGTCGCCGCGACCGACGACAACCACGTGCAGCAGCGGCTCAACCACCTCGCCTACTTCGTCGGCCGGCCCGCCCTGTTCGTCGGGCTGTACGAGGGCGCTGCGGGCGGCGAGGTGGTCTTCAGCACGCCGGGCTCCCCGTGCTGGTCGTGCGCCACGGGCGGGGTCCGCGAGTCCCTGGGCGAACTGGGGCACCAGCCGCGCACGGACTACGGGACGGGCCGGATGTACGCCGTACCGGGCCTCCTGACGGACATCCACCACCTGACCGCGGCAGCGGCGAAGATCGCACTGGCCCTGCTGCACCCGACGGGCGGACCCGAGCGGATCGGCGGCTTCCTGACCACCCCGCTCCGCAAGGACCTGTCCCTGGCCCTGTTCGCCATGGAGCCCGACCACTGGTTCTTCCCCCGGGTCCTGGGCGAGGTGCCGGGCCAGCACGCCTTCCAGAGCATCTGGCTGCGCACCGGGCGCCGTCCCGACTGCCCCGTGTGCGGCGACTTCTCGCTGCGCAGCGATCCGCGCGAGTTCGGCGGCCCGGGCGGCGAAGCGGAGATCACGCAGCGGCAGAAGGAGGCCTACGCGAAACGCAGGAGGGAACACCAAGGGAGCCCGGGCGGCGGCGGCCGGCACCGCTGAGACGCGGCACGCAAGGGCCGGACGGGGCCGGACGGGACAGGGAAGGACGGACGCGGAGGAGCCATGGCCGACGACAAGACCGAGGCGATGCGCCGGGCCCGTGAAGCACGGCTCAAACACGGCAGACCCGCGAACCCCCCGCAGGGCGTTGCGGCCGAGCCGCCGGAGCCCAGGCGGCCCACGCCTTCCCCGTCGCCCGACCCCTCCTCGCCGGCCCCGCAGCACCCGGCCCGGCAGGCGCCGCAGCGGCGCCCGGCAACCCGGCCCGCCCGGTCTGCGGCGGTCCGTTCCCGGACGGGTCTGGGCCCCTGGGAGGCGGTCGGCCAGACCGGGGCGCTCGTCCTCGTCCTGTGGCAGCTCCTCGTCCTCACCGGCTGGCAGGTTCCCTTCCAGAAGTCCGCGGAGCTGTCCGTCCACTGGCGCTACCCGGGCGAACTCGCGGTACGGCAGGCCGCCCTGGACGACTTCCGCGAGGTGCGCGACTTCGTCCTCTTCCAGGGCCCCGGCCGGGACCACCCGTGGCTGTTCCCGGCCTGCGCCGTCCTGCTGCTGCTCCTCGTACGGGCGGCCGGACCGCCGGCGGGGCTCCAGGCCCTGCTGGGATGGGCCGTCTGCGTCTACGGCCTCGCCGCGGTGTTCGCCAGCGGCCCCGTCCTCCTCCGCCAGTGGCCCCTGACCGCCCTCCTGCTGCTGCTCGCCGCCGGCTTCCTGTACAGGATCCGGGTGCGCGAGTAGCCGCCGTCAGGAGCGGGCCCCGAGCGCCGCGACAGCGGCGACCATCCGGTCCCAGAACGGGCCCGTCTCCAGAGCCACCGCGGCGCGGGCGTTGACCGGCCGGTCCGCGGAGGGATGCAGGTCCACCACGGTGGCGCCGCGCGTGTAGCGGCCGTGCAACTCCACGACGACGTTCGCGTCGACGCAGTGGACGAGCCCCGGATCGATGACCCGGGCCACCGCGACGGGGTCGTGGAGCGGCGGGCTCGGGAACCCCCACAGGGCGCGGTACGTGGACCCGAAGAACGCGAGCAGCTCGGCGCAGAGGTGCCCGAGGGGCGTGTCCAGCCCCTCGAAGCGGGCCACGACCTCGGGTGTGGCCAGCGCCTGGTGGGTGACGTTCAGCCCGCACATGGTGACCGGCACGCCGCTGCGGAAGACGACGTCAGCGGCTTCCGGATCGGTGAGCACGTTGAACTCGGCGGCCGGGGTGCGGTTGCCCCGCTCCGTGGAGCCGCCCATCAGGACGATCTCGCGGATGCGGGAGACGTCCTGCGGATACCGGGTCAGCAGCAGGGCGATGTTGGTCAGCGGCGCGGTCGGGACGAGGGTGACCGGCTCGGGGTGTCCGCCCAGCAGCCGGTGGATGAGGTCCACCGCGTGCTCCGGTACCACGTCCACCGTGGGCTCCGGGAACATCGGCCCGTCCAGGCCGGAGGCCCCGTGCACGTCGTCCGCGACGACGAGGGGCTGGGCGAGCGGCCGGTCGCAGCCGGCCGCGACCGGCACGTCGGTGATCCCGGCGACGGTGCAGACGCGCCGCGCGTTCAAGGTGGTCTTCTCCAGCGTCTGGTTGCCCGCGACCGTGGTGACGGCCAGCAGGTCGACCGCGGGGTCACCGGCCGCCAGCATGATCGCGAGCGCGTCGTCGTGTCCGGGGTCGCAGTCGAGGATGATCGGGACGGGCACGTCACTCCTGGCGGTGCGGTCTGGTGCGGGACCGGGGTCCTCCAGTGTGCCGCCGCACGGGGTTCCCGGCCACGAGCCGCCGGGGAGCGGCGAGGGCGCGCCGGGCGGACGACCCGCCCGGGTCGGCCAGAAGAACGGCTTCCGCCCGGTCGGTTCCTTCATCGAACCGGACGGCCTCCGGGCCCTCGACATGATCCTCGACCTCGCCCCCTAAGCCCCGGTCCCGGTCCCGGGGTCGCGCCACATGGGCCAGAGGGCCGGGCCCTGGTCCGGCAGGCGGATCTCGCCGGTGACGCGGAAGCCGAACCGTTCGTAGAAGGGGACGTTGGAGTCCTTGCTGGACTCCAGGTAGGCGGGCTGCCCGAGCCGGTCGCAGGCGGCCAGCTGCTGCCGTACCAGCGCCGAACCGACCCCCGCCCCTTGGACCGCCGGATCGGTCCCCAGCGTCGGCAGGTACCAGTGCGGCGCGTCCGGGTGCGCCTCGTGCAGCGCGTTCTGGACGTCTGCGGCCCGCCGCAGTCCGCTCGCGCCGAACACGCACGCGTAGGCCGGCACGGTCAGCAGGTCCCGCAGAGCCGAGGTCCTCCAGCGTCCGGGACCCGACCACAGGGCGGCCCCGAGCAGCTGCCCGCCGGCGGTCGCGGCCACCCGTACGCCGCCGGCGCGCGGCCGCTGCTGGCGCTGGTTCAGCCTGAAGTACCGGGCGATCCTGGGCTCGCGGCCGGACCCGTCGGGCATCATCCACGCCATGACCGGGTCGTCGGCGAAGGAGCGGGCCAGGAGGGCGGCGACCGCACGGGATTCGGCCGGCCGGGCCCACCGGATCCCGTACCCGGCGGACAGCAGTGCTGTGGGTGCGTTCATGGGGCCACGGTAGGCAGCCGGACCCGGGCCGCCCCGCCGTGCGCCGGCGGACACGCCGGGCGGGCCCTGCGATGTCGCGTCTGTGCTCCGCCGGGGCGCGGGGGCGAGGACAATCTCCTTGTGATCGATGACGAGTTCGGATGGCTTGAGGACGTCGAGGGTGCCGAGGCACTGGCCTGGGTGGGGGAGCGGAACGCGGAGACGCTCGCCGCGCTGACCGCCGACCCCGGCTTCGAAGTGCTGCGGGGGGAACTGCGTGAGGTGCTGGACGCCGGCGACCGGATCCCCTACACCGTGCGCCGGGGCCGGTTCCTGTACAACTTCTGGCGGGATGCCGGGCATCCGAAGGGGATGTGGCGGCGCTGCACGCTGGAGCAGTTCCGCAAGGACGCCCCCGAGTGGGAGGTCCTGCTGGACGTCGACGCGCTCGGCGCCGCGGAAGGCGTGGAGTGGGTGTGGGCCGGTGCGCGGGTGCGCTACCCGGACTACGAGCGGGCACTGGTGAAGCTGTCGCGGGAGGGCTCGGACGCGGTGGTCGTCCGCGAGTTCGACCTCGGCACCCGCTCCTTCGTCGCGGGCGGGTTCGAGGTGGCGGAGGCGAAGACCCGCATCGGGTGGATCGACGCGGACCACGTCTACATCGGCACCGACTCCGGCCCGGGCTCGCTGACGGACTCCGGATATCCGCGTACGGTGCGCCGGTGGCGGCGCGGCACCGGCCTGGCGGAGGCGGAGCTGGTCTTCGAGGCCGGGCAGACGGACGTCTCGGCGACGGGCTGGCGGGAGGTGACGCCGGGCTACGAGCGCGAGTTCGTCGCCCGCTACCGGGACTTCTGGCACCACGAGCTGTTCCTCCTGGACGCGGACCGCCGGGCGGTGAAGGTGGACGCGCCGGACGATGCGGGCAAGTACGCCTGGAAGCAATGGCTGATCGTCACCCCGAGGACCCCCTGGCTGGGGCATGCGGCCGGTTCCCTGCTCGCCTTCGACTTCGAATCCTTCCTGGCCGGTGACCGGAGCGCCGAGGTGCTGTTCGCCCCGGACGCGCACACCGCTCTGGCCGGGCACTCCTGGACCCGCCACCACCTCATCCTGGAGACGCTCTCCGATGTCGCGACCAGGATCGAGGTCCTCACCCCCGGCGACGGGACCTGGGTGCGCCGTCCGCTGGCCGATGTGCCGCCGCTGTCGTCCGCGGTGGTCACCGACACCGACCCGGACAGCGGGGACGAGTACTTCCTCGACATCGCCTCCTTCCTGCAGCCCTCCACCCTCCACCGGGGCGAGATCGGCGGGGACAGCGAGGTCCTCAAGCAGGCCCCGGCCCGCTTCGACACCACCGGGCGACGGGTACGGCAGCACTTCGCCACCTCCCGCGACGGCACCAGGGTCCCGTACTTCGTCGTAGGCCGTGACGAGGCGATGACGAGCGGGCCCGGGCCGGTGCTGCTGTACGGGTACGGCGGCTTCGCGGACCTGCAGACCCCCTCCTACAACCCGGTCACCGGCCGGGCCTGGATCGAACGGGGCGGCACCTACGCGGTCGCGTGCATCCGCGGCGGCGGCGAGTACGGGCCCGCCTGGCACCGGGCCGCGCTCGGCGCGGACCGCCCTCGCGCGTTCGAGGACTTCGCGGCGGTCGCCGCCGACCTGATCGCTCGCGGCGTCACCACCCCCGACCGGCTCGGCATCGTCGGCGGCAGCAACGGCGGCCTCCTCATGGGCGCGATGCTCACCCGCCACCCGCAGCTGTTCGGCGCGATCGTCGCGAAGGTCCCCCTCCTCGACATGCTCCGCTTCCACAAGCTGCTGGCCGGAGCGTCCTGGACCGGCGAGTACGGCGACCCGGACAACCCGGCCGACCGCCCCCACCTGGAGGCGATCTCCCCCTACCACCAGCTCGCGGCGGACCGGGCGTACCCGCCGGTCCTGCTGATGACCTCCACCCGCGACGACCGCGTCCACCCCGCCCATGCCCGGAAGACGGCCGCCCGGCTGCGCGCACTCGGCCACCGGGTCCACTTCTACGAGAACACCGGCGGCGGCCACGGTGGCGCCACCGACAACGCACAGGCCGCCTTCAACCACGCCCTCACCCACACCTTCCTGTGGCAGCAGCTGTCGGGACGGCCCGTACCGGGTTCCGCCCCTGCGACCCGCCGGGAAGGCTGACGCGGCGAGGGCGGCCGGGCCCGGGCGAGGCCGTGTACCCCGGGGCGCTCCCGCGGGAGGTTCACCCGAACGGCGGCGCCCCGGTGTCCCTCTCCCAGCCGCACCCTGACGCTGGGGGTGCGCCTGAACCGGGCGTTCCCTCGTCAAGGAGTTGCCGTGGCCCAGCAGACGACACCCCAGTCCCCCCGCCCGGCCCCCGGCCGGTCCTACGACAGCAAGAGCGCCTGGGCAGCAGGCGGAACGATGTTCGCGGCCGTCCTCCTCCTCGTCGACGGCATCCTCGGTGTGATCAAGGGGATCGCCGGCATCGCGAAGGACGACGTCTACGCCCGTCAGGGCGCGTACGTCTTCAAGTTCGACGTGGCGGCCTGGGGATGGATCCACCTGCTCCTCGGCATCGTCCTGATCGTCGTCGGTGCGGGTCTCCTCAAGGGCAGCCTGTGGGCGCGCACGACGGGTGTGGTGCTGGCAGCCTTCAGCGTGATCATCAACTTCATGTGGCTGCCCTACACGCCGATCTGGGCCATCGTCTCGATCGCCATCGCGGTCTTCGTCATCTGGGCCCTGTGCAACGACGGCACCCGGGCCGGCACCCGTCCCGCCTGACGGTCGCCCGAGGACGAGCCGGCGCCGCCCGGCCCGGTCAGGCCGGTGCGTTCCTTGTCCGTCGGGGCGCGCCGGCCGGTGGCGAGGGGGGCGCTCGGCGGCTTCCGGCCAGGGGTCGTCATAATCTCGCCATGAACATGCTTGCCATGCGGGTGCTGTTGGCGGTCCTGCTCGCCGGGGCCGGCCTGAGCGGATGTTCCCTCCTGCTCCCGTCCGCGAGCTGCGAGGGGACCGGGCCGGCCGTGGCCGAACTCGACGGGCTGCCCGTCCTGGCGCTGCGTCCGGAGGGGGCCGTGCCCGTCGGCGGCGGGTCGTGGGCCGAGGCCGCCTGCGTCGACGACACCGGGGGCGCCTGGCTCTCCGCGCAGCGGCTGTACGCGTACGGCGGGACCAAGGAGGAAGTGCTCGAGTACTACGGCCGGGAAGCGCGGGCGGCGGGATGGCGCCCGGTGGACGACCTGGACACCGGCCCCGACGGCCGGACCGCCCTCTTCTGCTTCGCATCCGCCGACCGGCCGAGCATCATGCTCTCCTTCGAGTCGCCCGCCATGCTCCGCAAGATCTACGGGATGCAGCCGCCCCCGGCGGCCCTGCTCGGCGTGGACGCCCGGACCTGGTACTCGTTGTCCGCCGAGGCGGCGCCCGACGGGTCGAGCATGGGCTGTTCCTAGGAGAAGTACCGCCGGCGCGATCGGCGGGACAGGAGCAGACGTGGCGACTACTGCCCGGCGAAGAGCCCTTCGTGCACATCGTCGAGGACGAACCCGTTGTCGAACCGGACGCGGACCGTGACGAGCGGGCCCTGCTGCTGGTAGTCGATCCACTCGGGCTCCAAGGAGCCGACCTGCGCTTCGAGTCGGCGCCTGCTCTCCGGCGGCATGTCCCCGCCGAAGGCGTCGAGCAGGGACTTGAGGCGGACGTACTCGCGGACCCCCTCGCTCTGGTCCTGGTGCTCGACCACCCGCTCGACGGTGCCCTCGGTGCCCGCCGCGAGGGACAGGAACGCCGTGGGCGCGCCCGCGGGCGCCGGGGCACCGTCCGCCTCCGCGACCGCGTCGATCAGCCTGGTGTCCGAAGCCAGCCGTACGCGCTGGCCTTCTTTCAGCGTCATCGCTTCCTGCATCCCTCGGTCGGTTCGGTCGCGGCGGTCACGGGTGGCGCCGGACGCCCTCAGCAACTGCCCGGTTCCCTGTACCCGTCGTCGCACGCCGGGCCGCCTCCCCGGGTGACCTCCGTGCACAACGTGGCTTCGACCTTGCCCAGCAGGCGGGCCAGTTCGCCGCGTTCGGCCGCGTCCAGGCCCTCCAGGGTCTGGCGTTCCAGTTCACCCCATGCCCTGCGCACCTCGACCAGGAGACCGCAGCTGGTGTCGGTCGCCTCCACCAGGGAGGCCCGGCGGTCGGAGGGGTCGGGGCGGCGCCGTACGTGGCCGGACTGCTCCAGGCGCTGGAGCATCTTCGTCACCGTGGAGGGGTCGAGTCCGACGGCCTTGATCAGCTCGGACTGGCGCACCGCCCCGCTGTCCCACAGGTGCATCATCAGGAACTCCTGCCCCGGGTGCAGCCCCAGGTCCCGCAGGACCCGGCCCGCCGCTATCCGGTGGAGCCGGGCGACCCGGCTGATCGCATGGCTCACCGGCCCTTCCAGCACGGCGCTGGGCGCCGTCGCACACCCTGAGGCGGTGCGCGGTTCCTGAACGGATTCCGCGGTCATGGGAGTGCTCCTCCTGGGTCGGTCCGGCGGATCCGGTCGGCGGCCGCCGTGCTGAGCGGTCGCTCTGATCACCGTCAGGTGGATTCTACCTGCCCCGAACATTTTACCTTGGTCGGCCAACTAATGAGGTACGCTTCACCCCGAAGCCAATCATTGGCCGACCAACTATCTATGTGGGGCAAAGATGACCAGCGCTTTCGAACCCGTTCACCTGGCCGGAGCCACCCTCTCCAACCGGATCGCCATGGCTCCGATGACCCGCAGCCGCGCAGGGGAGGGCGGTGTCGCGACCGGCCTCGTCGCCGAGTACTACACCCAGCGCGCCGGCGCCGGCCTGATCATCACCGAGGGGATCCAGCCCTCCGTGGTCGGGCAGGGCTACCCCTTCACCCCCGGCCTGCACACCGCCGAGCAGGTCGCCTCCTGGCGCGAGGTCACCGACGCCGTGCACGCGGCCGGCGGCCGGATCTTCGCCCAGCTCATGCACTCCGGCCGGATCGGCCACCCGACGCTGCTGCCCGACGGCCTCGTCCCGGTGGCCCCGTCCGCGGTCGCCGCGCAGGGGCAGCTCTTCACCGGCGACGGCATGAAGGACTTCGTGACCCCCCGCGAACTGACCGGGGACGAGGTGTGGGACACCGTCGCCGACTACGCGGAGGCCGCCCGCAACGCGGTGGAGGCCGGATTCGACGGAGTGGAGCTGCACGGCGCCAACGGCTACCTGATCCACCAGTTCCTGGCCCCCGGCACGAACCTGCGCACCGACGAGTGGGGCGGCCCGGCGGAGAACCGGATCCGCTTCGCCGTGGAAGCCGTGAAGGCGGTGGCCGCCGCGATCGGCGCCGGGCGCACGGCGCTGCGCGTCTCGCCCGGGAACCCGTACAACGACATCTCCGAGCCCGACCCGCAGCCCGCCTACGAGGCCCTGGTCAAGGAGATCGACGGCCTCGGCCTGGCCTACCTCCACGTCATGGAGCACGGCCCCGGGGCCCGGGAGGCCACCCTCGCCCTGCGCAAGCAGTTTTCCGGGATGCTCGTGCTGAACCCCGCGACCGAAGGCTCCACCGACCACCGCGCCCTCACGCTGATCGAGGACGGCACCGCCGACCTCCTCGCCTTCGGCGCCCTCTTCCTGGCCAACCCGGACCTGCCGGCGCGCCTGCGCACCGAGGGCCCGTACAACACCCCGGACCCGGCCACCTTTTTCGGGGGCGACGCCCGCGGCTACACGGACTACCCGGCCCTCTGAGCCATATCCCCTTCCTGGCTGGGTCAGCAGTGCTGTGGGAGGCGCTCGGGCCCGAGCTGTACGAGGCCGTACCGGCCGTCCGCCGCGGGCGCGGAGCTGTTCGTGATGTTCACCGAGGCGGACGTCATCAAGGCCGTCCGCCGGCGGTATCGACCGGCTACTCCTCGGGCTCCCAGGCGATCAGCTGCTCGGCCGTGCCCGTGGCCGAAGCGGAGGCGGGTACGCCGTTGATCGCGACGTCCGCCGGCATCGGCTGCACGGCGCCTGCGGCGAGCTGGGCGTCGTAGGTGGACGAGCGGACGAACGCGTGGATCCACGGCTTCGTGTGATCACCTACAGGCGAGTCCAGACATGGTGTCAGCTCCTCTCAGGAGGCGGGTCACTCTCCGGCGATGGTGATCAGCTGGACGTCCATCCGGTCCGCCTGCGTCGTGAGGATGCGCGCGACGGTGAGCATGGTGGACGCGTCCAGGGACACCGGGCCCCGGCCGTCGCCGGTCCAGGTGAGGTCCCCGTCCCGCGCGTGGACGGCGATGGCCCGCGCGATGTCGCGGAGCATGCCGGTCACGTCGGTGGCGGCGAAGTAGAGCCGGCCGTCGGCCGCCCGCCGTACGGCCATCGGCTCGTCGTGTTCCCAGGGGTCCATTCCGGTTCGCCTCATCCCGATCGCACCGCGCCGTCCGGCGCGTGTTCCGCCGAAGGGGATTCTCCTCGCGCGGCGGTTGCGGATGAAGGGACCGGGGCCGTTCTCGCGTACGTCCCGCACCTCGCCCGCCGGGCGCGCCCGGCCGGGCGGTCTGTCGTGACGCTCCTTCAGGCGCCACACTGATGACGTCGGGGCCGAACGCGGCCCCGTACGGACGGAAGGCGGTGGGGCGTTGACGGGTGAGCCTGCGGAGCAGTCCGCTCCGGTCGTGCGGCCCGCGGTGTGGGAGACGTACGGGCCGGCCGATCTCAGCGCCGTGCCCGTGTTCGCCGGAGGGTTCATCAACTTCGGGTACTGGCAGTCCGTCGACCTCGACCGGCCCCTGTCGCAGGGCGACCGCGTCCGCAGCGAGCAGGACCTCTACCGGCGGGTCCTCGACGCCGCCGCCCCCGCGGGCGGCCGGGCCGTGGAGATCGGCTGCGGTCTCGGCCTCGGGTGCGCGCTCGCCCTGGAGGAGTACGGGCCGACGGGCGTCACCGGGGTGGACATCCACCCCCAGCAGCTCCAGCGGGCCCGCGAGGCGAACGGGCGGCTCCTGGCGGCGCAGCCGGACCGGCTGCGCTTCGTCCTGGGAGCCGCGGAGAGCCTGCCGCTCGGCGACGCGGAGTTCGACTGCCTCTACAGCGTCGAGGCGGCCCAGCACTTCCCGGACCTGGCCGCCTTCGCCCGGGAGGCGGCCAGGGTCCTGCGGCCCGGCGGGCGGGTGGCCGTCGCCAGCTTCTTCACCGTGGACGGCGCTCCCGCCCACGCCGAGCGGCTCGCGGGGCTGCTCGACTCGTTCGCCAGCGGCCTGGACATCGCCCGGCCCGTCGCACGGCTCACCGATGCCCTGGCCGCAGCGGGCCTCGTCGACGTACGGACGGCCTCGATCGGCCCGCAGGTCTGGCCCGGCTGGGACCGCTGGCTCGCCCGTCTCTGGGAACCGGGCACCTGGCCCCGGAACTTCCTGGCCGCCTGGCAGCAGCAGGTCCTGGACTACTACCTGGTCACCGCCACCAGGCCCTGACCCCTCGTCGGCCCGGCGCGACCGGTCCCGTCCGGCCGGTGCCGTGTGATCGCTTGACCTCGACCGCGCTTGACGTCCGAGACTCCAGGTGCGGGCGCCGGAGGGTCCGGCGCCCGGGTGGAGGGGTGAGTGCCATGCGTGCGACACAGGCGATCGAGTTCGGCGGTCCGGACGTACTGGTCCCGACCGAGTTGCCCGAGCCGACGGCGGGCCCGGGCCAGGTGCTGGTCACCGTCGCCGCCGTGGACACGATCTTCGTGGAGACCCAGGTGCGCGGCGGCTGGGGACGCGAGTACTTCCCGGTCACCCCGCCCTACGTACCGGGCGGCGGCATCGCCGGCACGGTCCGCGCGACCGGCGAGGGCGTGGACCCGGCGTGGAACGGCCGCAGGATCGTCGCCTCCATCGGCATCACGGGCGGCTACGCGGAACTGGCCCTGGCCCCGGCCGGGGCGCTGGCCGCCGTACCGGACGAGGTGTCCTTCACCGACGCGGCCGCCCTGGTCCACGACGGGGCGACGGCCGCCAGGCTGCTGGAGGCCACGGCCGTCCGGCCCGGTGAACAGGTGCTGGTCGTGGGCGCCTCGGGCGGCATGGGCACCGTCATGGTCCAGTTGGCCAGAGCGGCCGGCGCCCGGGTCGTCGGGGTGGCCCGCGGCGACCGCAAGACCGGCCTGGTCCGGGAGCTGGGTGCGGACGCCGTCGTCGACGCGGCCCGCCCCGACTGGGTGGAACGGGCCCGGGAGGCGCTCGGCGGGACGGGCGCGGACGTCGTGCTGGACGGGGTGGGGGGCGAAGTCGGCCTGGCCGCGTTCTCCCTGGTGGCGACCGGCGGCCGGTTCTCCGCCCACGGGGCCCCCACCGGTGGCTTCGCCCCGGTGGACCCGGCGGAGGCGGCGGCCCGCGGTATCCGCCTGCTCGGCATCGCCGACGTCCAGCTGACGGACTCCGAGCACGCCGCACTCGCGGCACACACCCTGCGGGCGGCGGCCGAGGGCACGCTGCGCCCGGTGATCGGGGCGACCTTCCCCCTGGAGCGCGCGGCAGCGGCCCACGAGGCGATCGAGTCCCGGGAACTCCTGGGCAAGACGGTGATCACCGTGTGATGCGCCGGGTGAGGAGCTGCCGCCGCGCACCGCCCCGGCAGGGCAGCCCGGGACGGGCGCGCCGGGGAGGGCGAGAGCCCGCCCGGCCCCACAGCCTCCGGACCCGGCTCGGCGGACGGCCGGCCAGGGCCCGCAGGAGCGGCCCGCAGAGCCTGCCGGAGCGCCGGCAGTGGTGCCGGCGGGGCGTCCGCGGGTCAGCGCGGCGGCGACTCCTGGAGGTAGGCGGCGATCATGGCCAGGTCGTCGGCGATGGTCAGCACCCCGGCGGGATCGGCGGTCGGCGTGGACGCGCCGTTGACGCCCGCGAAGAAGGTGTCGAAGCGGCCGCCGCCCTTGTCCAGGTACCCGGCGATCGTGATGGCGCCGACGGCCAGGCGGTCGTTGAGGGCGTCGCCCCCCACGGCCGCGCCGGTCTTGCCGAACACCTTCCCGCGTGCCGGGCAGTCGCGGCAGTTCTCGGCCAGCAGCCCGTCGACCCCGAGGACGGGCAGGGCCTCCCGGAAGAGCCGCGCGTCAGGGGTGCGCTGCCAGTACGCCAGCATCTGCACCAGGGCCCGGGGCGTGACCCGGTCGGCCGGGTTGCCTCCACGGCCGTCCATGAGCTGCACCTGCTCGCGGTCGACACCTGCCCGGTCCAGGAAGTCGGCGAGGACGGGGAAGCCGTCCTCGCACTGTTTGCTGCCGGCCGTGACCGCCAGCAGACAGATGCCGAGGTTGGCGCCCAGGTTGTGGCTGACCTTCAGGATCAGTTCGGCGTACTGCGCGTAGGGCGGGGAGGTGTACGCGGCCACCCGGGGCCGGCCCGCGTAGTCGCGCGGCAGCCGGGCGGCCGGGTTGGGGCCCGCCGGATCGGCGGTGACCTGGACCCCGGCCCGGCGCAGGGCCTCGATCAGGGCCGCACGGCCGAACGCGGCCGGGTCGGCGATCGGGGAGGTGCGCAGCAGCGGCTCGGCGTCCGCCGCGATGGTCCCGGACAGCCGGATCCGGGTCCCGCCCTCGGTGGCCGTCACCGTGACCGCCGTCGGCCTTCCGGCCGCCACGGTCTTCACCGTCGAACTGACCTCGTACGGAGCCACCTTCGGCCGCCAGTCCAGCCGGGCGTCCGCGCCGGCCCGGGCCCCGGGGGCGGTCGTCAGGTCGATCAGGTTGTCGTTGATGATCAGAGGGGTCGGGGTGGGGTCGAGGACCGGGTCGGGCAGGAAGATCCGGCTGTCGACGATCACGTCGCCGTCGAGACGGGTGATGCCGGACTCCCGCACCTGCCGGGCGAGGTGGTCGATCCCGGCGAGGGGGTTCTCCGGCGTGAGGGTCGCGCCGGGGAAGTCGTTGGCGTAGGTGTGGTCGAGATCCGTGTACGCGACGGTGCCGTCGGGACGGGTCCGGCCGCCCATGGTGAGGTCGCCCTGGGCGACGAGGTCGAGGTCGCCGGTCAGCGTGCCGCCGTTGCGCTCGCCGACCGCGTAGACCGGGGTGACGAAGCGGTGGTCCGTGCCGAGGGTCTGCCACGGGCCCGAGACACTGATCAGTTTCGCGGTGGACCCGGGGATGAAGAACTGATCGGGGAACAGGCCGTGCACCACCCGGCCGTCGTCCGGCCCGGTCTGCAGCAGCCCCCACTGCGCATACCGGTAGTCCGGCTTCCGCATGATCTCCGAGATGCGCGGATCCAGCGGGGCCTGCTCCGCGTCCGCGGACGCAGACGGCGTGGGGTCCGCGCCCGCCGCGGTACCCGAGGCCAGCGTCACGAAGAGCAGGGCGGCGCAGACGGCGGCGACGCTGCGCCGCGGCCCTGCGGCGGCGCGGATCGGACGGGTCACAGCGCGCTCCGTTCGTCGCGGCTGCCTGGTCCCCGAGCCTGTGAACAGCGTGGCACGCCGGGATGCGGCGTGCATGTCACCGGCCGCCCGCACCCGCCGCCCGCGCCCCCGCGCCCGGACTCAGACCTGACCGAGGTCCGAGCTCAGCCACCGTTCCGGCCGCAGGTGGATCACGACCTGTTCGCCGTGGTTCTTCCAGGCGAAGTCGACGTACCCCTCCACCTTGTCCGCGGGCAGGTAGCGCGCCGCGATCTCCGTGAGCAGCTCCCGCGTGGCCGGCACGGTCGAGACCACCGGGCCCTCCACCGACACGTACCGGATCGTCGGCTCCACCCGGTCCACCATCAGACTGAACCGGCCCGCGGCAGCGATCAGCGCGGCTTTGCGCGAATCACGGACCGTCATGATCCACACATCGCCGCCGGGCGCGTACTGGTACCAGATGGGCACCGTCAGCGGTGCGCGGTCGCCCTTCTCGCCCGCACTCACGGCCAGCGCGGCGATGTGGGGCTCGGCCAGGAACTGCTCGCGTTCGTCAGGGGACAGGGCCACTGTTCGCTCCTTCGGCAGAAGAGGTCTGTGCCCCTACAACCAGGCCCCGCCCCCTGCCGATTCCCCGACTCACCCGTCCGGGTCCGGAGGACCGGGCCGCGGCCCTGACGGACGCCTCGGACGGGCCGGGAGCGACGCAGGTCACAGAGGGACGGCTCGTCCGCGTGTCACATTCCGGCGGGCTGTCCCGTCCTGTGTGTGAAACGGTTCGACACCGCAAGGAGATCACCATGGATGCCCGCCTCAACTTCTTCGCCAGCCCTCTCGCTCCCAAGTTCGCGAAGCACCTCAACGCGGCGGGCAAGGTCATCACGGACTCGGGGCTCCCGGTCTCGACGCAGGAGCTGGTGAACATCAGGGCCAGCCAGATCAACGGCTGCGGCTTCTGCACCGACATGCACACCAA
The DNA here is from genome assembly GCF_042716875.1 of Streptomyces sp. NPDC058646. Classification (NCBI taxonomy): domain Bacteria; kingdom Bacillati; phylum Actinomycetota; class Actinomycetes; order Kitasatosporales; family Streptomycetaceae; genus Streptomyces; species Streptomyces sp. NPDC058646. The sequence continues at coordinate 103,199 of NZ_JBHXRK010000008.1, read as the reverse complement.
GGACGCCGCGCACGCCGGCGAGACCTCGGTTCGCCTCCACCTGGTCGCGGTCTGGCGCGACGCCAAGGTCTTCACGGACGCCGAACGGGCGGCCCTGGAGCTGACGGAACAGGGCACGCGCATCGCCGATGCGGCCGGCGGCGTCACGGACGAAGCCTGGGCGAACGCGGCCAAGTACTACGACGAGGATCAGTTGCTCGCGCTGGTGTGCCTCATCGGCCTCATCAACACCTACAACCGGCTGAACGTCATCGTCCAGCAGCCGGCGGGCGACTACCAGCCGGGCCAGCACGCCAGGTAGCCCGCGGGGGACCAGAGGCGCAGGGGGCAAAGGGCCGGCTCATGAGCCGGCCGATCCGGGGACCCGGAGGGAGGGCGACGGCGGCAGCGGCAGCGGGCGCGAGGGGAGGCCCCCCCACCGCCCGGCGCGGCGCGCGCGAAGGCGACATGCGGCGGGAACACCACATCGGCGTACCCGCCCGGCCCCTGCGCCGCCGCCCTCACCCGCGGCGGGCCGCGTACAGGCGGCTGCGCAGGTGGAGGAGGGCGTCAAGATCGGCGATGGCGGCGAAACCGGCCAGCAGGTGGCGGATGCGGTCGTCGTCACCGGCAGAGACGGCCCGCACGATCGCCTCAGCCGTGGCCCCGAACCCCCGGCAGCAGCCCCGGGGGACCGTGCGGTGCCCCGCCGTGACCGGCCGTTCCGGCGGTATCGGGCCGCCGTGCCGCGCCGTCCGGCAGGAGATCCACCCCGCGGTACGGGTCGTGTTGCCGCCGGGTCCCGGATACGGGTGTGCTCGCGTCAGCCATACTCCGATCTTGGTCGGGCCCGTCTCCCGTCAAACCAGCGCGGAGCGGCGGGGAAGGCCGCTCGGGGGCACCATCGAGGGGAAAGGGGAGGTGCCCATGACGGAGCCGCGCCCTCGATCCGATTCCCCGCCCGTCACCGGGACACAGCCACAGGAAGCGGAGGTCCTGCAACACCTGCTCCGCAGCCCCGCCTACCTCAAGGTGCTCGTCTTCTGCGGGCTGATCGGCATCCCGATCTCCCTCGCCGCCTTCTGGTTCCTCGTCGTGCTGCACGAACTGGAGCACGTCCTGTGGGCGGACCTCCCGGCGGTCCTGGGCTGGGACGCACCGCCCTGGTGGTGGCCGCTGCCGCTGCTGCTCGTCGCCGGAACCGTCGTGGGGCTGGTCGTCGCCCACCTGCCCGGGGCGGGCGGGCACGTCCCCGCCGCCGGACTCCATACCGGCGGCGCGTCCTCGGCCGCCCTGCCCGGGGTGGTCATCGCCGGTCTGGCCGCCCTGCCCTTCGGCGCGGTGCTGGGTCCGGAGGCTCCGCTGATCGCGCTGGGCGGCGGCCTGGCCCTGCTGTTCCGGGACCTGGCGCAGGCGCCTGCGACCGCGCAGGGCACCGCCCTCCTCGGCGCGGCGGGGGCGGCGGCCGCCATCGCCGCCATCTTCGGCAACCCGCTGATCGCCGCGGTGCTGCTGATCGAGGTGGCGGGCGTGGGCGGGCCCCAGCTGTTCGCCGTCATGCTGCCCGCCCTGCTGTCCAGCGGCATCGGCTCGCTGGTGTTCACCGGCCTCGGACGCTGGACCGGCCTGCCGACCGGCAACCTCTCCCTGGACCTGTCCGCGCCCTTCCCCCGCCTGGACGCCTGGGACGTCCTCTGGGGCCTGGTCCTCGCCGTGGCCCTCGCGGTCGCCCTGCACCCCGTGCTGGCCGCGGCCCGGTCCGTGGCCTCGTACGTCCACGGCAGGCCGCTGGCCCGCACCGTGCAGTGCGCCCTCGGCGCCGCGGCCTGCGCCGCCCTCTACGCGCTGACCACCGGCCGCACCCCCGTCGAGGTCGCCTCTTCGGGACAGTCCGCACTGGCCGCACTGGCCGCGGAGCCGCACAGCTGGGGGGTCGGCGCGCTGATCGCCGTCCTGCTGTTCAAGGGCGCCGCGTACACGCTCTGCCTCGGCAGCCTGCGCGGCGGACCGGTGTTCCCCGCGCTCTTCCTCGGCGCGGCAGCGGGCGTCCTGCTCGCGCCCCTGCCGGGGCTGGGCATCGTCCCCGCACTGGCGGCGGGCATGGCCGCGGCAACGGCCACGACGCTGCGGCTGCCGGTGAGCAGCGTGGTCCTCGTGACCCTGCTCCTCGGCAGCTCCGCCATGATGCCCGTGGTGATCCTGGCGGCCGTGGTCGCCTTCGCCGTGACCGAACTGCTGCCCGGCGCGCGGGAGCAGGCCGTCTGAGCCGCCTCGCCGACCGCCCGCCCTGTGCCGCCGCTCACGACGGGCGCGCCGGCCGCCGGAGGTCTTCACCGTCCGGCCCTACCTGGCCGGCACCGCCGCACTGATCACCCGTTTCCTCACCTCCCAGGGCGTCGGCGAGGTCGTCGACTTCATGCCCGTGGAGGAGGAGCCCACCCCGACCGACCGGCACCAGGTGGTACGGGTCGTGCGCGCGGGACCGTCCCCTTCGCGCTGGAGTGCCGGCCCCGCTTCGACTACGGCAGGGCGCCGCACGGCCCGGTCCCGGCCGGGGCGACCGCGCGGCTTCGACGGCCCGGGCGTCAGGGCGCGTACCAGCAACACCCTCAAGCTCCTCACGCACGCGCCGACCGGTGCACCCGTCGACGCCGCCACCACGGGGCTGCCCGAGGAGGGGGCGGCGCGAGAAGGGGGCGGCGACCGGAACTGGGACCGCCGCTCCACCGGGGTCCGCGACGCCTCCCTCTCGGCACGCGCCATGCACGACCCGGCTTCACCGAGGAGGCGAACGCCGTCCGCGGCCGGCTCCAACAGGGTCTCCAGGGGGCGGCGTCCGGCAGGGCTGGACGGGCCACGTCGGCCGCCGCGCGGCCGTGTCGCCGCTACCGCCCGCCCCGCTCCTGCCAGGGTGGGCCGCGCGTTCCGTCTTCCCGGGAGGTACCTCCGTGTCCCCACGCCCGTACGGCCACACCCGCCGGCTCCGGCCGCCCCTGCGCCTGGCCGCCGCCACCGCCGTGTGCGGCGCCCTGCTCGCCGCAGCGGTGCAGCCCGCCCAAGCCGGAGACGGCGACGGCCCGCCGCCCAGGGCCGTCCTCCGGCAGGAACTGCGGGAACTGGTGGCGACCCCCGGCGGTCCCCCCGGGGTCATTGCCGTCCTGCGCGACGGCGACCGTACGGAGATCTACCGGGCCGGCGTGGCCGACGTGGAGAGCGGCCGGCCGCCGGAGGCGACCGACCACATGCGGATCGCCAGTGTCGCCAAGGCCTTCAGCGGAGCGGTGGCCCTGCGCCTCGTCGACCGCGGACGGCTGCACCTGGACGACACGATCGGCGAGGTGCTGCCCCGCCAGCCGGCCGCATGGCACCGGGTGACGCTGCGTCAACTGCTGAACCACACCAGCGGGCTCCCCGACTACTCGGCATCCCCGGGCTTCGTCGACATCGTCTCCGAGGACCCCCGCCACCGTTTCGACCCCCGGCGCCTGCTGGAGTTCGTCGCCGACGAAGACCTCGAGTTCCGGCCGGGCAGGCGCTACCAGTACTCCAACTCCGACAACATCGCCGTCGCCCTGATGGCCGAGGCCGCCACCGGACGCCGGTACGAGGCACTGCTGCGCGAGCTCGTCCACGAACCGCTCGGTCTGGAGGCGACGAGCCTGCCGCAGGGGTACCGGCTGCCCACCCCGTACCTCCACGGCTACCAGATCGACCCGCTGGAGGGCCCCGTCGACGTCAGCGAGGCCATCAGCGCCTCGGGAGCCTGGGCGGCCGGGGGAATCGTCTCGACGCCGAAGGACCTGACCGCCTTCATCCGCGGCTACGCGGGCGGCGCGCTCCTCTCCGACCGCACCCGCGACCAGCAGTTCAGGTTCATCCCCGGCGCACGGTCCCAGCCCCCGGGGCCGGGGCGCACGGATGCGGGCCTGGCCCTCTACCGCTACACCACCCGCTGCGGAGCCGTGTACGGCCACACCAGCAACACACCCGGCTACACCCAGCTCGCGGCGGCCACGGAGGACGGCCGGCGTTCGCTGACCTTCTCGATCACCACGCAGACCTCCCTCGACAACGATCCCGGCCTCCTCGCCCGGGTCCGGGAGGTCCAGGAGGACTTCGTCTGCGCCCTGCTGCGCAGATGACCCGCGGCCGGCCGGCCGTACGTGCCGTCAGTGCTCGCGCGCGGGCAGCCCGGCCAGGCCGGTGTCGCGCAGGATGCGCGCGACGGTGTCGTCGAGGGAACCGGCGGCGCCGACGACCGTCTCGACGCCGCCGGGCAGCAGGTCGAGGGGCCGGTACCAGGAGCGGAGCTCGGTCTCGGAGACCTCGTCCGCGATCGGCTTCGTCGCGTGCCGGGCGAGGGTCTCCTCGATCGGCACGTCCAGGTAGTACCCGTGCGTCGGCCCGCGGTGGTCGGAGCGCAGCCGCGCGAGCATGGCGCCGTAGTGGTCGGCGTAGAGGATCCCCTCGACGACGACGTGGTAGCCGGCGTCGAGGGCGTAGCGGGCGACGGTGTCGATCAGGCCGATGTTCGCGCCGTCGGGCCGGTCGTGTTCGCGCAGCACGACGCGGCGCAGGTGGTCCTGACCGACCAGGGCCAGGCCCCGGCCGAACCGCTCGCGGAGGCCGGCCGCGACCGACGACTTGCCCGAAGCGCTGTTCCCGCGCAGGACCACGAGCCGGGTGTCCGGAGTGCCTACCGTCATGCGCTCCACGCTATCCGGCGGGGCCTGTGCCCCGGCCCCGTCGCCACCTTCGGTAGCCGGCCCGTCACCGGGTTCCCGTCGCGGAGGGGTTCGACGGCGGAGACGGCGTAATCTGGTCGAACCGCCTCACCACGCGTGCACGAGAGGCCACGAGGGACCGCGCGACCCCCGCAAGGGACCGCGAGGGACCGCGCGGGGCGACGTGCACGCCCGCTCGACCCGTCGGCGCACACCCTCCAGGGAGGTGGCGCGTGACCGATCCGTTCGGTTTCCTCAGGATCCCCCGCGAGCCCGTTCCGTCCCGCCCCGTCGAGGAACGGCTCGGCGACTGGCGCGAGGTCCACGCGGGCCGGGCGCTGCTGCCGCTCGTCTCCCGCCAGGCAGCCCGCTGCATGGACTGCGGCATCCCCTTCTGCCACACCGGCTGCCCCCTGGGCAACCTCGTACCGGAGTGGAACGCGTACGCCGCGCGCGAGGACTGGCACGCCGCCTACGAGCGGCTGCACGCCACCAACAACTTCCCGGAGGTCACCGGCCGGCTCTGCCCCGCCCCCTGTGAGGACGCCTGCGTCCTCACGATCAACGCGGATCCGGTGACCATCAAGAACGTCGAGCAGACCATCGCGGACGAGGGCCTGCGGCGCGGCTACATGACCCCGCGGCCCCCGGAGCGTCACAGCGGCAGGACGGTGGCCGTCATAGGGTCGGGACCGGCCGGTCTGGCCGCGGCGCAGCAGCTGACCCGGGCCGGCCACACCGTGGTCGTGTACGAGCGCGCCGACCGCATCGGCGGTCTGCTGCGCTACGGCATCCCCGAGTTCAAGATGGAGAAGGTGCACCTGGACCGCCGGATCGAGCAGATGCGCGCGGAGGGCACGGTCTTCGTCACGGGCGCGGCCGTGGGCGGCGCGCGCGGGGACGGCGAAGCCGGTACCGACGCGGCCGAGCTGCGCAGCCGGTGCGATGCCGTGGTCGTCGCGATCGGGGCCGGCGAACGCCGGGAACTGCCCGTCCCGGGCCGCTCGCTGCACGGCATCCACCAGGCCATGGACTACCTGACCTGTGCCAACCGGGTGAGGGAGGGCGACTACCCCGTGCCGCCCGTCACCGCCGAGGGCCGGCACGTGGTCATCGTGGGCGGCGGGGACACCGGCTCGGACTGCCTCGGCACGGCCTTGCGGCAGGGTGCGCTGTCCGTGGTCCAGCTCGACATCAACCCGGAGCCCGGCGCGGGCCGCACCGACGGAGAGCCCTGGCCGGTGTACCCGAAGGTCTACCGGATCTCGCACGCCCACGAGGAGGCCAGGGGGCGCGAAGGACGCGACCCCCGGCTGTTCTCCTGCGCCACCCTGCACTTCGAGGGGGACGCCTCGGGCCGGGTACGGGCCCTGCACCTGACCGCCGTCGAGCCGGTGGGCCGTGACCCGCTGGCCGGCACCGAGCGGGTGCTGCCGGCCGGCCTGGTCGTGCTGGCCCTCGGCTTCTCGGGGCCCGAGCGGGCGGGCGGCCTGCGCGAGCGGCTGGGGCTGGAGCTGGACGACCGCGGCAACCTCGCCCGCGACGCCACCTTCGCGGCCCGCGGCGCAGGGGCGCCGGGAGTGTTCGTCGCGGGCGACGCGGGCCGGGGTCAGTCCCTGGTGGTGTGGGCCATCGCCGAGGGCCGGGCCGCGGCCGCCGCCGTGGACCGCCACCTCACCGGTTCCACCTGCCTCCCGGCCCCCGTCGCCGCCCACGACCAGCCGATGACGGCCCTGGGCCGCCTGCGGTACGGGGACCGGTAGACGCCCAGTCCGCGCACTTGCAGGCCGCCCGGGCCGTGCGGTGACGCCGCGGCGTCACCGGGCCGTACCGAACGTCCATACGGCGCGCGTGCCCGGGCCCACGGTGAGGGTCGAGTTCCCGATGCGTTCCTCGTGGCGGTACGCCACGGGACGGTTGAGGGACATCTCGACCTGACGCAGCCCGGCCTCCTCGCGTGCGACGGAGTCCAGGCGGATGGTGGTGCCACCGCCCTGTGCGACGACGCCCCCGCCCGGGACCTTCCGGACGGTGAACCCGCCCGCGCGGAGCAGCGGCACCGTGTCGGCGAGGTCGCCCGCGGTCAGCGCGAGGCGGATCGAGGTCACGTCCCGCATCAGGCGGTCGCGGTAGTCGTCGGACAGGTAGCGCTCGCGGCCGACGTCACCGGGGTGGCCGGGCGGCTCGGTGGTGGAGCGCGGGTCGGCGAAGTACTCCGGCAGGTACTCCATGCCCCACGCCGCGAAGGCGTCGTACTCGGTGGTGGTGAGGACGGCGTCGAACCACGGCACCGGGACGCCGTCGCCGAAGTCGCGCGTCTGGCGGAAGGCGACGGGCTCGGGGACTCCCTGGTCGCGCAGCCGCCGGGTCACCGTGGCGAGGTCGCCCGCGCGTTCGGCCGAGACCCCCAGCCCTCCGGCACCGAGCGTCCCCTCGCCGCCGGGGAGGTCGCCGACGCCGAACAGTTCGAGGTAGGTCTCGCGTCCCATCAGGTACCGGCCGGTCCAGGTCTCCCCGCCCGATCCGGTCGTGGTGCGGACCTGGAAGTTGGCGAACTCCCGCAGATAGGCGGAGCGCTCGACGGCATCGGCGGTCTCGCGGTCGAGCACCCCGTACGCGTGGTTGTAGAAGAGCAGCTGCTGGCCGGTCGGCGAGTTCTCCTCGCCGGCCCACGCGGTGCTCGTGGCACCACCGACCAGCCCGGTCAGTGCGACGGCGAAGACCATGAGGACGTGTAAGGCACGGCGGAACGACATGGGGCGATCGTAGGCCGCAGGCCTCGGATTCGTCGGCTGTTCGAAGAGTTCCGGACGGGCCGCAGTCCTCTGCCGTCCTCCGTCCGCGGACACGGGCCGGCCCGTGCACACGTCCCATCTTCTCGGTGGTACCGCCGTGTCGGGCGACCCGCTGCACCACCGTCCGCCGCACCTGCAGTGTTGCGGATCTCCGCTTCCACGGCCGGCCCGGAGGCGGGCCCGGGTCCACGTCGCGCACCGTCACCTGCTCCGCCGGGACCCGGCGCACCGTGTCCAGGTCCGGTCCCGGTGCGCGCAGGGTACGGACCGGGTCGGGGCGGGCGCCGGCCTCGGCGTCGTATGCCGGCCGGGCGGGTGCCCGGCAGCGCTCGTGGAGGGCTCGGCGACGACGTGGCCGAGATCGGACGGGGCCGTGTCGACCCGCGTCGCGGACACCCCGGGCAGAGGCTCCGCGGCCGGGGCGGCAGGTGCCGCGCACGCGCCGGGGGCCTCCTGCGGATCGTGCATCATGGCGAGGGGCCAGGGCGGTCACGGAACGGGAGGCAGGCATGTTGGTGTGGCGGAGACTGCGTTCCGGAGTGCGCCCCGTGCCGAGGCCGGCCGCCCCCGTCTCGGTCTGGGCCGCCGCGTGCGTCGCGTCCTCCGTCCTGGTGGCCGCGCTCAACTTCCTGGACGCCCAGGGCGATCCGGCCCTCGACCTCGTCGCGCTCTGCGTCTTCGCGGCCGTCCTGAGCATGAGGGCGCACCTGGTCGCGGCTCCGGGCACGGCCCTGGTGTGCTGGCTCCTGCTGAACGGCTTCGCCACACCGCCCATGGGCGAACTGACCTGGGCGGCCCCCTACGACCTGGGCCGCCTCGCCTGCCTCCTCCTGGCCGCGGGCACCGGAACCCTGGTCGGCCGGCTCACGGGGGCGCGCGCCGCGTACCACCGGGTCAGCATCCCCGACGGACGCCGTGCTGACGGGACCGGTGGTCAGTCGCCGTCGTAGGTCCCCGCCTCCACTTCGAGTGCGAGCTGCTGCAGTACTTCGATCGAGGTGATGTCGGTCCGGCCGCCGTCGTGCGCCATGGCGAGACTCGTGAAGGCCAGGCTGAAACCCGCGACCATCGTGTGCAGGGCGGGGCCGAGCGCCTCCGCGACGAGACGGGCGACCTGCTGCGGGGACGCTTCGGCCGGCACGCTGATCGAGGGCAGCATCTCGTTCAGCAGCTGCGTGACGACCCCCGCCTCCGTCGCGGGGCCGTCGTCCTCCTCCCCGGCTTCGGCTGCCCGGCGGATCTCCTGGGCTTCGGTGAGGATGCCGATGACTCGCTTGAGGACCTCTGAGCGCTCCATCCCCGGAGGGTAGCGCCGGGGCGGCGCGACGGAGCCGTCACCTGCCCCAGATCTTCCGGTACGCCTCCCGGCAGCCGGACGGATCCCGGGAGGTGGCGCCCGCGGTGTTGCCGGCGGTGGCGACGTGGACCGGGGCGACGCAGCCACCGGCCGGCGAAGGCGCGGCTGAACCCGTCGATGCCCTGCCGGCCCTGCTGGGACAGCGGTTCGGGGACGGTGGCGAACGGAGCCGGTTCCGTCGAGGCCCTCTTCCCGGCTGCGGACACGCGGTACTGCTTGCCGCGGAGCAGGCCCGCGACAGGAAGGGGACACGCACCATGACGCGTACGGGCAACAGCGGTGGGGACGGCGCGGGGACCGGCAGGCGGGAGGAGCGCTCCGCCCCGGGCCCGGGCACGCCCAGGGCCCGTTCCGGCGCATGGCGGCAGCCCGCGCGGACGGCGCCGCCGACCCGCTCACCACGCTGGACCTCTGCTGCTCGTACGGGATCAACGCGGCACTGCTCAACCACGACCTGACACTGGAGGACCTGGACGCCCCCTACACGTCGCCGCAGGCGGCGCACCTGAGCACCGCCGAGCTGTTCGAACGGGACCGCGCCTACTACGCGGCCCGTCGGCGCCCCGACGCCGTCCGGGTCATCGGCCTCGACCCCGCCGCCCGTGCCGTCGCCTACGCCCTCGCGGCCGGACCCGCGACCTTCCGGCCGCTCCTCGCCGCCGCCCGGCAGCCGGTGTGGGTCGCCGCGTTCGTCCTGCGCACCGGCTCCTACGCGCACATCGCCGACGGGCTGACCCCGTACGGGCTGACCACCGAGAAGGCGGCACCGCGCTCCACCTGTCACGGCCCGTCGAGGACACCACGGCGTCCCGCTCCGCGGCCTCCAGGGACTCTGAGGCACCGTCCGCCGGGCCGCCGCGCGCCGGCGCGGTTCGCCCGGCCCGGGGAGGCTGCGGTGCCGAGCCCGGTCAGTGGCCGGCGGCCGCTTTCACCAGGGCCACGGCCAGGCCGATCCCCGCGTCGAGGGCTCCGGCCAGCAGGGCGAGGGCCGCCCCGCCGCCCATGCGGACGCCGCCGTACCAGCCCCAGCCGAACAGGCCGGCGACGCTCACCCCGGCAGCCGCGTACAGGGCGGTCCGCAGGTCCATCACGCCGAGGACGGCGGAGCCGATCAGGATCAGCGGACCGACGGCGGACAGCAGCAAAGGGCTGCTGACCCACAGCATGCGGCGCAACTCCATGCCGGTGGCGAGCCGGCCGTGGACCACGCGGTGGGCCTGCTGGTCGGCGACGAGCGAAGCCAGCCACAGTCCGACGGCGGCGGTCAGCACCGTCGCCGCGGTCCCGGCGGCGTCGGCGTGCTCGGAGACCGCGAGGCCGATCACCACGGAGATCATGGTGATGGTCGCGTACAGCCGCTCCTTCAGCCGGGCGCCGGCGGCCGCCGCATCCCGACCCGCGGCAGCGGCGCCGATCCGCCCGTCAGGACCGGGAACGGCGCCGCAGGCCTCATCGTCACCCATCCCGGCAGCCTAGAGGGCGGCTTGTCGATGCGACCGGATCAGCCCGCCGCCGGGCGGGCCGGCCTCGCGTCGGCCGGTCACGCCGGTCAGGGGAAGTACGACTGCAGCGGGCCCCGGCGGCGGACGTCGAGCGTCGCGCAGTGGAAGGAGCCGGCGAACGGCGCGTAGTGCAACAGGTCGCACGGGACGGGCTCGAAACCCCATCCTTCGAGCGCGCGCAGCATGCCGGTGTGGTGCCGCTCCGCGATGACCCGCTTCTCGTCGATCATGAAGATGTTCATGCTGAGCCACTTGCCGCACATCGAGGTGATCTTGAGCAGGCGGTCGTCGATCGGGTCGGGCTGGGGGGCGACCAGGATGTCCCACGAGCTCAGTACCTCGGGCAGGCGGTCGACGTCGATGTACTCGGGATTGACCAGTGCCTTGCCGGGCGCGAGCGGGAGGAACGTCGTGTCGATGTGCATCGGCGTGCGGCAGCGGCTCTCGATCTCGTGGATGCGGTAGCCGGGGCCGAGGTGGCGGCGCAGCCAGTCGATGCCCATCCGGTTGGTGACGTTGCTCCGCGTGACGAAGAGGTCGCGGCCCGCACGGACGAAGTCCGCGGCATCGAACACCGGCTCGAACTCGGTGAGGATGTAGCGCATGGGCTCCCCGGCCCCGGGGATGCGGAAGTCGGGGTCGAACAGCGCGTCGGTGAGCTCCGGCTTCGGCGCTGCGGTCCAGCGTGCGCCGCGCCGGAAATAGTCCTTGAGGATCTCGCGGTAGGAGTGGGTCTCGAAGTACCGGCACGGCCATGCCATGGGCGTCTCGATGATCTCGTCGCCGATCACGAGCAGGCTGTCGCGCGGGCAGGTGTTGCCGAAACCGCGCGAGGACCAGTGCGGGGTGCTGAAGCGCTTCCGGTGCTCGACCGCGTCCGGCTGCCGGACCGTGACACCGAGGGACTTCAGGAGGGCGATGAACGCGTCGAGCTCCTGCTGGGCCGGCTCGACCAGCCGTCGCGGGTACCCGAAACCGGCGCTCAGTCCCTGCAGCCGCGCTGCCCAGGGCGGGATGTTGCAGGCCACGACCGGATGGCTGCCGGGGATCGTCGCCCCGTCGAGCCGCCCTACGACGACCTCTTCCAGCGGATCCCACTCGTTGTGCGAACTGACCGGGGAGACGAGGGATTCCGCGGCATCTGTGCCGTCAGCGGCCCCCGTCGCACGTGTCCGCGCACCCGCCTCCGCCTTCGCATCCGCGGCCCGCGCAGGGGTGCCGCCGCTTGCCGGCGCTGCCAGAATCTGGGGCCTCTGCATCACCACAGCCGGACCTCCCTGGAGTGAGGGCGTGCGCGGGGCGGCCGTCGGGCCTCGGCCCCATGGGGCGACTTACCGTTCAGCGCACCGGCAAACCCACCGCCCGGGAGCCCGTACGGCCGGGTCGCGTACGGCGCGGCGGGGCCACGGCCGGGCTGCCGACGCGCCGGGGTGCCGACCGTTCCCCGGACGATTCGTCCCCGTCGAGCGCCTGGCGGTTTGACTTTGCGAGATCTTTACGATTGCGTACGGATCATCCGTCCGCTGCGCCGTTAAGGAATCGTTCAGCATGCCGCTCCCCGTGTCCCGCCTCGCCCGTACCTCCGCCGTCGCCGCTGCCCTCCTCCTCGGGGTGACCGCGTGCTCGGCCTCCGACGCGGTCGACAAGGTCGACAAGGCGGTGAACGACACCTACGAGGTCACCTACGAGGTCACGGGCCAGGGCGTCGACTCCATCCAGTTCGCCGCCGGCGGCGGCACCGCGATCGAGCCGAAGATGGAGACGGTCGAGAAGCCGGCCCTCCCGTGGACGAAGACCGTCACCCTGCGCGGCATCATGCCCGCGTCGGTGGTGCCGGTCGCCGCGGACGTGACCGGTGCCCAGGTCACCTGCAAGGTGATCCACAAGGGCAAGACGATCGCCGAGCAGTCCGCGCAGGGGCTCGTCACGGCCGGGGGCTGCGTCGCCGCCTCGCCGATCGCCGGCTAGCCGCCGTCCGCCGCCCGCACCGGTCACCGCAGCCGCCCCCGGAAGCTCGAAGGCCGGGGGCGTCCTGCTGGGCGCGGGGACTTCTACTGCGCGTGGGATTCGGGCGTGTGGTGCGGTCGGGGCACGTAGTCGGGGCAGTCACGGTTGTGGCAGGGGCCCGGTCCCCACACGGGGACGAACACCCCGAGGGTCTTGTGTCGTGTGATCGCGGCCTCGACGGGCCGCTCACAGGCCGGGCAGGTGTACGTCTTGGCGTCACGCTCCATCTTGACCATTTTTTTACGATAAGTCCCTACTGGCGAGTCCGGTAGTCGCGGGGCCTGACGGTCACTCACGGTCCTCGGGCGGAGCGCTCCGCTCACGGTCCGTGGACGTCTCGCCGGAGCTCACGGGGGGCCGGGTGAGACTGAGGACGATCGAGCCGGCCAGGACCACGACGATCACGGCGAGGCTGACCGGAGTCGGGATCTCCGGGATGCTGGGGCTGATCATCTTGTGGCAGGCCTGGAGGACGAGCTTGACGCCGATGAAGGCGAGGATGATCGCCAGGCCCTTGCTGAGGTGATGGAACCGGTCCAGGAGCCCTGCGAGCAGGAAGTAGAGCGCCCGCAGGCCCAGGATCGCGAAGGCGTTGCTCGTGTAGACGACGAAGGCGTCGTCGCTGACGGCGAGGACGGCCGGGACGCTGTCCACGGCGAAGACCAGGTCGGCCGCCTCGATCGCCGCGACCACCGCGAGGAGCGGGGTGGCCACGCGCTTGCCGGCTTCCTTGACGAAGAACTTCGTGCCCGCGTACTCGTCCCGGACGGGGATGACCTTGCGCAGCAGCCGGACGGCGATGCTCTTGCCGGGGTCGAAGCTCTCCTCCTCGCCCTTGAGGAGTTTGTAGGTGCTGTAGAAGAGGATCGCGGCGAAGACGAACAGCACCGCCGTGAAGCGGCTGACCACCGCCACGCCGAGGGAGAGGAAGATCCCGCGGAAGACCAGTGCGCCGATCACACCGTAGAACAGCACGCGGTGCTGGTAGGCGCGGGGCACCTTGAAGTACGCGAAGATCACGGCGAAGACGAACAGGTTGTCGACGGACAGGCTCTTCTCCAGCAGCCAGGCCGTCGTGTACTCGGTTCCCGCCGTCGTGCCCAGCACGAGGAACACGACGCCGCCGAAGATGAGCGCCAGGCTCACCCAGCCGGCGCTCCAGGCGGCCGCCTCCTTGAACCCGATGACGTGCGCGCTCCGGTGCGCCAGCAGGTCCACCGCCAGCGACACCACCACGGTCGCGGCGAACGCCCCCCACAGCCAGAGCGGTACCTCGAGCACGTGGTCCACCTCCACCCCTGGCCGGCGCAAGGGCGCACCGGTCCTCATACAGGAGTCTGCGGTATCCCGCGGGCCCCGGCTCGTCGGCAGCGGCCCGGCGTGCACCTGGGGGCTTGCGGGGCCGCGGCGACCGGCTCATAGTCCGAGGTATGGACGCGCGCGAGGCGGCGCTCCGACAGGCGTACGGCCATGCCGTCCGGTGGCTGGCGAGCCTGTCCGACCGCCCGGTTCCCGCCCGCGCCTCGGTCGACGAGATCGTGCGCGCGCTCGGCGCCGGACTGCCCGACGACCCCGGTGTGCCCGCGGACGTCGTCGACCTGCTGGCCACCGCCTGCGAGCCCGGGCTCACCGCGTTCCCCAGCGGCCGCTTCTACGGGTTCGTGGTCGGCGGCACCGAACCGGCCGCGCTGGCCGCGGACTGGCTGGTCAGCGCCTGGGACCAGAACTGCGTGATGCGCGCCGTCTCGCCCGCGTACACCGCGGCCGAGGAGGTCGCAGCGGCGTGGCTGCTCGACCTGCTCGGTCTCCCGGGCGGCAGCGCCGTCGGCTTCACCACGGGCGCCACGATGGCGAACTTCACCTGCCTCGCCGCCGGACGCGACGCCGTGCTGCGGCGCAGAGGCTGGGACGTGGCCCGCGACGGCCTCGCCGGCGGGCCGGCCGTCCGCGTCCTCGCCGGCGAGGACCGCCACATGGCCATCGACCTGGCCCTGCGCTACCTGGGGCTCGGCGCACCCGAAACGGTGAAGGCGGACGACCAGGGGCGCATCGAGCCCGGGGCCCTGCGGCAGGCCCTGGCGGCCGGCGGGCAGGGCCCCACCCTCGTGGTCCTCCAGGCCGGTGACATCCACTCCGGCGCCTTCGACCCCTTCCCCGAGGCGATCCGTACCGCTCGGGAGGCGGACGCGTGGGTGCACGTCGACGGCGCCTTCGGACTGTGGGCCTCGGCATCTCCCGCGTACGCGCACCTCACGGCGGGCTGCGCGGACGCCGACTCCTGGGCCACGGACGCCCACAAGACCCTGAACGTCCCCTACGACTGCGGCCTCGCCGTCGTGCGCGACCCCCCGGCGCTCAGGGCGGCGATGGGCCTGCGCGGCGACTACCTCATCCAGCACGAGCACGGCGACCCCGTCGACAAGGTCCCCGAACTCTCCCGGCGCGGCCGGGCCTTCCCCGTCTGGGCCGCGCTCAGGTCCCTCGGCCGGTCCGGCGTGGCCGACCTCGTCGACCGGCTGTGCCGGCATGCCGGCGCCTTCGCCGCCGGCATCGCCGCGACCGACGGCGCAACCGTCCTCAACGAGGTGGTGTTCACCCAGGTCTGCGCGGCGTTCGGCGACGACGGCCGCACGGAACGGGTACTCGCCCGGCTGCTCGACGACGGCACGGCCTGGATCAGCGGCTCGACCTGGCACGGCCGGCGCGTCGTACGCATCTCGGTGAGCAACTGGTCGACGACCGACGACGACGTGGCCCGCGCACTCGCCGCGATCCGACGCGCCTCCGTGACCCCCTGACGACGGCCGCGGCTGCGCCGCTCTTCCCGCAGGCGGGGCCGAACGGGGTAATCGGGCGGCGGCGCGCCCTGCCCCATGACACGAGGGCCGCAATCCTGCGGTACATTGATCTTGCGCTCGCAGCCGTGATTCCCGGTTGTGGGACTCGCGTTGGTGGTCCAAGGAAAGACACCCCGCTTCCCGCGGGGGGATGCAGGTGCAAGGCCTGCCCAGCGCTCGCTCAAGGCCCCGCCCTCCTCACGGAGGGCGGGGCCTTTCCGCGTCGTGGGGCGCCGGGGCTGTCAGGCGGTCTCCCGTACCGCCCGCGCCGGGCGGCGGTGCCGCGGCCAGTGGGTGGCGAAGCCGAGGACCAGGGCGCCCGCGACGGCCAGGGCCCCCGCGATCGCCGTGCACGTCAGGGTCGTCTCCGCGGAGGCGCCCGCCAGGCGCGGCACCGCATTGACGGGTGCGGTGGCGTAGAAGAGCAGAACGGCCGCGCCGCGAGGCCGGACCGGCGCCAGCCGACCGCGCCAGCGGCGGGGCACCCGGTCGGCCAGCATGGCCAGACCCGCGGGCAGCAGGGTGAGGGAGAAGACGGAGAGGCCGATCCAGTGCCACTGCATGTCGGGTGTTCCTTCCGGGACGGCAGGCGCTCGCCGCAGCGGTGGTGCGCAGGGGGAGGCCGGGGGGCCGGGAGTACGGGGACGGACCGTTCGGGCCCACACGCTAGCGGCGCCGCAGCGGCCTGACCAGGGCCGTTTCCCTAGGTGACGCGCCGACTCCGCCCGGTGTGCCGACCCTGGCCGCACGCGCGGTTCGACCGGTGGTCAAAAGACCGCATATCGGGCATAGAGCCTATGGGTGTGCGTTTCGGAGGAGGTGGCCGACATGGTCCAGGAGCTGCTGGCGGCACTGGCGTTGGCGGGCGCCGCGGGCGCGGCGTACCTGGCCGCGGCGGCCAGGGTCGTCCGGCAGTACGAACGGGGTGTCGTGCTGCGCTTCGGCCGGCTCAGCGGCGGGGTCCGGGGGCCCGGCTTCGCCATGGTGATCCCGGGGATCGACCGGATGCACAAGGTCAACATGCAGATCGTGACGCTGCCGGTGCCCGCGCAGGACGGCATCACCCGGGACAACGTGACGGTCCGCGTCGACGCGGTCATCTACTTCAAGGTCGTGGACCCGGTCGACGCGATCATCCGCGTCGAGGACTACCGCTTCGCCGTCTCGCAGATGGCGCAGACCTCGCTCCGGTCGATCCTGGGCAAGAGCGACCTCGACGAACTCCTCTCCAACCGGGAGAAGCTCAATCAGGGTCTCGAACTGATGATGGACAGCCCGGCCGTCGAATGGGGCGTGACCATCGACCGCGTCGAGATCAAGGACGTCTCCCTCCCGGAGACGATGAAGCGGTCGATGGCCCGGCAGGCGGAGGCCGACCGTGAGCGCCGGGCCAGGATCATCAACGCCGATGCCGAACTCCAGGCGTCCAGGACCCTGGCGGAAGCCGCCGCCGTGATGTCCGACCAGCCGGCTGCCCTCCAGCTCAGGCTGTTGCAGACGGTGGTCGCGGTCGCCGCCGAGAAGAACTCCACCCTCGTCCTGCCGTTCCCCGTGGAACTGCTGCGCTTCCTGGAGCGCGCGACCCCGGCGCAGCCCGCGCCCGAGCGGCACGGGCCGGCGACGGCCGAGCCGGCCGCCGTCGTGGCCCCGCTGACGGGGGCCGGGGACGCCCGCGCCCGGGAGCCCGGCCCTCCCGGGGCCCCCGGCCGGGCTCAGGCCCCGGCGGCCTGAGCCCGTACACCCGGCGCGGCAGGGGCCGGGTTCAGCTGCCGGCCGCCGCCAGGAGCACGTCCACCAGCCGCTCCGCCGCGTCCGGCCGCCCGTACGCCCGGGCCCGGTCCGCCATCGCCGTCCGCCGGACGGGATCCGTCAGCAGCGGGCCGACGGCCTCCTGCAGGGCGTACGGGGTGACCTCGCCGAGCAGGGCCACCGCCGCTCCGGCGTCGGCCAGGTGGCGGGCGTTGTGCGCCTGTTCGTTCCCTGCCGAGGTGGCGAGCGGGACGAACACGGCGGGCTTGCCGAGCGCGGTCAGCTCGGCCAGCGTGCCCGCCCCGCTCCGCGAGATCACGACGTCGGCCAGTGCCAGGACGTCGGGCAGTTCCGCCCCCACGAATCCCGTCAGGTGGTACCGGCCGGCCAGGTACGGGTCGAGCCCGGCGGCGGCCGCCTGGAGCTCGGCCACGTTCGCCGGGCCGCACTGGTGGATCACGTTCGCGTGACCCAGGAGCCAGGGGAGCACGTCCCGGACGACGCCGTTGATCTGCTGGGCGCCCTGCGCCCCGCCGGTGACGTAGACCGTCGGCAGGCGCCGGTCGAACCCGGTGAGGTTCAGTGCGTGCACCGCCTTCTCCCCGTGTCCGGTGAGGACTTCGGGACGGATCGGGTTGCCGGTGACGACGGCACGGTCACGCACCTCGGCCGGGAGCAGCGGCAGCGAGGATTCGGAGGACACCGCGATCCGGGTGGCCGAACCGGCCAGCTTCCGGTTGGCCAGGCCCAGTCGGACGGTCTGCTCGTGCAGGACGAGCGGGCGCCGGCACAGGCGGGCGGCGAGACCGGCCGGAACCGCGACGTACCCGCCCGTGGCGAGCACGACGTCCGGCTGGAACTCGGACACGATGGTCCTGGCCTGGGCCACGCCGAGCGGTACGCGGGCCATGTCCTTCACGTTCGCCGCGGACAGCATCTTCAGGGGGTTCGCCGAGCGGCGGATCTTCCCCGTGGCGACCGTCCTGAACGCGATGCCCTCCGCAGGGGCGACGCGCGCCTCCAGGCCGTCGGCCGTTCCGATCCACAGGACGTCGAGCGTGCTGCCGGCCGCCGCGAGACGGGCTTGCAGCGTACGGATCGCGGTCAGGGCCGGGTAGGTGTGACCGCCGGTCCCTCCACCCGTGACGAGGAGCCGGAAGGAACGCGGGAGCGGAGAAGTGTTCATCCGGGCAACCCTACTGATCGCGCGACGCGCTTCCGCACCGGGCCGGGCCTGTAGGGCAGCGGGGCGCGGGGCGCGGCGGTCTCCGTTGCCTCCGGTGCCCGGAGGCACGGGCGCGACCCCGTCGTCGGGGCGGGATCGCGCCGCGCCGCCTGCCGCACTCAGATGATGTGGATGCGCTCCAGCGAGCCGGAGGTGTCACGGATCATCAGGTCGTGGCCCTTGGCGCGTTCGCTCTCGATGAATCCGAGCAGCAGTACCGCTCGGTTGATCACATCGGACTTGCTGACGCCGGTCGCCGCCGTGAGCTCGGCGACCACGGTGACGGCCGGCGGGCACAGGGTCACGGAGTACCGCTCGCTGTCGGGGTGAGGGGGAAGCTGATCCATGGCGCAGCCCTTCGTCGTATCGGCAATTCCGCACCACTATCGCACCGATTCTGCGCGATAGTGCACCGAATTTACATCAGGTGGCCCGTCGCGGGCGGATCCGACCGGCCTGCGGAGCGGCGGGGGCGTACGGCGCGCGGCGCGTGCCTGCCGCGTGCGACTTCACGCTCCGGCGAACCGGTGGCGAGACCGTCCGGCGCCGTGGCCGGCACCTGGGGTCCGCCCCGTCCAGCACGATGTGACGCCCCTGCGCCCGACTGCGCGGCCCACTATGCGTGCGAGGCCGCGGCCCCGCTCCCGTACGGCCTGCGGCATGCCGATCGAGGGGCGGCCCGCCGACACGGCGGGCAGCGGGAGCCCGCCCAGGTGCGGCGGGCTCCCCAGCAGGGCCGCAGACCGCCCTGGGTGTCCTCCGGTTCCCTGTCCCTTGTCCGCATCGCGGCGACCGGTGTACCCCTCGGCGCGCATGCCGGCGGCCCGCTCCGGCCGGCCTGCCGCGGCCAGACGTACGAGCGGGCCTCCCCAGCCGTGTCCGACCAGGACGAACGGGTCCGGGCCGAGGTGGCCGAGGAGTCCGTTCAGGTCCGCGGCCGGACGGTCCGGACCGTCCGGTCGGCGCGACCCGCGACCAGGGGCACTGCGGCCGAGTCCGCCGTGGTCGTGGACCACGGTGGGCGCGGCGCCGGACACCCCGCCTGGACCCGGGCCCCGTACGACCGTCCGGCCGCCCACCCGCCTTCGAAGACCACGGGCGTAACCGCTGCTGATGCCCCGTCCGAGGCCCGTCGGCTGCGCCGGCTTCCGGAAGTCGCTGGTGGGAGAGCGGCCGGCCGTCCCGCGTGGGAGCACGGGCCGACTCTCCCCGGCTGTGCGCGGCCGGGCGCCTGGCAGCCCCGAACCCGTCCTGCCCCAGGCCCTGTTCCTGCCTCCCCTGCCCCATCGCGACCGCCCTCCGCGCACCGTGCCGAACATCGACCCCAGGGGCCGAGTCGTGCCGTGCCCGCCCGTTCCCGGCCCGTGTTCGAGCGGATCCTCTCGCCCGTTGGAGGTGGTCGGCCGGTCCCGCCTGTTAGAATGCGTGCGCTGGCCTTCGGCGCCCCCGGCGGGTGTGTCCGGAGGCTTTTTTCATGCCTTCCGACACCTCCTCACCCACCGCCCCGACCACCTCCGGCTACCGCGCCCTGCTCCGCAACAGGGAGTTCGCAGGCCTGTACGCCGGCTTCACCCTGACGGTCGCCGCGACCACCCTGTCGGGCTTCGCACTCGGCACGCTGGTCAACGACCGGACCAACTCCCCGTTCCTGACAGCCGTGAGCATGTACGGCGCCACCTTCGCGACGGTGCTCGGCGCGCTGACGCTCATGTCGGTCGCGGACGGGAACCGTCCTCGCCGGACCCTCGTCGCGCTCCAGTGCCTCTCCCTGGCGGGTATGGCCGCGCAGGCGGTCCCGGGGCTGCCGCTGACCGCCCGGTTCGGCCTCCTCCTCGTCCTGGGCTTCTTCCAGTCCCTGGGGACCGGAACGCGGATGGGACTGCTCACCGAGGTCGCGCCGGCCTCCGCGTACGCCCTGGCGCGGTCGCTGATGAACATCACGGCGGGCTGTACGGCGGTCCTCGGCTTCGCTGCCGGCGCCCTGCTGCTGCGGCACGGAAGCCCGCAGGCGGTCTTCGCCGTCGCCGCCGGGCTGACCGGACTCGGGCTGGTCGTGGTGGCCACGACCGTCCGCGAGCACGCCGTCCGACCGACCCGCCGCTCCGGACTGCGCCAGACCTGGACGGCCAACAAGGCGCTCTTCGCCCACCCCGGCCGGCGTGCGCTGCTGCTGAACCTGTGGGTCCCCAACGGCCTGATCGTCGGCTGCGAAGCCCTCTTCCTCTCCTACGACCCGGAGCACGCCGGCCTTCTCCTGGCTGCCGGATCGGCCGGCATGCTGCTCGGAGACCTGCTGGTCGGCCGGCTGCTCACCGCCGATCGGCGACGCCGCGGGGCGTACGCCCTCCGACTGCTGCTGGCCGTCCCGTACCTGCTGTTCGCCACCCACCCGCCGACGCTCGTGGCGGCAGCCGCGGTCTTCGTGGCCGGCGCGGGCTTCGCCGCCACCCTGCCGCTCCAGGAGCAGCTCCTCGCGTCGACCCCCGCCGCGGTGCACGGCCAGGTGCAGGGCGTGGAGTCCGCCGGCCGGATGACGTGGCAGGGCCTGGGCGCCGCGCTCGCCGGCGGCGTCGCCCAGTGGCTCACCCCCGGTACGGCGATCACCGTCCTCGCCGCGCTCTCCGTCCTGGTCACCGTCGTCTCCCGGCCCTTCGTGTCCCGCGTCCCCGCCGATGACGGCGACGGCACCGGACAGGGCGGCCTCGGCCGACAGGATCCGGAGGAGTCGGCCTAGGCTGCTGCCATGCCCCACTTCGAACAGCAGCGGATCAACTGCTTCCTGGCGGCCTTCGCCCGCCGCCAGGCCGCACGCACCGCCGAACTGCCCGGCGGGTTCGCCGCGTACGACGACGCCCTCTTCCACTCCCGCGCGAACAACCAGGTCGTCATCGAGACGGCGGTCGATCCCGGGGCGCTGCCCGGCATCGCGGAGGAGGCGCTGGGGCACCTCCCGCACCGGCTGGTCTCCGTCCTCGACGACGACGGCGCGAGGGCGTGCGCGGAGCCGCTGATCCGGGCCGGATACACCCACTCCACCTATCTGGTCATGAGGCACACCGGCCCGGTGCCGGCCCCCGGCGCCGCGGGGGAGGTGGATCTCGACGCGCTGCGCGGTCCGCTCACCCGGTGGTGGCGCGGCGTCCTCCCGGACGTCGACGACGAGGTCGTGCGGCACCTCGTCGACCGGCGCGAGGCGCGCCGCCGAGGGGCTGACACCGTCCGCTTCATCGGTGCCCGTACCGAGGAGGACGAGGTCGCCTCCTGGGCCGACCTCTACGTGGACCCGGCCACCGGCACGGCCCAGATCGAGGACCTCATCACCTCCGTGGCACACCTCAGGCGCGGCTACGCCGACGCCGTCCTGGCCACCGCCCTGCACGTGGCCGCCGACGAGGGCTGCGGGACCCGGTTCCTGACCGCCGACGCGGCGGACTGGCCCCGCCAGTGGTACGAGCGCCGCGGTTTCTCCGTGGTCGGCCGCCAGCACTGCTTCGAACGCGGCTGACGCGTCCGGTTCGCCCGGTCAGGCCGCCGTGGCCGAGCCGGTCAGCGCACGGAGGACCCCGCCGAGGGTGCTCTGCTCGTCCTCGGGCAGGCAGCGGGCCGCGTGGAGCATGTGCAGGGCCGTGGTGCCCGTGTGCCGTGCCGGGGCCGTCGAGGTCCTCGTACGCCGTGGCCATGTTCAGGACCCGCTCGTCGTGGGGGACGGACGGTCACGTCACGCACGGCCGTCCGGGGAGTCGTGGACCGGCATGACCAAGGTCGTGAAGCTGCCCTGGTCCGCCGAGCGGACGACCACCGGTCCGGTGGGCGACGAGATCTCCAGCAGTACGTCGGGGCCGACGCCCGCGTCCAGTGCGGGCAGCAGCACCCCCGGGTCGAAGGCGATCCGTACGGCCGCCCCCGTGCAGTGGGCGGGGACCACGGCCGGGACGGCGGCGCGGGAGGCCAGGGTGAGCTGTCGCCCGTCGGTCCGCAGGACGAACGGCCCGTCGTGCCCCGCCTCCGCGACAGCCGCGCGCAGGGCCGCCCGGTGGGCGATGATCCGGTGCTGGGTGGCCGGCAGGCCGTCCAGGACCGTCCGGTAGTCGGGGAACGTCCCGTCGACGGCGCGCAGTGCGCGAGCCGCGCCGCCGTCGCCGCGGAGCCGTACGCCCTGCTCGTCCACCTCCACGGTCAGCTCCGGCTGACGCATCGCCCAGGACGCGACGTCCCCGATCTCCGTGACACCGACCAGGACACCGCACGGATCGCCCTCGCCCTCGCCGGAGGACGGCCGCAGTGCGCGGACCGCCAGGCGGTAGCGGTCGGTGGCCACCAGCCGCACCTCCGGGCGATCGACCTCGATCAGTACGCAGCCGAGCACCGGGAACTCGTCCCGCAGGGGAGCGGCAGCCGCCGCCGGGGCGACCTGCCGTACGGCACTGGCCAGCTCCGCTCCGCCGATCCGGGCCGTGGCCCGGCGCGGGCCCGTGAGACCTCGGAGGATCTCCTCGATCGCCGACCGGGCGGACGCAGCCGTCTCACGCGCTCTTCTCGCGTGGCCTTCCAGCAGCACCCGGGCTTCCTCGCGGGTCCCGTCGAGCACCACCGAAGCCTCGAGGAGCGGCATTCCGGCCTCGCGGAGCCGCCGGACGAGGACCGCACGCGCTTCCTGGTTCGGGGCGTAGTAGCGGTAGCCGGTCCCCTCGTCCACGTGGGCGGGGCGCAGTACGTCGCAGTCGTCGTAGAAGCGCAGGGCGCTCGGCGCCAGTCCCACCCGGCGGGCGAAGGCGCCGATGCCCATCAGTGCGTCGGTGTCGTCCATGCCTGAGATTGTCGGCATTCAAGCTGCTTGAAGGTCAACTCGAAGGTCAACTCGAAGGTCGAAGCGGCCCATCGAGTACCGCGGCGGTACGCGATGAGTAGCCGTACTCAGGTGCGCGGGATCCACCGGTCCGAGAGTGGGGGCCGGCGAACGGAGGACGCAGTGGTGGAACGCAGGTCACGGCCGGATATATGGGTGCCGGGCGGCTATCTGTCCGTGGTGGTCGGGATCCAGGCCTGGGTGGAGGTGCTCGCCCGGACCGGGGACGCGGGCTTCGCCGGTGTGTGGCCGTTGCTGGCCACCGCACCGGTCAGCGTCCTGGCGCTGCCGCTCACCCACCCCGCTCCGGATCCGGTATCCGGGGCACCGGTGCACCCCGTCCACACGGGCCCGGAGCCGCCCGCCCCCTTGGTCCTGGAGGAGCCGCCCCTGTCTCCGCCTCCCTCCGGCTGGGCGGTGGATCCGGGCATCGCCGAGCAGCCCGAGGTGTGGGCGGGTCTCGGTCTCTACGGAGCGGTCCTGGCCGGCGCCCTGGTGAACGCCACGGCACTCTGGGCGCTGGTGCGTTGCGTCGTACACCGCCGGCAGGCCGCCCGTCAGCCGTCGTAGAGCTGCCCCGCGCCCCGGCAGACCGGGCAGATCCGCCGGGCGGAGCACAGCGGGCACAGGCCCAGGCGGTGGGGGTCCCGCGGGACCGGCCCCGCGGGCGGGCCCGGGCTCGACCCCAGGACCCAGCCCTGTCCCTCACAGGCGGGGCACCACCCGAGGCCGTCGCACTCGTAGCAGAGCGCGTACCCGCTCGACAGTGTCCGCGCGGTCACCACCGGTTCGGGACGCACGTGCGGCTCGGGTTCGTACAGGGCGACCGCCGAGGTCCGCCCCGTGTACAGCACCGAGGAACGGTCGTGCGCCACGGACACGCCGACCCGCGCCCCGCCGCGCTCGCCGTTCACCACGGTGCTCCCGGCACCGGTACCGGGGCGGCGAGTCCCCTCGCTGGTCACCCAGCCGTCGGCACGGAGGAACCCCCCGGCGAGGAAGGCGAGTTCCGGCCCGTACGCCGAGCGCGGCGGCCGGGCCTCCCGCGCGTCGACCCGGTGGACGGCCGAGTAGTGGTACGTGGCCGGCACGGTGCCGCCGTCCCGGAACGGCTCCCGCGGCACGGCCAGGTCGGGGACCTGACCAGGGGTCAGCAGCTCGGCGAGCGAGCGGAGGCAGTCGAAGACGGCCGCCACCTCCCGGTCGAGCCGCGCCCGCGCACCCGGTATCTCTCCCACGACGTCCCCCCACCGCTGCGCCCGACCCACCCGCATTCTCCGACGGCCCGGCCGCGCGGGGGAAGACGGGCGGGGGCTCCGCGGCGAATTCCGCGTGCCGTGTGCGAGTCCGGGATGGACGAGGGTCCTCCAGCCGCCGCCGGTGGTCCTCCCCGTACGACCGGCCCCCCGGCGGCATGCTGGAGTTGGCCTCCGCCATCCCCACGGCGCCGTCGATGAACTCGCGGAGGATGTCGGCGTGCCCGGCATGCCGTTGGGCATAGGCGATCACACGTACCAGTACGTGGTGCGGTGTCACCTCTCCGCGCTCCTCGGGCCACTACGGAATACGGCCCGTCGCATCGAGGGGAGCGCGGCGATCGTGGCGTCCGCGTGCCGCCCGGTCCGGCGGTACAGCTCCACGATCTGCCCGCCCGACTCGTCCGCCGTGGCCCATGTCGGAGTCCCGTTCCGCGTCCTGAGCGAATCCGGCGGGCGGTTCCTCGAAGCTTTCCGTTCCGGTTCGGCCATGCCGGCCAGTGTTCCAGGCGCCACCGACAGCCGGGACGCCGAGCCGTGGTCCCGCGCCCCGCCCCTTTCGGCCGCCTCTGGGAGCATGGAGCGATGAGCGGACCCGCACGAGACGACCTCCTGTCCGAAGCCATCCGACTGCGTGAGCAAGGCCACCACGAGCAGGCCCGGCAACGGCTGCTCGCCGTGGCCGCCGCGCATCCCCACGACGCCGAAGTGGCCTACCAGACCGCCTGGGTCCACGACGTGCTCGGCCTGGAGGCCGAAGCCGTCCCCTTCTACGAGGCCGCCCTCGGCGGCGGCCTGTCGCCTCGGGACCGTCGCGACGCCCTCCTCGGCCTCGGCAGCACCTACCGGGTGCTCGGCCGGTACGGGGACGCCGTCGACACCCTCCGGCGCGGGCTCGGCGAGTTCCCCGGCGACGGAGCCCTGCAGACCTTCCTCTCGATGGCCCTGTTCAACACCGACCGGCACCACGAAGCCATGCGGCTCCTGCTGAAGCTCCTCGCCGCCACCAGCGGGGACCCCAGGGTGAGCCGGTACCGCAGGGCCATCGAGCACTACGCCGAGGACCTGAACGAGACGGTCCGAGGGTGACGGAAGTGTTCGGGTACCCGGAGGCCGGGGCATGTGTGCCCCGGGGGGTACACGTTCACCGACCCGACCCGACCAGAGGAGTGAATGACCAGTGACCGCCTATGTGATCACCGTGCCCGGCACCTTCATCAACGACGTACCCGCCACCACGCGCTCCGAGGTGGCGGGCAGGCTGCGTCCCATGGACCCCGCGCGCTCGGACCTGGGCGAGGTGGAGGAGCTGGACCTGCTCTCCGTCAACGACGACGGCACCTTCTGCCTCCGCCTGGAGGTCGAGGCCGCGGACCGGGCGAGCGCGGAGGACACCGCCCTGCGCCTGGCGGCCTCGGCCCTGCGGGCTTCGGGCCTCTCGGAGAACGACGCGCCGCTGGGCCCTCCGGTCGTCACGGGGATCGACAGCGGCAGCTGAGCCCGCCGGCCCCGGCCGACCCGACCGTCAGGGCCGGCCTCCGCGCCGCCCTGGACGTCGGCGGGAACCCCGTGGGGACGTGCCGCCGCACCCGCCGGCGGGCACGCGCCCCGTGACCGCGTCCGGCGTGCTCCGCCACGCGTGACCGTCCGGACCCGGGGTACACGGGCGGCATCCGGGCGGTTCGAGAAGAGTGAGGGCGATCCATGCACGAGCGAAAGACCTCAGACCGGTCCGTCGGTGCCCGCCGTTTCGCCGGTTTCCGCCGCGCCGGTGGTTCCGCTGACGCGGGGAGCGCCGACGGTTCGGGGAGCACCGGGAGCACCGGAGGTGCCCCGAGCCCGGGCGGATTGCCGGACCCCTACCGGCCGCCCGTGCATCCGGTGGTGCGGGCCCTGGCGGTGCTGGCTGCCTTCGTGGGGACGGTGGCGTTCAGCATCGTCCTGGCCCGCGTCACCCTCGAACCCTCCGCCGCGTCGGTGGACCTCGTCCACAGCAACGTCCGCCCGGGTGCGTCGATCGACGCCTATCTCGACGGAAACTCCGTCAAGGACGCGGTGAAACAGCTCGGCGGCAACCTGCTGTTGGGCGTGCCCTTCGGCCTCCTGCTCCCCGTACTGCTGCCGCAGACCCGCGGTCTGCTGCGGGTGACCCTGCCGACCGCGCTGGTCATGGTGCTCGTCGAACTGGTCCAGGGCGCGCTGGTCACCGGGCGGGCCTTCGACGTCGACGACGTCATCCTCAACACCGCGGGCGCGCTGCTGGGTTACCTGCTGCTCGGACGTCGCCTGAGCCGCGCCGTCCACTCCCGCCGCCGCCACTGGTGGCACCGCTGGACCCGTCGCGCTCCGGACGGTTCGCCTGAGCATCCCCCGGTGCCGGCCGGGGAGCCCCGGGGCTGAAGGTACGGCCCCGCCCTTTTCGGCCACCCGAGCGTGGGTACGCGACCCGGGACTGCGACGAGCCCGAAGCCGCAGATGAATACGACATACGACATACGACATACGACATACGGGGACGAGGAGGCGGAGGCGACGTGATCACTCAGGAGCAGCTGACGGCACTGGCTGGATTGGAGGCCTGGACGGAACGGGGCCTGCGGATCGGGGCGGTGCAGTACGTCCTGGTGGACGACACCACCGGTCGGCCCGAATGGGCGCGGATCGTCGACCGGGCATCGGGACTGGGCGGGGTCTTCATCCCGCTGCGGCACGCAGAACTCACGGGCGAACGCTTGGTGGTGCCGTATCCCGTCGCCCTGATCGAGGAGGCCCCCTGCGCCGCGCTGGACTGCGGGAGCGTGCTCTCCGTGGCGGAGGAGGAGCAGTTGTTCGGCCACTACGGCCTCAGGGACCCCCGGGACGAGGTCAACGCGGGCAACGGCGCCGGCTGGGGACGCATGGACCGTGCGCAGGCCATCCGGGAGGGTACGGCGGGCAAGGAGAGCGGCGTCTCGCGGCTGAGGCGGGCGCAGCCCGGCGGGTAGCGCGGGCCGCGCCCCGCGGACGGCTCCCGCCGGGCGGGCCTCAGCGTGCCGCAGCGATGCGGTGTTCGTGGACGCGCAGGTGGAGGGCGGCGAGGTCGAGCAGTGGAGTGGCCACGCCCAACGCCCGGGAGCGGACGGTGAGGTCGGTCAGGACGTGCTCGGCCTCCGTGGGTGCCCCGGCGACGAGATCCCGGTAGAGGGACGGCGTCAGGGGCGAGCCGGGGGTCGTGACGGTCTGCGTGGTGAAGGCGAGTTCGGACTCGGGCACCGGGTGGCCGGCCGCCGCTGCCACGGCCGCGGCCTCGGCGAGCAGGGCCGGGCCCAGGGACGCCCCGCCGGGGACGGCGTTCACCTCTCCGACCGTGCCGCGCATCAGGCAGGTGAGGGCGACCAGGGTGGAGATGAACACCCACTTGTGCCACATGGTCGCGACGATGTCCTCGGTCGCCGGTGAGTCGATGCCGGCGCCGGCCAGGACCGTACGGATCGCGTCCACGCGGGCCGAGGGCCGGGCGTCGATCTCGCCGGTCAGGACGACGGCGGGCGGAGCCATGCGGAGGATGTCGCCCTCCTCGTTCAAGGTGGTGACCACCTTCGCGACCCCGCCGAGGACCGTCCGGGCGCCGAGGCGCGCGACGAGTGCGTCGAGATGGGCTACCCCGTTGAGCAGCGGGACCACGGCGGTGTCCGGGCCTACGGCGGGTGCTATGTCCGCCAGCGCCGTGTGCAGGGCCGTGGCCTTCACCGACAGCAGGACGAGGTCGTACGGCCCGCCCGGGGCGTCGGCCGTCACCAGCCTCGGCGTGAGGCGGAGGCTCTCCCCCTGGCCCTCGACGCGCAGCCCGCGGGCGGCGAGGGCCTTGGCGCGGGCCGGCCGGACGAGGAAGGAGACGTCCTGGCCCGCCTGGGCGAGGCGGGCGCCGAAGAAGCCGCCGACGGCGCCGGCGCCGACCGTGAGGATCCTCATGAGGGGTTGCCTTTCGCGGGAGGGAGCGTGCTCAGGAGACGGTGCGGGTGGTGCAGGGCCGCCGTGACGGGGTCGTCGGCGGAGTCGGGTCCCGGGAGTCCGGGGCCCGGGGTGAGGAGGATGTCCCGCACCCCGACGAGGACGCCGCACCGTGTGCAGCGGTCGTCCGCCGCCAGGGCGGCGCCGTCGGCGGCATGGCGCAGGATCCGGCGGGGGCCGCCGCCCTCGGGCGCGTAGAACTGCTCGCCCCACAGGGTCAGGGCCCGGATCACCGGCCACAGTTCCAGGCCCTTGCCGGTGAGTTCGTACACCTCGCGCTTGCCGGAGGCCGGTACGCGGGTGAGGACCGAGGCCCCGGTCAGCGTGGCGAGGCGATCGGACAGGACGGCCCGCGGGATGCCGAGGTGGGCGACGAAGTCGCCGAAACGGCGGACGCCGAAGAAGGCGTCGCGCACGATCAGCAGGGTCCAGCGCTCGCCGACGACCTCCAGGGAGCGTGCGAGGGCGCAGCCCTGGCCGCTGTAGTCGCGGGGGAGGCTCATGGGGAGGACGATAGTGCAAAGAGTTCGGTGAACGAACTCTTTCTCTGTCGCCGCGGCTGTACCCACCCGGCCTCGCCTCCGGATCCGGTCAATCTGCGGCCAGTTCGGCCGAGATGGACCGGCTGATGCCCTTTCAGGCAAATCTGACCGAAGATCAGCCCACTTCTCGTGCTGCGTCCCTCCATGATTCGTCACGGGCGGCACGCTGCCGCCGGCACAGTGGGGGAGGGCGGAAGTGACACACGTACTGCTCGAACGCGACGGCGTACTCCGGGACGCGGCCGCCGCGGTGGACCGTGCACGGTCCGGGCGGGGCAGCTGGCTGATGCTGGCCGCGCCGCCGGGGCGGGGGCGGACCGCCGTGCTCGACGCCGTCGTCCGCCGGGCGGCTGCCGACGAGGGCCTGCGCGTGCTGTCGGCGCGCTGCGCACCCGAGGAGACGGCCTTCCCCTTCGCCCTCGCCCGCCAGGTCCTCCCCACCGCCGACGGCATCCCCTTCGCCGAGCCCGGCGCCGAGCAGGAGCAACAGGTCTTCCACCGGCTGCTGGACCTGCTGGCCCGGGCCGCCGCGGACCGGCCCGTGCTGCTGGCCGTCGACGACCTGCACTGCGCGGACCCGGTGTCCCGCCGCTGGACGGGCTACCTGGCGCGGCGGATCGCGGGACTTCCGGTGCTGCTGCTGGCCACGGAATGCCGTGAGCCCGCCGACGTCACCTGGCTGCCCCCGAGCGCGGGCGTCTGCCTCCCGCTCCCCCCGCTCGGGCCGGACGCCGTGGCCCGGCTCGCGCGGGACCGCGGACTCCCCGCCGGGCGGCGCGCCCTGTGCTGGGACGCGACCGGCGGCAACCCGGCCCTCGTCCAGGCCCTCCTTGCCGATCTCACCGACCACCCGGAACCCGATGGTCTCCTGGACGCCCACGACCCCCGGGCCCTGGCCGGCCCCGCCGATCTCTCCGCCCGTTCGGCACTTCCGGCCGATGCCGGCCCTCCGGCCCTCGCCGGTCCGGTGGGCCCGGCCGGTCTCCCGGGCGCCGTCGACCCGTCGGCGCCGGCCGGTGACGCCGATCCCGCGGTCCGTCACGGACCTCCGGCCTTCGCCGGGCCCTCCGGCCCGGCCGGCCACTCCCGTCCCGCGGGCCTTCCGGACCTCGCCGATCCGCCGGCCGGACTGGCCGACCCGGCCGGGCCCAGCGGTCCCGCCGACGGCACCGGCCCGGGGACACCGTCCGGCACCGGGAGGCTTCCGCACCAGCCGGGTGGAGCCCCTCTGACCCGCTACCGCGCCGCGCTCAGGCGCTGGATCCGGTACCGCGCGGACGACGAGACCCGCCACATCGGCCTCGCCCTCGCCGCTACCGCCCAGTGCTCGCCCGCCACCGGTACCGACCTGCTCCAGGAGGCTCTCGCGCTCTGCCCGGCCGCCCGTCACGCGGCGGCGCCGCGCGTGCCGGGGCTGGCCCGGATGCTCTCCCATCCGCTCGCCCGCGATGCCGTACTGGACGCCGCCGACCCCGGAGCGCTGGCCGCCCTCCACACCCATGCCGCCCGGCTGCTGCACGACCGCGGCGCTCCCGCCGCGACCGTCGCGGCCCGCCTGCTGCGCCTGGACCGTCCGCGCGAGCCGTGGATGGCCCGGTGCCTGGAGGACGCGGCCGAGGACGCCGTACGGGCCGGACGCGCCGAAGACGCCGTCCGGCTGCTGCGCCACGCCCTGCGCACCCGACCGCCCCTGGCCCCGGACCGGCGGGCCGACCTCACCCTCCGCCTGGGATCGCTGGAGTTCCCGCACAGCGCCGAGGCGGGTGTCCGCAGGCTCCGCGCGGGCCTCGACCTGCACCCCGACCACCAGGAGCGCGCCGCCGCAGCGCCCGCCCTCGGCGCCGCCCTCGCCGCCCTCGGCCGTACGGACCGTGCGCTGAGCGTCCTGGAGCGGGCGAGCAGCGGCACGGACGACGAGGAGCTGGTGCACGTCCTGCGGGCCGTCGCCGCCCTCGTCTCCTCCCACGACGCGACCGCCTGGCGCCACGCGGTGGCGGGCCTGCGCTCCCTCGCCCCCGCGGTGCCCGCCACCGTCGAACCGCTGGTCTGCGGTCTGATCACGGAGTACGAGACGGGTGCCGGGCTGCTCTCCGCCGCCGAGGTGCTCGCCCGCATCCGGCCCCGGCTGGCCGCGGCACCGGTCCACCCGCGGCTGCGCACCGCCTGGCTGGGCAGCGCCGCCACCCTGCTGCAGTGGGCGGACCGCCTGGAGGACGCGCGGGCGCTCGCCGAGCAGGGGCTCCCCGCACCACCCGCGCCGCCGGACCTGACCGACGCGGGTCTGCAGTGCCTGCTGAGCGCACGGGCGGAAGCCGCACTCTGGGCAGGGGACTTCCGGCTCGTCGTCGCCGAGAACACCCTCCTCGCGCACACCTGCACCGGACGCGGCATCCGCGCGCCCCACCTGGTGTCCATGGTGGCGCTCGCCCGGTACGAACTCGGCCGCCGCGACCAGGCCTGGCAGCTGCTCTCCACGCCCGACGAGGCCACCGCGGACAGCTCCTGGGAGTGGAACGAACTGCGCTACGTACGCGCCCTGCTCCACGGCCACGAAGGACGCTGGCAGGCCGCGCTCGACGACCACTTCGCTTGCGGAACCGGCCAGAGCGCCCGCGACTTCGTCAGCCCCGTGGCCACACCCTGGCGCTCCGGTGCCGCCTTCGCCCTGGTCCACCTCGGCCGGGCGGCCGAAGCCCAGGAGCTGGCGGAGGAGGAACTGCGTCACGCGCGCCGCTGGGGAACCCCCCGTACGGTCGGAAGGGCGCTGCGCGCCCGCGCCGCGGCCACCGGCGGCCGCTCCGGCCTCGAGTCGCTCGTCGAGGCGGCCGCCCTGCTGGAGGGGGCGCCCGCACCGGTGGAACGCATCGAGACCCTGCTCGACCTCGGCCGGGCGCGCATCGAGGCCGGGTTCGGCCGCAGGGGCCGCGAGGACCTGCGCGCCGCCGACGCCGAGGCGGCCCGGCTGCTGTCCCCGGACCCCGCCCATGGGGGCGGCGGAACGGACGACTTCCCCTGCGCACACTTCCCCTGCGCACACGCGGGCGGACGCACCGCCGAGCACCCCGGCGAGGCACCAACCGGCCCCCCGCGCGACGGCGGCCGTGCCACGGCGCCCCCACCCCCTCCGGCGGGCCGGCTCCTGCGCGCGACGCGGGCAGCGCTCCGCGCCGCGAACGCGCGCACCACGACACGGGCCCGGACCGGGCCCGGTGCACTGACCGGAGCGGAACGGAGGGTCGTCGACCTCGCCGCCGTCGGGCACACGAACGCGGAGATCGGCGACACGCTCCACCTGACCCGGCGCACCGTCGAGTCCCACCTCACCAGCGCCTACCGGAAGTTGAAGGTGACCCGCCGCACCCAGCTCGCGGCCGGCCTGGCCGGGACCGGCACCGGCGGAACCGACACCGCAGGGTGAGGGGCACGCGGCTGACCACGAGAACGCGGGAGCGCCGTGTTCGTGGTCTTCCACGATGTGCGCGCACCCGGCCGCCGGACAGAGTGGGCACCGCGCCGGTCCGGCCCCCGCGGTCCGGCGCCCCATCCACCGAACGGCGCCCCGCACCCGCGGCGGAGCCGCGTACGAAAGGCCTTCAGCATGCTCACCACGATGCGCACGTCCGCCTTCACGGGCCTGGTCGCCCTGATCGCCGTAACCGGGGCGACCCTTCCCGCGACCGCCGCCGAGACCGCCCCCGCCGCCGTTCCCACCGCCCTTCCCGCCCTGCAGACCGCCTCCGGAGCCGGGGCCATGCTGGCGCCCAACGAGCTGTGGCAGCTGCGCAAGCGGGGCAGCCGCCACGAGATCGCCAACGTGCACAGCGGCATGTGTCTGAAGGTGAAGGGCGGCTCGAACGACAACGGGGCTCCGGTGGTCCAGGCCGAATGCGGCACCGCGAGCGAGGGGTTGTGGAAGGCGGAGGTCACCGACGGGGGTACGTACGTCCAGCTGCGCAACGCGAACTCCGGCAAGTGCATGGACATCTCCGGGGGTGCGGCACGCAAGGGCGCGAAGATCATCCAGTGGGACTGCTCCGGCGGCCTGAACCAGAAGTGGTGGGACACGGACAACATCGACGGCAACCCCGGCTGGTGGATCAGCGGCACCACCCCGAGCGGCGCCCCCACCTGGATGTGCCTGGACATGCCCGGTGCCAGTACCTCCTCCGGCACCCAGGCGGCCGTATGGGAGTGCGTCTGACCTCCCACCGCCCCTCCTGCCCGACCGGGGAGGGCAGGACCGGGGGCGGCGGCGGAGCGGTGGGGCCGCGTACGCAGGCCGGACAGGGCGCCGCTGGGGAGCGGACCGGAACGCGAACGGTGCCGGCGGGCGGTGTCGGTGGGGCGTGCGAGGATCCCGGGCATGATCGTCTCGCTCGATGGCCTGTTGCCCGCCGCGGCCGGCACGCACCTCTCGACCACCTACGCCGACTGGGTCGCCGCGCACGACCCGGACGCCGCCGGGGCCGCGCGCGACCTCGTCCAGGAGATGGGCGCCGAACTCAACCGGTCCCGGACCAAGCCCGGGCGGTTCGTCGACGCCATGGCGGCGCGGGCGCGGCGACTGCCGCCGGCGCACCTGCCGTGGTTCTGGGACACCGTGGGCCATCGGCTGATCGGCCACGGGAGCCGGCCGGGCGGGCGGGCCTACGGGGCGGCGCGGGCCGCCGAGGCCGAGCACGGACTGCCGGTCGACCCCGGTTACCGCCGGGCCAACGCGCTGCTCTTCGCCACCGGCGGGGCCATGCCGGCGAAGGAGTTCGGGGCCCATCAGCGCTTCCTCGCCGAGACGTCGGAGCCGGCGGAGGCGCACGCGGCCCTGGAGGCGTTCCTGGGCGCGTGGGCGGGCTCGCGGGCGGACCTGCCGGCCGATCTCGTGCGCCGCGTACGGGCTTCCGCCAAGGCGGCCGGGCGGGGGGACGAGGAGGTCGCGCGGCTGGTCGGAGCGATCCTGTCGGTCACCCGGACGAAGGCGGTGCCGGACGCGCTGTTCACCGCCGCGGGCCCGGTCCTGGCGGCCCACCCGCCGGTGGACGCGGTCGCGGCCGGGCTGGTGGAGGTCTTCCCGGACGGCGTCACCGACGGCGGGGCCTGGCTGCGGATGCTGATCGGCTGCGGAGCCGCCGAGGCGATGGAGACCGGGCGGGTGGTCCCGGAGGGCGGGCTGCCCCAGTGGGTCGGGAACTTAGTACGGATGTACCAGTACGCGGCCCAGCCCGGCGGCGGCGTCGGGCGACAGCCGCTGCCGGCGGAATTCCTGGACCTGGTGGGCCGGCTGGGGCCGATGCTGCGGGCCGCGGGCGCCCCCGTCACCCTGCACTCCACCCGGCACCACTACCAGGGCTTCGACGCGGACGTACTGGACGCCTGCCTGGCGGCCGGGGTCGCGGTCGTCGATCCGGGCCCGGAGACCCGGATGCGCTTCTGGGGCGAGCGGTCCCGGCGGGACCTCGCCGCGCTGGCGGCCGACCCGGTGTTCGGCCCCCGGCTGGAGGGAACCGTGCACGGGTCCCTGGTCCCCGGCAGGCCCCTGGCACCCGGCCGCCGGCCGGGGTCGGCGGTGACGCTGCTGCCGGGCAACGCGGGCATCGCCCACGAGGTGGCCGGGCGGGTGGGCAAGCTGGTCGACACCGTCGCGGGAGGCGGCATGGCGGGGGCCGAGGAGGCCGTGGCCGAGCTGGAGACCCTGCTGGACCGCCCGACCGTGACCGCGCTCGGAGGGATCGCCGACGCCCTCGCCGGGGCGGGGCCCGCGGGCGCGCTGAGGCGCTCGCTGGCGGCCGGTCTGCCGGAGGAACTGGCTTGGCCCGCCCTGGAGTCCGTGTACGCCCAGTTCGCCGCGGAAGCCTCCCCCGGCGCGTCGGCGGACGAGGCACACCCGGCCGCGACGGCCGCCCCCTCAGCGGCCGCCCCGGCGGGCGTAACGGACGCGACGGACCCGACGGCCACGGCGGCTCCGGCGGAGGCGCCGGTCCCGGCGGCCCCCGCGGAAGCGGTGGGGGTGGCCGGTGTGGCCGGGGTGACCTGTACCTGGCCCGTGCTGACGGTCTTCGGCCGTGACCGTGCGGTCGCCGTCGCCCCGGACGGGGTGCGGGGCTCCTGCCGGTTCACGGTGCCGGACGGCGCGACCATGTTCGCCGTCCACTACGTGGGCGGCTCCTTCCTGGTGAGCTGGACCCTCGCCGCGAGCCCTTACCACTGCGACACCGCCGTCTGGGCCGACCGCCCCGAAGAGCCGTTCACCCCGGACGAGACGGGCGGCCTCGTGCCCTTCGGCGGGAGCCTGGACGGGGCCTACGGCTTCCAGTTCGAGACCGCCGACGGAGGCGGACGGCACGGCGGCGGGGGCGTGCTGCGCCCGGGCGGCAGGGAGGGCATCGACCGGGACGAGCTGCAGCTCGGCGACGGCTCCCGGATCTGGACCAACGCCGTCTTCGGGAGGCGGCCCTGGGAGACCGTGGACCCGGTCACCGGGGAGCGGCAGGGCCCGGCGGCGCTGCCGGACTTCCCGGGCCGCGCCGCGAGCGACGATCCGGCCGCGGACCCGTCCGAGACGGGCATGGCCCTGGCGGTGGAGGCCCTCCAACTGGCGCCCCTGCCCGCCGGCCTGGCCGGCTCCCCGCTGGGCAGCCGGGACGGGCTGACCGGAACCCGGGTGCTGTTCCGCACCCGGCACCGCGACCACGCGCCCGACCACTTCCTCGTGGAGAGCGCGGACGGCCGTACGGCCCGCTTCGACATCGACCGGCCGGGACAGGAGCCCTGGGCCCTGTGGGCACCGCCGGAAGGCGCGGTGGAGGACGTCGTCCTCGCCGAGGCACAGACCCGGACGGGAGTGCGCGCGTACACCGCCGACGGGGCCCTGCTCTGGGAGCTGGACGGGCACCACTCGCCCCGGCACCCGCGGGTGCGGCCCGCCCGGCGGGTCACCGCGTCCGGCGGCGTCGCCCCGCCGCCGGCCTTCTGGTACCTGCTGCGGACCCGGGACCCGGCCGGCTCCCGCGCGCTGCGGACCGTGGGACGCCGGACGGCGGACACCCTGCTGACGGCCGCACTCGACGGCCCGGCGGTACTGCGCGCCGCTGTGGCCCGGGAGTTGCCGGACGTCACCGACCCGGTGCTCGTCGACGCCGTCGTGGCCGTGGCCGCGCGGGCCGCCCGGGTGGAGCGGCGACGGCGCGCCCTGCACCGGCGCGTCACCCTGCTCGCCGGGGCGCCGCCCGCCCTGCCGCGCCGCTCCGCGCCGGACACCGAGCTGGTGCCCGCGCTGTTCGGACTGCTCTCCGCCGGGGACCGCGAGCCGTGGCGCGTTGCCCTGCCGGCGACACTGAGCGCCCTCGCCGCCGACGGTGCCTGCCTGGCCGGGACCCTGGCGGAGGAGGTGCGCCGCCTCTCGCCGCCCGCGCCGCCGCGCGACTGGTCGCAGCTGCTGGGTGCCATCGACGCCGTGGCCTGGCGTGCCGCGGTCGCACCGACCCCGGAGCCGGCGCGGACGGCGCTGCTGGCACTCCTGGACACCTGGTCCGCCCAGCCGTTCGCCCGGGCGGGCAGCCGGTGGTGGGTGGGCCGGGCCGACTCCGCGACCCTGGAGGACCTGCGGGCGGGCGGGACCGCCGTGGCATCCGCAGCGGTGCCGACGGGCGGGTCGTCGTCCTGGTTCGTCGCTCCCGCCGCCCCCGACGCGGACGGCGACCCGGTGCCGGCGGCCGTCGCCGGGGCGCGGCTCGTTCCCGTCGAGCGGGACGACGCCACCCGGCTGCGCGCCCTGCTGGCGGCGGTCGAGCAGCACGGGCCGCTCCCGCTGCCGGAGTCGGCGGCCGCGCGCTTCGCCGAACTGACGGGCGTACGGCGGTCCGTGGCCCGGCTCGTCGTGGCCGGGCTGGTCGGCAGGTACGGGCGGGACGAGGACCGGGCCCTGGCGCGCCGGGCCCCGTACAAGGCGACCCCGATGACGGCCGAGGCGTACGAGCGGCTCCGCACGCGGCTCGGGGGCGCGGGCCGCCGGGCCGTCCTGGCCGCCGCCGTGCCGCAGGACCCGGCCGGACTGTGGCAGCCGGGCGGGGTCGAGGCAGCCGTGGAACGGATGGCCGCGGTGTGGCAGGAGCTGGTCGGAGCGCTGCCTGCCGTGCACGACGAGGCGGCCGACGCCCTGGAGGCTGGCCTCGGGCTGTGCGAGGTGTGGGCCCGGCGACTGGCCGGCGGCTACGAGGCAGCCGCCGACGCGACGGTGCCCGCGGCCGGCTGGGAGTTGGCGACGACCCCGTACGGGGTCGGTGTCGAGGTGACGCCCGTGCCGCCGGCGGGACCCGAGCTGCCGTACCGCACCCCGGTGGGTCTCCCGCTCGGCCGGATCGCGAGCGCGCTGGTGTGGGCGTGGACGGACCGGCCCGCGGGCGATCCCGCGGTCGCCGGGGCAACGGCCCTGTACGAGGTGCTGCGGGCCGAGCTGGAGCGTCCGGAACTGCTGCTGGCGCTGCCCGGCGGACGGGTCCAGGACACCGCGGAGGGGATCGCGGAGCGGTTCGGACCGGCCCGGCTGCCGGTGATGAGGGGCCGCCGCACGGAGGAGGGCCCGGTGCCGGTGACCGCGTACGACTCCGGGCCGCTGGTGGTGTGCGCGCCCGGCGGTGCCTCGTTCCTGCGGCCCGCGGCCGTCGCCGGCCCCGAGGCGTGGCAGCGGGTCCGGGAGGTCACCGACCTGGTCGGGGAACTGGACCGCGTGGCGCCGCTGCTGGCCGGCGGCGGCCTGGAGCGGATGATGCGCCGGGCGGCCTCGGGAGCGGTACCGGCCGGGGCGTACGAGGCGGATCCGCGGCGGTCCTGCCCGGAGCTGGTCGAGCGGGCGGCGCGGGAGCTCGGGGCCGGCCCGGACGCGGCGGCGCTGTACCTCCAGCTGGCGACGCTGGCCGAGCCGACCGACCGGAACGTACGGCGCTGGAACGGCTGGTCGGCCAAGCGGCACGCCGAGGTCCGGAGGGAGCTCCTCGGCACGGGCGCGGTGCTGGAGGCCAAGCGCGCCCGTGCGGGCCGCACGCTGTTCCTGCCCGGGGACTGGACCGAACTCAAGGCCCCGCACCTGCCGCTGGAGACCGCGAAGCTTGCGACGCACCGGGTGCGCCCGCGGTACGGCAACCAGATCCACGGCCCGTTCGAGCGGATCCTGCCGACGGCTCCCCTGCACGAGATGTTCACGGAGGCATGGGAACGGCGGTCCACCGGGGGCGGGAGCCGGTAGCCGGTGGGGCCGGTGGACCGCCTCTCGGGGTCACCGCCTCCGGGACCCCGGCGGCGCTGCCCTTCGTCGAGGAGCGCCGCCGCCAGCACGACGAACGGGAACGGTCGGCCGTACGGAGCATGGGCCGTACGGAGGCTCGCGCAGGGTGGAGGGTTTCGCGGGACCCGATCGCGGCTAGGCGCCCCCTATGGTGCAAATCGGGTACACGATGATGACCGAACAGGCCGGGCCGCGTGAGCTGGTGTCCCACGTGGTGGGGGCGGAGAAGGCGGGGTTCGACTTCTCCGTCATCTCGGACCACTCCTTCCCCTGGCTGGAGTCCCAGGGGCACGCACCCTACGCCTGGAGCGTCCTGGGCGCGGCCGCACAGGCGACCTCCCGGATCCCGCTGATGACGTACGTGACGTGTCCGACCTTC
Organism: Streptomyces sp. NPDC058646; assembly: GCF_042716875.1. Lineage (NCBI taxonomy): Bacteria > Bacillati > Actinomycetota > Actinomycetes > Kitasatosporales > Streptomycetaceae > Streptomyces > Streptomyces sp. NPDC058646. The sequence goes on along the minus strand of NZ_JBHXRK010000008.1, from coordinate 64,737 downwards.
CGCTACCACCCCGCGGTCGTCGCGCAGAAGGCGGCGACGATGCAGATCCTGTCCGGGGGACGCTTCCGGCTGGGACTGGGCTCGGGCGAGAACCTCAACGAGCACATCGTCGGGGCGGGCTGGCCCGCCGCCCACGTACGCCTGGAGATGCTGGAAGAGGCCGTCGACATCATCCGGCGACTGTTCACCGGGGAGAACGTCAGCCATCACGGCGCCCACTTCGACGTGGAGAACGCCAGGCTCTGGGACCTCCCCGACGAGCCGCCGCCGATCGGGATCGCCGTGTCCGGCCCCCGGTCCTGCGAACTGGCCGGCCGGCACGGCGACCTCGTGATCGCGACGGAGCCGAAGCGGGAACTCCTCCAGCAGTTCGACGTCCACGGCGGCGCGGGCAAACCGCGCGTCGGCCAGCTCCCGGTCTGCTACGACACCGACCGTGACGCCGCGGTGGCCCGCGCGCACGACCAGTTCCGCTGGGCTCTCGGCGGATGGAAGGTCAACTCCGAACTCCCCGGCCCCGCCGGATTCGCCCAGGCCGCGGAACAGATCCGGCCCGAAGACGTGGCCGAGGCCGTCCCGTGCGGCGACGACGTGGACGCCTTCGTCGATGCGGTCCGCCCCTACGCGGAGGCGGGGTTCACGGAGCTCGCCCTGGTCCAGATCGGCGGCGACCGGCAGGAGCCCTTCCTGGAATGGGCCGAGGCCGAGCTGCTGCCCGCCCTGCGGAACCTGTGAGGATCCCACCATCATGAACACCGTCACGAACCGCGCTGCGCTCTTCGACGTCGACGGCACCCTCACGGACACCAACCACCTCCACATCACCTGCTGGTGGGAAGCGCTGCGCCAGGCCGGGCACCAGGTGCCCATGCACGCCATCCACCGGGCCGTCGGCCTGCCCGGCGAGGACCTCCTCGACCACCTCCTCGACGCGGACCGCGACCGCACCGGCGACGACCGGATGAGCGCCGCCCACGACACCCTCTACGCCACCTACTTCGACCGGATCGCCCCCCTGGACTCGGCCGCAGGCCTCCTGCGCGCCCTGTCGCGGGCCGGCTGGCGCGTCCTCCTCGTCACCTCCGCGAAGGACAGGGAGCTCGACGCCCTCCGCACAGCGATCGGCGCCGACGACGTCATCACCGACACCGCGACCTCCGACGACGTGGAGAAGGGCAAACCCGCGCCCGACCCCGTACGCCACGCCCTCGAACTGGCGCAGGTGCCGCCCGAACGCGCGGTCTTCGTCGGCGACACGGTCTGGGACATGAAGGCGGCCACCCGGGCGGGCGTGGCCGCGATCGGCCTGCTGTGCGGAGGCATCCCCCGTGAGGACCTGGAGGAGGCGGGAGCCGCCGCCGTCTACCGCGACCCGGCCGACCTCCTGGCCCGCCTCGACGCCAGCCCCTTCGGCCGGACGCGGACCGGATGAGCCGGGCCGCGCCGCGGGGCTCCGGGGCGGTCGTCCCCGCCGGACGGGGAGCATTCCCGTCACCGGATCCGGCAGGGGTGATCATGCGGGATGCGGGTAGCGGCTGAGCGTGATCACCGTAGGCGTCGAAGAGGAATATCTGCTGGTGGACCCGGTCACGGCGCTGCCCGTCCCCCTCGTGGAGGACGTACGCCGTACCGCGGGCCTCGGACCCGTCGCGGAGCGCGGTGAGGTCCAGGACGAGCTGCTGCAGGCCCAGGTCGAGGTGGCCACCCCGGTGTGCACCACCCTGGAAGAGGTGGGCGGACACCTCCTGCGCCTGCGTCACGCCGTTGCCTCCGCCGCCGAGGCCAACGGCTGCCGGATCGCCGCGACCGGGGCGGCCCCGCTGCGGGGGACCAGCCCCGTACCCGTGACCCCGACGCCTCGCTACCTGAAGATGGAGGGCGAGGCGCGGCAGCTGGTGGACGAGCACCTGATCAGCGGGATGCACGTGCACGTCGCGGTGCCCGACCCGGAGACCGGCGTGGCGGTGCTGAACCGGATCCGGGTGTGGCTGCCGACGCTGCTCGCCATGTCCGCCAACTCGCCCCTGTGGGACGGGCGGGACACGGGTTTCTCGAGCTGGCGCACGATCGTCTTCGGCCGGTGGCCCGTCAGCGGCCCGCCGCCGCACTTCGAGGGCTTCTCCGACTACGAGCAGCGCCTGGAGGCCCTGGTGGCGTCCGGGGTGATCGCCGACCGGGGACAGGTGTACTGGCAGGCCCGGCTGTCCGACCGCTACCCCACCGTCGAGGTGCGCTGTCTTGACGTGCAGCTGCGCGCGGACGATGCCGTCATGCTGGCCGGCATCGTCAGGGCGATGGTCGCCACCGCCATCGCCGAGGAGAAGGCCGGCCTCCCGCCGGCCGTGTGCGCCCCCGAGCTGCTCCAGGCCGGAAACTGGCACGCCGCCCGGCACGGCTTGAACAGCACCCTGGTGGACCCGCAGGGCAGACCCCACAGCAGCGGTGACGTCCTGTGCTCGCTCCTGCGCCACATCACACCGGCCCTGGAGGACGCAGGGGACCTGCGGCAGGTGAGCGCCCTCGTCCACCGCCTCCTGCAGGAGGGCACGCCCGCCGACCGCCAGCGCCGCGCCCTGGCCGAAGAGGGCCTGCCGGGGCTCATCGACCTGATCAACGCCGCGACACCTTCGGGCTGAGGCCGAGGCTGGGGCGACCGGCCGACGGGCCGGGCCGGACGCCCCCTACGGGGAACCAGGGGCGGCTGGCGTGTCCTGCGGGGCCACGACGGTGAACAGCGCCCCCTCGGGATCGGCGAGGACGACCCACCGGCTGGTGCCGTTCGTCTGCACGGGAGAGGCCGTCCTGCCGCCCAGCCGGCCGGCGGCGGCGACCGTCGCCTCCAGATCGGTCACCCGGAAGTGGACGTGCCAGCGGGGGCGGACCTCGGGATCCGGGGTCTCTTCCAGGGCCCCGCCGCTGATGCGGGCGACGGTGTCGCGACCGTGGCGCAGGACGACGTGGGCGTGCTCGTACGAGACGGTGCAGCTACCGGGCCGATCGCTGCCCCAGTCGAGCACCTCACCGTAGAAGATGGCCGCGGCGAAGGCGTCCCGGGTCCGCAGTTCCAGCCACGCGGGGGCGCTCCCGCGGCCCACCGACCAGTCGGGGACGACCTGCCCCTGCCAGAAGCCGAAGACGGCACCGGCGGGGTCCGCCGCCAGCGCGGCGCGCCCGGTACCGAAGGACAGCGGGCCGACCGCCATGGTCGCACCGCGCTCACGGATCCGTGCGGCGGTCACGTCGGCGTCGTCGACGGCGAAGTACGGCGTCCACACCACCGCCACGCCCTGGCTTCCGGCGAGCGCGCCGATGCCCGCGACGGGGGCCCCGTCGTGGAAGGCGACCATCACGCCGTCCCCCAGCTCGACGGGGCGGAACTCCCATCCGAGTACGGCACCGTAGAACCGCTGTGCGGAACCGAGATCCCGGGCCAGCAGGGTGACCCAGCAGGGGGCACCGAAGATCTCGTGGCTCGACGTCGACACAGCTGCCAGCCTCATCTACCGCTCAGGTGGGTCGGGAACCCCTCCACCGTAAACCCGGCGACGGCACCCGGCCGTGAGGCGCGGTCCGAAACGGTGCACGGGGCCCGGCGCGGACCGCACGGACACGCTCCGCGCGGGGAGCACCGGGCACGGTCGGGGCACCGGCGCTCCGTACCTGGTCAGGCAGGCTGGGCGCACCGCTCCCCGCGGGCGCGGCACCCGCCGGTCAGGGGCACCTCCGGCCGGACCGGGGCCGTCGGGCCGCCCCCCCGGCTCGTCCGCGGCCGCATCAGTGCCCGGCCGCTGGGCATCCGCCAGGCAGGCGGCCCGCCCGGGCCGCACCACCCGCGGAACCCGGCACCCACACCAGAGCACCGCACGACCGAAGGGACTCCTGTGGCACGCACCGTTGCCCAAGTGACCGTCGACGCACTCAAGGAACTGGGCGTCCAGCACGTTTTCGGAGTCGTCGGAGACGCCCTGAACCCACTGACCGATGCGATCCGCACCACGGACGGCCTGGAGTGGGTCGGCTGCCGGCACGAGGAGGCCGCCGCCTTCGCCGCCGGAGCGCAGTCCCAGCTCTCGGGAACCCTCGGGGTGTGCATGGGTACGGTGGGCCCGGGCTCCGTCCACCTCCTCAACGGTCTGTACGACGCCGCGAAGAGCCGCACGCCGGTGCTCGCCCTCTGCGGCCAGGTGCCCCTCGCCGAGATCGGCAGCGACTACTTCCAGGAGGTCGACAACGACCTCCTCTTCCGCGACGTGGCCGTCTACCGCGCCACCGTCACCTCCCCGGAGCAGATGCCGCGGATGCTGGAGTCCGCCGTACGGGCGGCCGTCAGCCGGGGCGGCGTGGCCGTCCTGACGGTGCCCGGCGACATGGGCGACCAGGAGCTGACCGACGACCGGCCCGCCCGCTTCGCCCTCGACCGCGCGGTCACCCGTCCCGACGACCCGGCCCTCGCCGAAGCCGCCGACCTGCTGAACAGCGCCTCCCGCGTCACCCTGCTCGTCGGCCGCGGCGCCCGGGACGCCCGCGCCGAGGTCCTCCGTACGGCAGAAGTGCTCTCGGCTCCCATGGTCCTCACCCTCAAGGCCAAGGAGGGGTTCGAGGACGGCAACGACTTCCAGGTCGGCCAGACCGGACTGATCGGCAACCCCGCCGCCTCCCACGCCCTCGACCACGGCGACGTCCTCCTCATGCTGGGCACCGACTTCCCCTACCGGGACTGGTACCCGAAGGACTGCCGGGTGGTCCAGATCGACAGCCGGGAGGAGCACCTGGGCCGCCGCGTCCCCGTGGACGTAGGACTCACCGGCGACGTCGGAGCCACGCTGCGCGCCCTGCTGCCCCTGCTGAGGACGGCCCCCGACCGGGCCCACCTGGACGACGCCCGGGAGCGCTTCGTCCGCTGGCAGGAGAGCCAGCGGCGGCTGGCCGACCCCGCCCACGAACACCGCTGGACCGGGCGGATCCGGTCGGCCCTGGACAACCGGGACCACGAGATCCGCCCCGAAGCCCTGGCCGCCGCCGTGGACGCGTACGCCAGTGACGACGCCGTCTTCACTTCCGACACCGGCATGGCCACCGTCTGGCTCTCCCGTTTCGTGACGATGCGCGGCACCAGGCGCCTGATCGGCTCCTACAACCTGGGCTCCATGGCCAACGCCATGCCGCAGGCCCTCGGAGCCCAGCTGTGGGCGGGCGACCGGCAGACCGTCGCCTTCTGCGGGGACGGCGGGCTGAGCATGCTGCTCGGCGACCTCATGACCATCGCGACGTACCGGCTGCCCGTGAAGCTCGTCGTCTTCGACAACCGCCGTCTGGGCATGGTCAAGCTCGAACAGGAGCAGGCGGGCCTGCCCGAATTCGGCACGGAGCTCGACAACCCCGACTTCGCCGCGGTCGCCACGGCCCTCGGCCTGACCGGGATCCGGGTCACCGACCCGGCGGACCTCCACGACAGCGTGCGCCGCGCCTTCGACACCCCGGGGCCGGTCCTGCTGGACGTGCTGACCAACCCGGAGGAAGTGGCCGTGCCGGGGAAGCCGACCGCGGCACAGGGGTGGAGCTTCGCCATCGCCAAGGTCAAGGAGATCCTCCCGGGCCGCGAGAGCTGACGCGCGACGGGAGCAGGAAAAGGACCAGGACCAGGACCAGGCCACGGTCAGGACCGGGGCCGGGGCATCACGGGCCGCCGACGCCGTCTGAGGGGGACCGGGCGGGGTAGTCGCCGTAGAGCAGTACCGAGCAGCACCACCTGAGGAGGACGAGATGACGGACCACGAGAAGTCCGGGCGCCACCCGCGGACCACGCCGTCCGAGGCCGTGGGGGAGGCCGGCGACCGTGAGGCACGGCAGCAGGCGGACGACGCCGTCGTCCAGCGGCCCGGCGGAGACGAGGCCGATGCCGGGGGCCACTCGGCCAAGAAGCAGCGCCCGGGCATCGGCCGCGAGGAGCAGGCCCGGCCGGCGGACCCGCGGCGGACGGACGGCAGGGACCACTGACGAAGCCGCCCCGCACCGTCCCCCGGCCCCATCGAACGGAGTGATCTGCATGCGTACCGCAGCGGCAAGGGTGATGGGCGTGGCCACCCTCGGATACGGGGTGGCGGTCGCCTGCCGCCCCCGGGTGCTGGCCCGCCCGTGCGGCCTGCCCGAGCAGGGCTCCACCGCCCTCCTGATCCGGGCCCTGGGAGCCCGGGACGCGGTCATCGGCGCCGCGATGGCGGCGGTCCCCGAGGGCCCGGCGCTGCGTGCGGCCGTGCTGTGCCGGGTCGCGGTGGACGCGGCGGACGCGCTGCTGTTCGGCACCTTCCTGGCCGGCCGGGCCGAGCGCGCGAAGGCGGCCTCGGCCGCCCTGGTGTGGGCGGCGCTGTGCGGCTGGACGCTGACCGACGAACGGGGAGCCGGGCCGCTCCTGGAGGACGCGGCCAACGTCGCCGTACGGGCCGCCCAGTCCGCCACGCGGGCGGACATCTGACCGCCCGCCCTCGCCACAAACCGTTCCGGTCGCCGCGCCGCAGGGTCAGCCCCGCGGAGCGGCGGGCCGGGACCCGGCGACGGCTTCGGCCGGCGGGCGCCTCCCGGCCCGGCTCGTGACGACGCCGCGCAGCGTCGGCCCGGCCCCACCACCGTCACATCCGCATCGAACGCCATGCCCGGCACCCAGGTAGAGCTCTCCGGCCGCGGTAAGGCGGGCCCGGCACGCGGTCCGCCGTGCGCTCCTGACAGGCGTTCAGCGACGCGGAACCGGTCCCTGCCTCCGCACCGGCGGGGGCGGCTACCCTGCCGCCATGACACATGACGAAGACCGGATCCTCGCGGAGGCGCTCGGCGCGGCGGGGGCCCTCGGCGGTGGGAGCGGCGGCCGGCTCGGGGCCACCTTCGCCGCGAAGCGCCTGAAGAAGAACGTCCACGAGATACCGCTGACGCTGGCTGCCCCCGCGGCCGCGGCCGCGGAGCACGTGGCCGGTGTCCTGGCCCGGCTGGGGAACCTCCTGGACACCGGCAGCGGCGGGGGCCCGGACGGGCTGCGGACGGTCCGCGCCGTGGTCGGAGGCGGCTTCGGGAACATGAACCCGGTCGTCGTCACCGTCACCCTGGCCCCCGCCGGGCAGAACGGCACCGCCGTGACGGTCCGGGGCGCGGCCAAGGAGGGGCTGATCAAACAGCGGGCCGGGGAGAAGACGGCCCAGCAGGTCGCCGGCCTCCTGGCCCGCCCCGCGACCTGAGGCCGGACCACCCAGGCTCCACCCGCGGGCCTGCCGGCGGCGGCTCCTGTCGGCGGGCCCGTCACCGCACGGCCCGCCCCAAGGAGCACTCGATACGGGAAAACCCCAGGTCGCCGCCTCGTCACCCGGTCATGCTGGGTCATGACCGATCACGCTCCCGCGTCCGCTCCCGGTCACGACCTGACCACCGCGATCGCGGACGCCGCCTGACCCCTGTGGTCCGTACGGGCCGCCGCGGGCCGGCGGCTCGCGGCTTCCGGGGACATCCACGGGTCGCGCACCGTCCTGGCGGAGACCGACCCGATCTTTTTCGACCGGACCTACTGCCTGGCGCCGATGGGCGACGGCTTCGGCAAGGTCTACAGCCTCCTCGCGCAGCCCCTGGACCGCCGCCGGGAAGGCCGGCATCGCCACGTTCGTGATGCGCCAGCACGCGTACCTCGTCGCCGTGAAGGCCGTCCTCCGCACCAGCGCCGAGAAGACCCGGAGTCCCAAGGACGCCCGGGAGAAGGCCTCCACCACGGCCCGGCAGGCGAAGAAGCCGCCGGTGGCGACGAAACGGCCCCGCACCGCACCGTGAGGCAGGGAGCTGCGGGAACCGACCCGGGCCGAGCTGTCGCAAGAAGGCCGTGGCCGCCGACCTCCCCGGCCGCTCCTCCAGGACCCACGACCAGCTCACCGACGCACCGGAGAGCACCGGCGGCGGTGAGGGACCCGGCACCGTCCGACGGCCGAGGCGGCCGCCTCAGCGGCGGCTTCCGGTGAGGACGCGCCGCAGCCAGTGGGAGCGGGCGTCGCGGGCGTCCTGGCTGAGGACCGCCCGCGGTGCGAAGGTGTCGAAGCCGTGGAACGCGCCGGGCCACACGTGCAGTTCGGCCCGGCCGCCGGCCTGCCAGATGGCCTGGGCGTAGGCCACGTCCTCGTCCCGGAAGGTCTCGGCCGACCCCACCTCGATGTACGCCGGGGGGAGGCCGGACAGGTCCGTGGCGCGGGCGGGAGCCGCGTACGGCGGCAGGTCGGCAGCGCCGTACCGGTCGCCGAGCAGCGCCTGCCACGCGGTCGCGTTGGAGGTGCGGTCCCAGGTGTCGACGCCGGCCATCTGGTGGCTGGAGAAGGTGTCGTTGCGGTCGTCGAGCATCGGACACAGGAGAAGCTGCCCGATCGGTACAGGTCCGCCCCGGTCGCGGGTGAGCAGGGCGAGGGCCGCGGCCAGCCCCCCGCCGGCGCTCTTGCCTCCGATGACGATGCGGTCCGGGTCGATGCCGAGCTCGGCCGCGTGCGCTGCCACCCAGCGGAGTCCGGCGTAGCAGTCCTCCAGGGGGCCTGGGTAGCGGGCCTGCGGCGCCAGCCGGTACTCGACCGAGACCACGGCCAACTCCAGTGCGAGAGCCCATTCGCGCAACAGCTGCGGGAGCACGGACCACGCGTTGCCCATGATCATTCCGCCGCCGTGCATGTAGTACAGCAGCGGCAGGGGTCCGGTGGGACCGGCGGGCCGTGCGCTCACGAGGGTGACCTCCGGACCGCCCGGCGCCCCCGGCACCCGCAGCTCGTGCACCTCGAAGCGGCCCTCGGCCCGCAGGTCCCGGAGCGTCGGCCTGGGCCGGAGCGCCGCATCCCGCTCCTGCCGGTCCGCAAGGTTCTCCGGGGTGAACGGCTCGCTCTCCCCGCCCCCCAAGGCCGCCAGCGCGTCCGCCAGCTCGGGGTCGAAAGGGGGCGCGGCCCATGCCGTCGGGACCGGCCCCGGCTGCGCCGTGCCGTCGGCACTCATGACGGCCCTCCCGCCCGGCCGGGACGGCCCGTCCGCGCGTCGGTGCACGCAGGGAAGGCTCGCGCGAGATCCATGCGGCACAGTCAACCACCTGCCGGACCCCTTGGTCGGGCTGTGCAGCGAAGATCACGGATCGGGACCGTCCCCGCCCGCGGGCCCACGCAGCCGTCGCACCCGGTCGTGGGGCGCGCGCAGGGAACACGCACGGGCGGCCGGAGCCGGTGGGCTTCAGGTGGCCCGCCAGGAGAGTCCTGGCGGTCGCTGCGAACGGAGTCCCGTGACCCGCACCGCCCACGCCCCCCGGAAGCGCCCTCGATGCCTCCGACCCGGTGGACGTGACACCGGCACGCCACCGGCCCAGCCGGAGCCGGCAGGGGCCCAGCCCATCGCTCCGGTACGGCCGGGCGGCGGGTCGGGCGGCCCGGCGGAAGTGATCACGCCGCTGAGGGTCCGGTCCGGCGCCACCCTCCGGGTGGTGGCCCGCCCGGGCGGACGCGTCGGGCCGGGCCGCGGGCGCACGGACCCGCCCGAGGCGCCGCCGGTGAGCCCGGGCGCGGGGCCGTGACGGCGGCTTTCCACCGCCTCCGCAGAGGGGGTCCGGCCCGGCCAGGTAGCCTTCGGGTGCCTGCCTCAAGGTGGGGGAGGGAGTTCAGCGCATCCGTGAGGGAAGCCGGCCGACGTGGGGCCGCCGGTGTCCGCCCTCACCGGGTGCGCTGCTGACGAAGAGGCGGAATGCGATGGCCGAGGCGAGCACCCAGGGCGCACGAGCGGAGCGGACGTTCGGGACGGGCCCGGGGAGCGCGGTGGGGGAGGGTGAGCTGCGCCAGCTCCTGGCGGGTCTCACGGCCGTGCGGGACGGCGACTTCGGCACCCGGCTGCCGTACGAGGCCGACGACCTGCTCGGTGAGATCGCCACGGTCTTCAACGGCATGGTGGACCAGCTGTCGCAGTTCACCTCGGAGGTGACCCGCGTCGCCCGCGAGGTGGGCACCGAGGGCACGCTCGGCGGCCAGGCGGTCGTCCCGGGAGTCTCGGGCACGTGGGCGGACCTCACGGAATCCGTCAACGCGATGGCCGGGAACCTGACGACCCAGGTGCGCGACATCGCGCAGGTCGCGACGGCCGTGGCCCGCGGCGACCTGTCGCAGAAGATCGATGTGGACGCCCGCGGCGAGATCCTGGAGCTGAAGGAGACCATCAACACGATGGTCGACCAGCTCTCCTCCTTCGCCGACGAGGTCACCCGCATGGCGCGCGAGGTCGGGACCGAGGGGATCCTGGGCGGGCAGGCCGACGTCCAGGACGTCTCGGGCACCTGGCGCGACCTCACGGACTCGGTCAACTCCATGGCGTCCAACCTGACCGGGCAGGTGCGGTCCATCGCCCAGGTCGCCACGGCGGTCGCGGAAGGCGACCTGTCCCAGAAGATCACCGTGACGGCCCGCGGAGAGATCCTGGAGCTGAAGGAGACCATCAACACGATGGTCGACCAGCTCTCCTCCTTCGCGGGCGAAGTCACCCGAGTCGCCCGGGAGGTCGGCACCGAGGGCCGGCTGGGCGGGCAGGCCGACGTCCAGGGCGTCTCCGGGACCTGGAAGGACCTCACCGAATCGGTGAACGTCATGGCCGACAACCTGACGGCTCAGGTGCGGTCCATCGCCGAGGTGACGACCGCCGTCGCCCAGGGAGACCTGTCGCAGAAGATCCGCGTGGACGCGCGCGGCGAGATCCTGGAGCTGAAGGAGACCATCAACACGATGGTCGACCAGCTGTCGGCCTTCGCGGACGAGGTCACCCGCGTCTCCCGCGAGGTCGGCACCGAGGGCAACCTCGGGGGCCAGGCCACCCTGCGGGGTGTCTCGGGCATCTGGAAGGACCTCACCGACAACGTCAACGTGATGGCGTCCAACCTGACCGGCCAGGTCCGTTCCATCGCCCAGGTCGCCACCGCCGTCGCGCGCGGCGACCTCTCCCAGAAGATCACCGTGGAGGCCAAGGGCGAGGTCGCCGCGCTGGCCGGAGTGATCAACACGATGGTCGACACCCTGTCGGCGTTCGCCGACGAGGTGACCCGCGTGGCGCGCGAGGTCGGTACCGAGGGCATCCTGGGCGGCCAGGCCCAGGTCCCGAACGTCGCCGGGACCTGGAAGGACCTCACCGACAACGTCAACTCGATGGCGAACAACCTCACCGGCCAGGTCCGCAACATCGCCCTGGTCACCACGGCGGTCGCCAACGGAGACCTCTCGAAGAAGATCGACGTCGACGCGCGCGGCGAGATCCTGGAACTCAAGACCACGATCAACACGATGGTCGACCAGCTCTCCTCCTTCGCCGCCGAGGTCACCCGCGTGGCCCGCGAGGTCGGCAGCGCGGGACGGCTGGGAGGCCAGGCGGAGGTCGAGGGCGTCTCCGGGACGTGGAAGCGGCTCACGGAGAACGTCAACGAACTCGCGGGCAACCTGACCCGGCAGGTCCGCGCCATCGCCGAGGTCGCCAGCGCCGTGGCGGAAGGCGACCTGACCCGCTCGATCACGGTGGACGCCTCCGGCGAGGTCGCCGAACTCAAGGACAACATCAACTCCATGGTCGGCTCGCTCCGCGAGACGACCCGGGCCAACCAGGAACAGGACTGGCTCAAGTCCAACCTGGCCCGGATCTCCGGCCTGATGCAGGGCCACCGGGACCTGGCCGTGGTCGCCGAACTCGTCATGGACGAACTGACCCCCCTGGTCGCCGCCCAGTACGGAGCCTTCTACCTGGCCGAGGAGACCCCCGCCGGGGAGGTCCTCACCCTCATCGGCTCCTACGGGGGCCCCGCCGGCGGATCCGGCGCCTTCGCCCTCGGCGAGTCGCTCGTCGGGCAGGCGGCGCGCAGCAGGCGCACCATCTCCAGCGACGCCGTCCCGCCCGGCTACGTCATCTCCTCCGGCCTGGGCCGCACCACCCCCGGCAGCCTCATCGTGCTGCCCGTCGTCGTCGAGGGCCAGGTCCTCGGTGTCATCGAACTCGCCGCCTTCACCCCCTTCACCGCCGTGCACCGGGACTTCCTCGCCCAGCTGATGGAGGTCATCGGCGTCAACGTCAACACCATCGTCGCCAACGCCCGCACCGACGAACTCCTGGGCGAGTCCCAGCGGTTGACGGCGGAGCTCCAGGCCCGGTCCGCCGAACTCCAGTCACAGCAGGAGGAACTGCAGCACTCCAACACCGAACTGGAGGAGAAGGCCGCCCTCCTCGCCGCGCAGAACCGGGACATCGAGAACAAGAACCTGGAGATCGAGCAGGCCCGCCAGGAACTCGAGGACCGCGCACGGGAACTGTCCCTCACCTCCCGCTACAAGTCCGAATTCCTCGCCAACATGAGCCACGAGCTGCGCACCCCGCTGAACAGCCTGCTCATCCTGGCCCAGCTGCTGGCCCAGAACCCCGGCCGCAACCTCACCCCCAAGCAGGTGGAATACGCCGGCATCATCCACTCGGCCGGCTCGGACCTGCTCCAGCTGATCAACGACATCCTCGACCTGTCGAAGGTCGAAGCCGGGAAGATGGACGTCAACCCCGAACACGTCCAGCTCAAGCAGCTCCTGGACTACGTCGAGGCGACCTTCCGGCCGATGACCACCCAGAAGAACCTCGACTTCACCATCACCACCGCTCCCGGGGTCCCCACCACCCTGCTCACCGACGACATCCGGCTGCGGCAGGTCCTGCGCAACCTGCTGTCCAACGCGGTCAAGTTCACCGAGCGGGGCCGCGTCGAACTGCGCATCGAACTCGTCGACCCCTCCGAGCGCCCGGCCGGTCTCAGGGCGACCGGCCCCGTGATCGCCTTCCGGGTCTCGGACACCGGCATCGGCATCGCGGAACAGCAGCTCGAGGTCATCTTCGGCGCCTTCCAGCAGTCGGACGGCACCACCAGCCGCAAGTACGGCGGCACCGGCCTGGGCCTTTCGATCAGCCGCGAGATCGGACAGCTCCTCGGCGGAGCCATCACCGCGCAGAGCACCCTCGGCAGCGGCTCCACCTTCACGCTCTACCTGCCCGCCTCCGACACCCCGGCACAGCAGGCCCTCGCCGCGGACGCACCCGCAGAGGCCGCGCCGGAGGCCGCCGCGGCCGTGCCCGCCCCGGCGGAGCCCGCGCCCCCGTCCGATCAGCAGCGCCGCCTGCTGGTCATCGAGGAGAACCCCAAGGGGCTGCTCTCGCTCGTCGCGCAGAGCGCCGCAGCCGACCTCGTGGCCCTGCCCGACCAGCCGGGCCACGGCGTCGACATCGTGAGCGCCGTCAGCGCCGCGGACGCCGCCACCGCCCTGGCCGCCCGCCCCTTCCACTGCGTCGTCCTGGACCTCGGCATGCCGCAGGAGGAAGCCATCCGCTTCCTCTCCGCCCTCGACGGGGACGCCGCCCTCACCACCCTGCCCGTCCTCGCCCACAACAACAGCCGCCTCGGCTCCACCACCGAGCAGGCCCTCCACAAGCGCACCGAATCACAGCCCCTGGAACTGCTGACCAGCCTCGACGAGCTCCGGGAGCGCATCGCCCTGCACATGGCGGCCGAACAGCCGGGCGACGCACTGCCGCTGGCGCGGGGAGAGGGCAAGCGCCCCCAGGAGCAGCCGCCGATCGACGGCAGGCTGGCCGGCCGTACCGTCCTGGTCGTCGACGACGACGCCCGCAACCTCTACGCCATCAGCGGCATCCTCGAACTGCACGGCATGGACGTCATCCACGCCGTCGACGGCCGCCGCGGAATCGAGGCCCTGCTGCGCCACCCGCACCTGGATCTCATCCTGATGGACGTGATGATGCCCGAGATGGACGGGTACACGGCCACTGCGGAGATCCGCCGGATGCCCGAACACCGGGACCTCCCGATCATCGCGGTCACGGCCAAGGCGATGCCCGGGGACCGGGAGAAGAGCCTGGCGTCGGGTGCCAGCGACTACGTCACCAAGCCGGTGGACGCCGTCGAGCTCATGACCCGGGTGCGCCGCTGGCTGACGCCGTAGCAGTGAGCGCCGGCCCCGAAGGACGGGCCCGCGTCCAGCGGACGGACCGCAGCCCGCGACCACCCACGTCAGGAGATGGGGCACAGTGACCACCCCGCAGAGCCCTTCGCAGAACGTCCAGCCGGCCGGCCGGCCGCCGACCGAGCCCACCCCGGGCTCCGCGGCCGACCCCGCCCGTGCGCCCGTACCGGCCCAGTCCGCCTCCGCGGTCGGCAGGCTCGTCGCCACCGTGGAGCGCCTGCGCAGGGAGGTGCAGGAGGCGGAGGCGGCAGCCGACGGCCGGGCCCTGACCGAGATGGCCACCGGCATCCTCGTCGAACGCCTGCGCTGCGGGCCGGCCCAGGCGGCCGCGCAACTGGACACCCTGGCCGCCCGGTCCGGGACGTCCCGCCTCGAACTGGCCGCCGACATCGTCAATCAGGCGTCCCGGGACCAGGTCAGCGAGCTCGCCGCCGAATTCACGGCCCGGGTGACGGCCGGGCCGACCTGGGACCCGGAGGACTCCTCCGTCTCCGTCCGCCTCCGTACGGCCGAGAGCGGCGTGCTCGCGGCCGGCGACACCCAGGCGGTCGCACGGTCGCTGCTGGACAACGCGCTGGGTCCGCTCGGCGCGGTCGCCGTCGCCGTGTGGACCGCCGGAACCGACGGCTCCCTCACCCTGGCGGGGTACGCGGGCTTCGCCGCCCCGGAAGCGGCACGCTGGCGGTACGTCCCCCCGGGTGTGGCGACCTTCGCCCGGCAGGCCCTCACCCAGCGCGGCCCGGTGACCTCGCCGGGTCCCGAGCCGGGCGCCCCCTCCCTCGGACTGCGCACCTGGCCGGGCGGCGGCCGCCTGGCCCTGCCCGTAGGGCTGGGCGGGCGCATCCACGGCGTGCTCGAGATCTGCTGGCCGTCGCCGCTCCCCCCGCAGCCGCCGCAGGTCATGCGCCAGCTGGAGGCGCTGGCCGAGCTGTGCGCGCACACGCTGCACGATCTGCCGCCGCACTCCGAGCGGATCCCCGCCGGGCCCACCGCGCCCCTCGTCGAACTCGCGGACCTGGCCGACAACCTGCACGATCCGGCCCTCGTACTCGTCCCCGCCCTGGACCGCGAAGGACACCTGGTCGACTTCCGGATCCACCACGTCAACGCCCACTTCGTGGACCCCGCCGGACGCCCCTCCGGCGCGATCGGCGGCTCCCTGCTCCTGGAGGCGTACCCCACGGCCGCGGGGGACAACGGCCTGTTCGAGAAGATCGAGCGCACCTACGCCACGGGTGAGCCGCTCCGCACCGACCGCACCACCCTCACGGCGCTGATCGGGCAGGTGGCCCTCCCCTCGGTCGCCGAGGTCAGCATCAGCCGGCACGGGAACGCCCTGCTGCTCCTGTGGCGGGTCGAGGACGAGACGGCGCGCCTGGCGAGCCTGCTGGAACACGCCCAGCGCCTGGGCCGGGTGGGCGGCTTCGAGGAGAACTTCACGACCGGCGACATCACCTGGAACAGCCAGCTCTTCGACATCTACGGCCATCCCGCCGCCCCCGTACCGGTGGAGGACCTGGCCGCCCACGCCCACCCCGACGACTGGGTCGCGATCAGCCGCTTCCTGCGTGCGCTGATGCACCACCGGCGCGACGCGTCCGCGGACTTCCGCCTCCAGCGCCCCGACGGGATCACCCGGCACATCCGCGTGGTCGCCGAACCCGTCCTCGACGCGCTCGGCGCCCTGGTCGCGGTCAGGGGCGCCTACCAGGACATCTCCTCGCAGCACTGGACCGAGGTCGCGCTGGCCGCCACCCGCGACCAACTCGCGTACACCGAAGCCGAGTCCGCCGACCGGGTACGTCTGACCCTGCAGCTCCAGCAGGCCATCATGCCTCCCGCGCCCGCCCCGCTGGAGGTGCCCCACCTGCGGATCGCCGTGCGCTACCGCCCCGCCGAGTCCGAGGCACTGGTCGGCGGGGACTGGTACGACACGGTCCTGCTGCCCTCCAAGGAGGTCCTGCTGTGCGTCGGCGACGTCGCGGGCCACGGGATCGGCGCGGCCACCGGCATGGTCGTCCTGCGCAACGCCCTGCGCGGCCTCGCCGTCACGGGGGCCGGCCCCGGCCAGCTGCTCGCCTGGCTGAACAAGGTGGCCCACCGGCTCGCCGACCAGGTCACCGCCACGGCCGTCTGCGGCCTCTACAACCCCGACACCGGCATCCTGCGCTGGGCCCGGGCCGGCCACCTGCCGCCCGTCCTGATCCGGGACGGCGTCGCGGAGTCGCTCCCGCTCTCCGACGGCATGCTGCTCGGCGTGCTCGACGACGTCGCGTACGGGGAACAGGAGATCAGGCTCCGAGGCGACGACACGCTGCTGATGTTCACCGACGGGCTCGTCGAACGCCGCGACCTGTCGGTCAACGAATCGGTCAAGGAACTCCTGACGCGGACCATGCGCTCCCCCCGCGACCTGGAGCACCGCCTCGACCAGCTGCTCACCCACAGCAAGTCCGACACCGACGACGACACGTGTCTCATCGGTGTCCAATTGGTGTAAGGGGAGGGGTGCGCATGCCGTCTCGGTGTAACGGGCACAGCAAGGTGGGCGCATCGGGAACTGTCGACCCGATGGGCCCGCGTCACGGACAGGAAGCAGCGAGGTCGATGGATTCCGAGGAACGGCACCACGTGGCTGTGCCGACCCCGCCTCCTGTCAGTGTCGCCGAGGCGCGCTCGCGCGTGCGGGCGCTCTTCGAGGAGGTCCAGCGGGGCCGGGCGGCGGACGCCTCGCGCCCCGCCGCCGCAACGGCGTCCTCGGGGGAGGCGCTGGCGAACGTCCTGCTGGTGACCTCGGAGCTGGCGACCAACGCGTTCCGGCACGGTGGGGGCCTCACCGGTTTCGGGGCCCGGGTGGAGCGGGACGTCCTGGTGGTCACCGTCGCCGATGCCAGCGCAGAACTTCCTGCCGTAGTCGTCAAGGAACACGGGCCCGCCACTCCGGGAGGCTTCGGATGGCCCCTCATATGCCGTCTCGCCCAGCAGGTCTCCGTCACCCCGCTGCCCGGCGGCGGCAAGTCCATCGAGGCGGTGGTGCCGCTGTGGTGAGCGGGGCCGGTGGCGGGGCCGCCGGATACGGCGTGCGTGGTTGCTCCGTGTCACGATGGTCGCGGCCGCCACGAAAAGGACTGAGGGGTAACCAGCATGACTTCTGATCGCTGCCGCGTCGAGGTGCTCGACGAGAACGACGGCATACGCGTGGTGCTGATGGCGGGGGAGTTCGATTTCGACAACACGGCCCCCCTGCGTCAGGCGCTGGACCCGCAATCGGAGGGCGTGCGGCGCTTCGTCGTCGACGTCTCCCAGGTGTCCTTCGCCGACTCCATCACCCTGACGATCATGCTGCAGGCGGCCCTGGCCCAGGAAGTGGTGCTGGCCGGCACCCAGCCGGGCCACCTCTCCCAGCTCCTCAGACTCACCGGCGCCGACCGCGTGTTCGCCTCGGCCCCCACGGTGGCCGAGGGACGCACCATGGACCTGCCCCCGCGGTGACCGTGGGTCAGGGCATTTCCCCCTCGCGCACGCCGTGGACGGCGCCCTCGGCGGTGAGGCCGGACACGGCCCGGGACACGCGGGCGGCGGCCGTCCGCAACGCCACTGCGCTCGGGCCGTCCGCCGTCGGGCACACCGGCCACCAGGACGTCATCACCCTCGCCGTCCTCAGAACTGACGCGCCGCGGCGCGACCCGCGACCGACCCGGATCGCGCACTAGCGGGTCACTCGTCGGGACCCTTCCAGCCGGCGCCCTTCCCCCGGCTCTCCCCGGACGTCCTGGGCCGGTCGAGCCGGCTCGCCTCGTCCGTGTCCGCGGCGCGGGTGCCCCCCTCTTCCGTCCCTTCCGTCCCTTCCGCCTCCCGTTCCCGGGACGCGCGGGGCCCTTCGGAGTCGCGGGATGCGCGGGAGTGCGCCTTCCCGCCGGGTGTGCGCCGCCGCGCCTGGTCGTCGTCGCCGTGCAAAGGTGCGCCCCCGGCACCGCCCTGGTCGTCCATGGCCTTTCCTTCCGCTCGCGGAGTACCTCTCGCCGTGCCGCTGCCCGGACATCCGCAGCAGAAACCTGCCCCGGGGACGAGCGCCCGGGGTCCCGGCATGGCGGACCGTTGGCGGGGGCAGACGCCGGGCATGACGGCGACCGTACGGCGGCGGACCGGCAGCGCGGGCCCGGGGGAGCGCGCCCCGTCCGCCCGTCGGACGCCACCGGACGCGGCCGGTGACGCCGCGCTCACGATGGGCGTCGAGGAGGAGTTCTTCCTCGTCGACCGCCGGACGCGGGCGCCGGTGCCCCGGGCGGCCCAGGTGCTCGCGGCGCTCTCCACGGAGCTGGGGCCGCAGGCGCAGTCCGAGTTCTACAGCTGCCAGCTGGAGATGTGCACGCAGCCCACCGCGTCCGCAATCCAGTTGCGGGAGCAGCTGCGGGCGCTGCGTGCGACCGCCGCTCTGGCGGCACGCGAGGCGGGGTGCCTGCTCGTGGGCGCGGGCACCGCCGTGGTGCCGCCCCGCGAACCCGTTCCGGTCACCGACACACCGCGCTACCGGCGCATGGCCGGCTACTACGGCGCCCTGGTGGACGGCAGCCTCGGGGTGGTGTGCGGCTGCCACGTCCACATCGGCTCCGTCGACCGCTCCCGCGCCCTGGACCTGTCCAACCGGCTGCGTCCCTACCTGCCCGCACTCCAGGCCCTTGCGGTGAACTCGCCGTTCCACGGGGGCCGCGAGAGCGGGTACGCGAGCCGGCGTGCGGTGGAGTTCGGGCGCTGGCCGACGGTGGAACCCGCCCCTGTCCTCGATCCGGCGGGCTACGAGCAGACCGCCGACGCCCTGGTGCGGTCGGGGATCCTCCTCGACCGGGCGATGATCTACTGGTTCACCCGGCCGTCCGAGCACGTACCGACCGTCGAGATCCGGATCGCGGACGTCAGCGCCGACCCGGACACGACCCTCCTCCTCGCCCTGCTGGTCCGCGGCCTGTGCACGGTGTTCACGGCCGAGGCCGCAGCGGGGGGCGGCCCGCCGCCGGAGGTTCCGTACGGCCGGCTCCGGGCGGCCCACCGCTCCGCGGCCCGTCACGGTCGTACCGGCGCGGCGGTAGACCCCCTGACCGGCGACACCGTTACGGGGCAGGGGCTGATCACCGCTCTGCTGCGGCGGGCCGAGCCGGGCCTGGACGCCGCGGGAGACCTCGCGGAAGCGGAGCGGCTGCTCGACGGTCTGCAGCGGTACGGCACCGGCGCGGAGCGCCAGCGCGCGGTGTACCGGCGGACGGGCAGCCTGACCGCCGTGGTGGACGACCTGGCGGCGAGCACGGCCCCGGAGCCCCGCTGAGGGACGACCGCGGGGCCGACACCGCCGGTGCGAGGCGCTCAGGTCCTTTTGCGCGCGGCAAGGACCGCCGCCGCCCTGCGCCACCGCCGCATCACGAGCAGCAGCAGGCAGACCAGGGTGACGACCCAGACCGCGGCGAAGGCCCAGAGCAGAGCGGGGGAGGAGGTGGCGGCGGCGCGGACGAACAGCACCGCGCAGACGAAGCCGAGGAACGACGCGCACAGGGCGAGGCCGTTGCGCCGGGCCCGGGCCGCGGGACTGCTCCAGGGCCTGATCCCACGGTGCATGGTGCGCAGCCTGCGGTCCAGCAGCGGGTCGGCACACAGATCCCGCTCGATGTCGGCGAGCATTCTCTGCTCCTGCCGGGAGAGCTCAGGGCCGTCCATACCGGAGCCCCCATCCTCAGCGTCCGCCGTGTCCGTCTGCTGGGCACGTACCCCCGGCGTCGCTCCGTAAGCAGCCGGAGCCCCGCCGGGACGAGCAGGGAGCGGGGGCACGTACCGGGAGGTCACGGTCCACGGGCCGGGTGGACGGGGGAACGGACCGGGGGCGGGGCCGGGCCCCCGGCCCGGTCTCAGTAGCGCAGTGCGGTACCGATCTGGGCGGACACCGTGCCCGACAGCTTGTGCGTACTGCGGGCCGTTCCCTCCCCGGTGCCCTTGCCGGCGACGTCCGACACGGTCGTCACCACGGTGTCGAGCATCTTGCCGCTCTCGTCCTTGAATTCGACCTGCACCGCGAAGGACTTCGCCGCCTCGTCGGTGTTCCGGACCGTCACCGGGACCGTCGTGAAGCCGTTCGAGTCGGTCGTCACCGTGCCCAGGGACGTCTGGTCCCTGGCGTCGACCCCGTCCTTGACCTCCGCGAGCTTGTCCTTCGCGACGGCCGCGGCGGACTCGGCGGCCTTCCCGGCCTCGGCGGCGGCGGAGGAGACCGCGTCACCGGCAGACTGCACCGCCGACGCCGCGCTCGACACGGCGCCGGACGGGTTGCCGTCGCCGTTCGAACATCCCGTGGCACCGAGCGCCACCACCGCCAGCACCATCCCACCTGCCGCGCCACGCATCCACGCGATCACCGCCACCACGCCTCCCGGAGTCAGAGCCCTGCGGACGACCCAGTCAACGGCCCGTCCGCCGCGATGCCCAGCGGACCGGGCATCCGGGTGAGGCCCGTCCGGAGTGTCGTGGCCCGGTTTCCGGGCAAGCGCGCACCAGGGCCGCGGCTCGGCGGCCCGGTGTCCGAGGACGAGAGGAGTCCGCGATGACCTGGTTCGGCGGAGAAGGCGTGCTGGGGGCCCCGGCGTGGTTCCACCTGGTGGTCATGGCAGGGGCCCTGCTCGTCCTGATCTTCAACCTGGCCAGGGACTGACCCGGCCGTCACGCCCGCCCTGCGGGCACCCCGCGGTCGTCGCGTACGGCCTTCCGCGGGCCACGCGGCCCGTACCGGGACACGGCGACTCCGGCCAGGCAGAGCACCCCGCCCAGCAGGGTGAGCCAGGCGGGCACCTCGCCCAGGAAGGCCCAGCTCATCAGGACGACGACGGCCGGCACGGCGTAGGTCGTCGCGCCCAGCTTTCCGGCCGGCATGCGGGCCAGGGCGTAGGTCCACGTGGTGAAGGCGAGGGCGGTCGGTACGACGCCCAGGTAGACCATGTTCAAGGTCGCCGACAGCGGGGCCGCGGGCAGCTCCGAGACCAGCTGCCCCGTGAAGGGCAGACAGACCACGGCTCCCGTCAGGCAGCTGTACGCGGTGATCTGCAGGGGTGTGCCGTAGGAGAGCGCGGGCTTCTGCGCGACGACGCCGGTCGCGTAGGCCACGGCCGCGAGCAGGCAGAGCACCACCCCGAGCACCGAGGTGGAGCCGCCGTCACCGGACATGGACAGGCCCACGACCACGGCTCCGCCGAAGGAGACGGCCATCCCCGCCAGCAGCCGAGGCGGCAGCGCCTCGCCGAGCAGACGGGCCGCGAGGAGTGCCATCAGGATGGGCCCCGTGTTCACGAGCAGCGCGGCCGTGCCCGCGTCGACCAGCCGCTCGCCCCAGTTCAGCGCGACGGTGTAGCCGCAGAACCACACCAGGCCGGACACGAGGATCCCGCGCCAGGCCTCGCGCGGGGGAAGGCCCTGGCGGCGGACCAGCAGCAGGACGGCGAGCACCACCGAGGCGGCCAGCAGCCGGCCGAGGGCCAGGGCCCCCGGTGAGTACGCGGAGCCCGCGCTGCGTATCGAGACGAAGGCGGAGGCCCAGGCGAACACCGTGAAGGTGACGGCGCCGACCGTGAGCGCGCCGGGCGGAATCGGACTCGTGCGGAACGTCATGGGGACCACCCTACGACCAAAACGCTTCGGCAACGACCGAATTATTGACGGTGAGAGTGTCGGCCGGCTCAGTGCCACGCTTCCGGGGTGATGCCCAGCAGGCCGCCGAAGGCCCGCTCTCCGCGAGCCGTCACCTCCAGCGCCCGCCCGCCTCCCGCCGGGCGCACCACCCACTTCTCCCGCAGGGCCCTTGCGCACAGCCGCGCCCCGGCGGTCCCGCCCAGGTGCCGGCGCCGCTCGGTCCAGTCCAGGCAGGAACTCGCCAGCGGCCTGCGCCCCACCTGGGCGAGGTCGACACCGGCCCGGGCGCACCAGGCCCGGCCCTCCTCCGTCAGCTCGAAGACGCCCTCGGTGCGCAGCAGCCCGCGCCGCTCCATCGCGTCGGTCACCGCCATGCCCAGCCGCCCGGCGAAGTGGTCGTAGCAGGTCCGGGCGCGGGCCAGCGGGTCCGGTGCGGAGACCACGGGGACCGCGTGCGCCGCGTCCCGGTCCGGGATCGCGTACGAGGCGAGCCGGTCGACCAGGCGGGCGGTCGCGGCGTCGGCGATGCGCACGTAACTGTGGCGGCCCTGCCGTTCGGTCACGCACAGGCCCGCATCGAGCAGCCGGGTCAGATGGCCGCTGACGGTGGAGGGCGCCACGGCGGTGATACGGGCCAGCTCGCCCGCCGTCCAGGCCCGGCCCTCCAGCAGGGTCATGCAGATGGCGGCCCGTGTCTCGTCGGCCAGCGCCGCAGCGAAGGCGGCCAGCCGGGCCGCGGGCGCCGCCGCGTCCTCCGGGGTCCCGGGATGCAACTCGTTCATGCATCCCAGGATGCCCCAAAACTTCGGTCCATGGCGAACCATCACAGCCACCCACCGCACCGCACCGCACCGGTACGGCCGGGAGGAGGGAGAAGCCGTACCTCCGCGCCCGGCGGCGGCTCTCAGATCCCGATGTTGGCCAGACTCACGCCGATGTTGCGCAGCGCCGCGGCGACCGAAGGGTGGTTCACCTCGAACCGCTCCGCGGCGTGCTGCAGCGCCTGCGCCACGCCGGGGTCGGCCGCCGCGTCCGCCTCCAGCCCGCGGAGCAGGGCCTCCAGGTGCTCGCGCTCCTGCGGCGAGAGGTGGGAGCCCCTCGTCCGGAGCTCCTCCCGCAGGGCCTCGAGGTGTTCCTTCGTCACGTGGTCCGACACCGTTCGTCCTCCGTCGCTCGCCGTCCGTACCGCCGGGGTCCGTCCCGCGCGGCGGTACCGACCGGCTGCCCCGCCGGAGCGGTCCGTACCCCTGGCGGTGGCGGCCCGGGCGCACACACGCGTCCGGAACGGCACGTCCGCGGCCACCCGGGCGCGCCTGCGGGAACCCGCCCGATGCGGCGGTACCTTCCCGGGCATGCGCACTCATGACCTCGTCATCGTCGGAGCGGGCTCCGGCAACGCCGTCGTCGACGAGCGGTTCTCCCACCTGGACGTGGCCGTCGTCGACGAGGGCCCCTTCGGCGGCACGTGCCTGAACCGGGGGTGCATCCCGAGCAAGATGCTCGTCCACACCGCGGAAGTCGCCGACGGTGTCCGCGAAGCGGGCCGCTTCGACGTGGACGCCGCGCTGCACGGGGTCCGCTGGGGCGACGCCCGCACCCGGGTCTTCGGACGCCTGGACAAGGAGGCCGCCGAGGGCGAGGAGGGCCGGCGCAGCTCCGGGTTCGTCCACGTGTACCGCGGGCGCGCCCGCTTCACCGCCGAACGGACCCTGCAGGTCGATACCGGGGACGAAACCCTCCTGATCCGCGGGGAGCAGGTCGTCGTCGCCGCCGGCAGCCGCCCCTCCGTACCCGCGCCGGTCGCGGACTCGGGCCTGCCGTACGAGACCTCCGACACCGTCATGCGCCTGGACGCCCCGCCCCGGCACCTGGCGGTGCTGGGCGGCGGCTACATCGCGGCCGAACTCGCGCACGTCTTCCACGCCGTGGGCAGCCGCGTCACCGTCGTCGAGCAGGAGGACCGGCTGCTCGCCGCCCAGGACGCCTCCGTCTCCGCCGCCTACACCGAGCTGGCCGCAGCCCGATACGACGTCCGCACGGGCACCGCGCTGACCCGCGTCGAGGGCGAGCCGGGACGTCTGCGGCTGCGGCTCGACGACGGCACGACCGTCGAAGCGGACACCCTGCTCGTCGCCGTGGGACGCACGCCCAACAGCGACAGGCTCCGGGCCGAACGCGCCGGCATGTCCCTCCACGACGACGGCCGCGTCGTCGTGGACGCCTTCCAGCGGACCACCGCCCCGGGGGTCTTCGCCCTCGGCGACGTGTGCACGCCCTTCCCCCTCAAACACGTCGCGAACCGGGAGGCGCAGGTCGTGGCGCACAACCTGCTGCACCCCGACGACCTGGTCCGCACCTCCCACGACGCGGTCCCGGCGGCGGTGTTCACCTGCCCTCAGATCGCCCAGGTGGGAAGGACCGAGCGGGAGTGCCGGGAGGAGGGGCTCGACTACGCGGTCGCGGTGCGCCGGTTCTCCGACACCGCGTACGGGTGGGCCCTGGAGGACACCACGGGTTTCTGCAAGGTGCTTGCGGACCGGGTCACCGGGCACCTCCTGGGCGCGCACATCATGGGGCCGCAGGCCGCCGCCCTCATCCAGCCGCTGGTGGTCGCCATGAGCCTGGGGATCACCGCAGCCGCCCTGGCGGGCACGCCGTACTGGATCCATCCTGCGCCCACCGAGGCGGTCTCCAACGCGCTGCTCGACCTGGACCTCGGTCCCTGAAGGCGAACGGCACCGAAGCGCCCCGGCCGGGCAGTTCACGGCTTCAGCGCCGCCCGGGCAGCCGGTGGAGCGTGATCCGGTCCAGGGCGCCGTCCGTGACCGTGAGGGTGAGGAAGGTGTGGTGGGGCTGCCGCCGGCGGTCGGTCGGCGAACCGGGGTTGAGCAGGCGCAGCCCGCCCGGGGCCGTGGAGTCCCACGGGATGTGGCTGTGGCCGAACACCAGGACGTCCGCGTCGGGAAAGCGGGCGGCGCAGCGCCGTTCGCGGCCGGCGGCCGGGCCGGTCTCGTGCACGACGGCGAAGCGCAGGCCGCCGAGCTCCGCGCGGGCGACCTCGGGCAGCCTGCGGCGCAGGGCGGGCCCGTCGTTGTTGCCGTACACGCCGATGAGGCGGCGGGACCGCGACTCCAGCAGGTCGAGGGTGGCCTCGTCGATCCAGTCCCCGGCATGGATCACCGCGTCGGCCTCGTCGACGGCCGTCAGCAGGGCCTCCGGCAGGCGGGTGGCACGCGCGGGTACGTGGGTGTCGGAGGTCAGCAGCAGTCGCATGCGCCCACCGTAGGCACGCCCGGTGGGGGAGGCACGGCGATGAGGGCGCCCGTACGGGGGGAATTCCGGGGCCGTCACGGATACGGTCCGTCAATTCGCACGTGTGGGCGGGAGATGCCGGGGCAAACGGCTTTTCGGAGGTTGATAATCATGGTTCCCCTGCTTCTTGTTCTTCTGCTGGTCCTGATTCTCTTCGGTGCCGGTTTCGCGGTGAAGATCCTCTGGTGGATCGCGATCGCCGTACTGGTGCTGTGGCTGATCGGCTTCGTCGCCCGCCCCAAGAACGGCAGTGGCCGCTGGTACCGCTGGTAGCGGCGCCGGAGGCGTGACAGGGGGCGTGGAATTCGTATTCCAGGTCTCCGGTCCCGGCGAATGAAGTGCCCCGTACCGGGCACGTGCGGCCGAGCGGAAACGGAGACCGTCCCGCACGACAGACGGAAAAGAAAAGGGCGGCAGGAGATTCCTCGCAGCCCCGATCCACCGGAGGAGTTGTTTCGCGTGACTGAGCACGTGTGGAGTTACACGTCGACCTCGGGCCACCTGGCCGGAACCGACCTGACGGGCTACAAGGTCGAAGCGACCGACGGCAGCATCGGCAAGGTCGACAAGCACTCCGACGAGGTCGGCGACGCGTATCTGGTCGTGGACACCGGCGTCTGGATCTTCGGGAAGGAAGTGCTCCTCCCGGCCGGCACCGTGACGCGGATCGACCCCGAAGAGAACAAGATCTTCGTCGACCGCACCAAGGAGCAGATCAAGGACGCCCCCGAGTTCCACCGGGACAAGCACCTGGGGGACCCCGGCTACCGTGCCGCACTGGGCACGTACTACGGCCCGTACATCCCGGGGATCCCCTTCGGCGGCCGCCCCGTCTGACCCGCGCATGCCGAGCAACGGGCCCGAACTCTCCGAGTTCGGGCCCGTTGCCGCGTTCCGGCCCGGAACCGGACCGTGGGCTCACCGATGCCCGTGCGACCGCGCGGGCATCGACATGCGGGGACGGGCACACGCGCAGCATGCACGGACAGCATGCGCGTCCTACGAGCACCTCCTTCCGGCGGGCCGCCGGCGCCGCGACACCACCCCCCGGGGGCGGGGCCGCCCGTCACGGCGGGGAGGGATCGGCATCCGAGCCCTCTCCCACCTGCGCTCACGCCACCCCGGACTGGCCCGGCGCAGCACCCGGAGGCTGCGTACCACGCGTGATCTGCTGCGCCGGATGCGGATCCCGCCCGCGGCGACCGGCGGCCCCTGTCCCCCCCGCGCGCGTACGGCCTGCCCCTGAGCGCCGGCGGGGCCGCGGCTCCGCGGCCCCGGCGCGGTACGTGGGGTGCGGAATTCCGTCTTCAGGAGCCGTCGTCCGGTTCCCGCGCGCGGTCGAGGCGCCCGGTGACGGGAGTCGCCGCGATGCCGTGGAGGAGCACCGACAGGATGACCGTGAAGGTCACCACCGCCCACAGCTCCCGTGCGGGAGCGGCGAACTCCGCCACCCCCAAGGCGTACGCCAGGTAGAAGAAGGAGCCGATCCCGCGGATCCCGAAGACCGCGATAATGGCCCGCTCCCTCCCGACGGCCCGTCCCCGTGCCTGCACGACCCACCCCACGACGGGGCGGATCAGCAGGAAGAGCACCAGTCCCAGAGCGGCCCCGCGCCAGGTCAGGGCGGCGAGGCCGCCGTCGGCGACGTAGCCCCCGACGAGGAAGAGGATCACGGCGGTGAGGAGCCGCTCGATCTGGTCGGTGAAGGCGTGCATGACGCGGTGGTAGCGGTGGCCGCGTTCGGCCCCGCGGATGGTGCAGGCGGTGACGAACACGGCGACGAAGCCGTAGCCGTGCAGCAGCTCCGCCAGCCCGTACGCGGTGAAGGTGGCCGCCAGCGCGACGAAGCCCTCCCGGTGTTCGGACAGCCGCAGCGCCTTCCAGGTCGCCTGGAAGAACATCCAGCCGAGGAGCCGTCCCACGGCGATGCCCACCAGCAGCCCCACCGCGCTGCGCACCAGCACGTCGCTCCAGGCCCAGTGCCAGAGCCCTTCCGTGGACCAGCCCGTCGTGGAGGCCGTGGTCAGCGCCACGGCGGCCAGGACGAAGGGGAAGGCGAGGCCGTCGTTGAGGCCGGCTTCGCTGGTCAACGCGAAGCGGGCCTCGTCCTCGTCGTCCTCTTCGTCCGTCGGTTCGCCCACCCGCACTTCGGCGGCCAGGACCGGGTCCGTGGGCGCGAGGACGGCTGCTACCAGCAGGGCGACGGCCGGCGGCCACCCGAGCAGCCACCCCGCGGCGGCCGCCGTCAGCAGGATGGTGAGGGGCATGGCCAGCCCCAGCAGCCGCCAGGTGGTCGCCCAGGCGCGCAGGCCCGGCGGCCGGTTGATGGCCAGGCCGGCCCCCATCAGCGCCACCACGACGCAGACCTCCGTGAGGTGCTCCACCACACCGCGGTGCCGGACGGGATCGAGGTCGGGGAGGGCGTCGAGCGGGAGCAGGAACACCAGGAACCCGGCGGCCAGGAAGACCATGGGCAGCGAGAGGGGACGTTTCGCCAAGGCTGTCGGCAGCACCGCCGCGCACAACGCCCCCAGCCCCACGCACGCATACACCACGTCGATTCCCGTCAGACCCAACCCGACCACCCCATCCCGTACGAAACGCTCGACACGCGTCTACCCCGATCCCGCTCCGGCCGCCGCCGGGGCCCCTGTGCAGATCGGCACCAGGAGAGGAGGGAGTGGGCGCACGTGCCGTGGGTACCCGGGGTGGGCGCGCCCGCCGTCCGGTTCCTCCGGAAACCGTGACATGCGTCACGGTCCGGGTTGCGGTCCGACAGGCCCGGGGCGGCCGTCGGGTGGTCGACATTTCGATGTTTGTACCTGTTTGGGGTTGACATGCCTCACTCCGCCAGAAACGGAAGCGGCGACTCGGATTCCGCTTTCGTCAACGGGGCTGATGGACGGTGGTTCTAGCGAGGCGTCAGATGCGGGCCGAGACGGCCGTGGGGGATGCATGCACGATCTTCGGGCCGATTCAAGCCGTGCCCCGGACCTCCTACCCGGCTTAGTAGCGGCAGCTTGCCAGGCAGCTGCGGGACTTCTCAGAATGGCGGCTCCTCCGGCGCCCTTGCGGTCCGGCGCCGGGAGCTTCGCGATCCGAGTGAGGTCACGCATGAAGAAGCACCGTAAGAAAGCCCACCACAGGAAAATAATCGTCGCCGTCGGGGCGCTGGCCGTCGTGGGCGTGCCCACCGCCGCCCTGGCGTGCCTCGACAACGGGGACGCCGACCTCGTACGGGCCGCCGCGGCCCAGCAGGACAGCCGACGCTGGCAGAACGGCCCCGCAGGCGACCCGGGCTCCCAGCAGCCCGTCGAGACCCAGGTCCAGGCCGGCACCCCCGAGAGCCCCGAGGCTCCGCCCCAGGCGCCCGCGGAGCCCGTCACCGAGCGGCCTGTGGAGCCGGTCGCCGAACCGCCCGCGGAGCCGGTCGCCGAGACCACGCCCCCGGTGCGGCCGCAGCCGCAGAAGCCGCAGAAGCCGCAGCCCCCGAAGCCGCCCGCCGCGCCGTCCGCGCCGGAGGCCTCCCAGGCGCCCTCCGGCCCTGCGGCCGAGGTCCTCGTGCTCGTGAACAAGGAGCGCGCCGCCGTCGGATGCCAGGCGCTGACCGTGAACGCGAAGCTCACCAAGGCCGCGCAGGACCACAGCGCGGACATGGCCGCCCACAGCAACATGTCCCACACCGGCTCCGACGGTTCCGACCCGGGCCGGCGGATCACCCGCGCGGGCTACGTGTGGAGCACGTACGGCGAGAACGTCGCCTACGGCTACAGCACCCCCGCGAAGGTCATGGAGGGCTGGATGAACAGCCCGGGCCACAAGCGGAACATCCTCGACTGCTCCTTCAAGGAGATCGGCATCGGCCTCGCGCAGCCGGGCCACTACTGGACGCAGAACTTCGGCGCGGCGCGCTGACCGGACGCCGCGCCGGCAGCGGGCGCGTACGACGTGAGGGGCGGCCGGAACCAGGCCGCCCCTCACGCCCGCCCCCGCGTCCGGGCCGGAGCGGCCGGCCGCCGAAGGCCCGGAGGCCGCCCGGCCCGCCCGGCCCGCCCGTGCCCGCCCGGCCCGCCCGGGTCCGCCGCCCGCCCCGCCTCACTTGCCGGTCTCGCGGCGACCGCGGGTCGCCCGCGCGGCGAGGGCGTGCAGCCGCGGATACCGTTCCCGCCGTTCGCGGCCGTGCCGGTCCAGCTCCTCCAGCAGCCGCGCGGAGCGCTTGTCCACGTCCAGTTCGTCCAGGACGCGGTCCGCTTCGGCCAGCAGGGCCCCGTAGAGCTGCCACTCGTCGGGGTGCAGGGCGATCTGCTCCGGGAGCAGGGCCGCGAACCGCTCGCGACTGCGGCGGGCGGTCGCGAGCTCCTCGGTGAGCCTGGCTTCGGCCGCCTCCGCGTTGGCGCTGACCTGGGCCGTGATGAGCTGGGCGAAGGACTCGACCGCCACCGCCATGTGGGCGTACACGTCCTGCAGTGCTTCGGCCGGCTTCGGCGAAAAGAGGGGCTCCGCTCCCCGCGTCCGGGCCAGGTCGGTCAGGGTCCGGCAGGACACCCGCAGCACCACCGCGCAGATCTCCAGGGTGTCGAGACCCGTCCGCAGCACCAGCCTGAAGAGGGTGCCCTCGCGCACGCGCGGGTTCAGCCGCAGGCTGTCCTCGGCCTGCCGCAGCGCACCGTCGACCTCGGCGATGTCGTTGTCGAGCCGGCGGGCCTCGTGCAGCCGCGCGGCGGCCGTCTCCACCGTGGTCGCCTGACCCGCCCCGCTCCCGATGTGCAGCAGGAGCGTGCGCATGCCGGCCGCGAGGTCGACGATGGCGTCGCGCGCGGGCTCCACCCACACAGGTGGTGCGAGGAGCACGTTGAAGGCCAGGCCGACCGCGGCGCCGATCAGGGTTTCGAGGACCCGGTCCCAGGCGGTGTCCGCCACCCGGGTCACCCCGAGGACGAGCATGGCGCTGATCGCGACCTCGGGTACGAACTCGCCCGCCCGCACCAGTCGGCCCACGACGAGGGAGGCCAGGATGATCAGACCGAGGCTCCACCAGGTCAGACCCACCAGAGCGCTGAACCCGATTGCGATGAGGACGCCCGCGACCACGGAGTTCACGCGCCGGATGCCGGTGGTGAGCGTGGTGTAGAGGGTCACCTGCACGACGAGCAGAGCGGTCAGGGGTGCGGTCAGCGGTGCGGGCTCGCTGCTCAGCTGGAGCGCGACGACGTAGGAGACGACGGCGGCGGCCGTGGAGCGGACGGCCTGGACGACCGCGGGCTCCCGGTGCCGACGTACGAGGTGCTGGAGTGAGGCAAGTGCTTGCGTCATGATCCGCACCTTCCCGGAACGCGGTGCCTCATCGCGGATTTGACATGCCGTCAGGGAAGGGCGGTTCCACCACCGGCGTCCGCCGGCGTGCGGGGCCGGACACGCAGACCCGCCCGGAGCGCGGCGCTCCGGGCGGGGAAAGGGTTTTCGGTCAGCCGACCGTCACCGGTCCTGGCGCGCGAACTCCTCGACGAGGGCCGCGCAGAAGTCGTCCAGGTCGTCCGGCTTGCGGCTGGTGACCAGCGTGGAGTCCGCGGCGCGGCAGACGTGGACCGCCTCGTCCACCCAGGTTCCGCCGGCGTTGCGGATGTCCGTGGCCAGGCTCGGCCACGAGGTCAGCGTCCGGCCGTGCAGCACGTCCGCCTCGACCAGGGTCCAGGGGGCGTGACAGATCGCCGCCACGGGCTTGCCCGCCGAGAAGAACCCTCGGGTGAAGCCCACGGCGCGCTCGTCCAGCCGCAGGGCGTCGGGGTTGGCGACACCGCCGGGCAGGACGAGGGCGTCGAACGCGTCGGCCGTGTCCCCGGCCAGGACATGGTCGACCGTGAAGCGGCCCGCCCTGTCCAGATGGTCGAACGCCTGGACCTGTCCGGGCTCGGTCGACACCAGCTGCGGGTTCCAGCCCGCCTCCTCGACCGCTTTCCACGGCCGGGTGAGTTCGATCTCCTCCACACCTTCGGGCGCGGTCAGAAAGGCGATGCGCACCGGGTCCACCTCCTCTTTCACCGGGATACGGGTACGGGTCCGGCCGCCGGACGCGGCGCGGTCACCCGCGCAGGGATGCCGCTCGCACCCCGCGCCTGCCCGGGCGCGAGCCCCTCACGCCTCCTCCTTCCCGGCCCTCCCGAGCCGTCCCCCGACCACCCCGCGACCGGGCTCCCGGCGCTGCGGACGAGCCGTACGGGAGGTTTCAACCGTCCGGCGGCGAGCACCCGGCGGGGGACGGGGCGGACCCGAGCGAGGAGGCAGGTGGCATGACCACGGACCGGCAGCACCAGGAGCAGGACGTCGTGGCGTTGATCCTCAAGGACCATCGCCGCATGGAGGAGCTGTTCCGCCGGATGCGGAGCGTGGAGTCGGACCGCAAGGACGCGCTCATGAAGTTCTCCGCGCTGCTGATCGCCCACGGCGAGGCGGAGGAGTCGGAGGTGTACGGCGCGCTGAAGCGGTTCAAGAACGTGGACGCCGAGGAGGTCGAGCACGGGACGGAGGAGCACGCGGAAGGCAACGAGGCCCTGCTGGCGCTGCTGGAAGTGGACGAGGTGGGCTCCGACGCGTGGGACAGCCGGCTGGAGGACCTCGTCAAGGCGGTCTCCCACCACCTGGACGAGGAGGAGCGGACGATCCTCAACGCTGCCAGGGAGAACGTCCCCGACGAGCGCCGGGCCGAGCTGGGCGTCGCCTTCCTGCAGGAACGCGAACGGCAGCTGGCGGCGGACTGCGGCAGCGTCGACAACGTGCGCGCCGTCGTGGGCCGCTGACGGCGGCGCCCGGGGGTTTGTCCGACCCGGGCGGGGGCAGCCGCCACCATAGGGGGCAAGGCCCCAGGACGGAGGCCAGACACCATGTCGACGAGCACTCTGATCGTGATCATCGCCGTCGCCGCAGTCGTGGTGATCGCCATCGCCGCGGCCCTGGCGATGATGGCCAGGCGACGCCGGCTGCGCGGCCGCTTCGGACCGGAATACGAGCGCGCGGTCCGGGAAGAGGGCGGCACGCTCGCGGCCGAGCGTGAACTGCGCGCCCGCGAGGAGCGGCACGACCAGCTCGAGCTGAAGGAGCTTCCCGCCGAACGGCGCATCCAGTACGCGCAGGAGTGGAGCGGGGTGCAGGAACACTTCGTGGACCGTCCGGAAGGGTCGGTCGAAGAGGCGGACGAACTGGTCTCGAACCTGATGCGGGAGCGCGGCTACCCCACGGAGGGGTACCAGGGCACCGTCCGGGACCTGTCCGTGGAGCACGGCGCGACCCTGGACCACTACCGGGCCGCACACGACGTACGGGTGCGGAGCGCTGACGGGCAGGCGACGACCGAGGAGCTGCGGGGAGCGATGGTCCACTACCGGGCCCTGTTCGAGGAACTGCTCACGGACCAGAAGAGCCGGTGAGAGAACCGGGAGAGAGGTGGGACAGATGCGCTACAACGACGAGGACCCGCGGCCGAATGACGGCACCACCGCCGAGTCCGAACTGACCACGGAGGACCTGGCCCGACCGGCCGCCGCCGAGGAGCGCGAGGCGCCGCTCTACCCCGGCGAGGCCACCCCGGGCGGCACCGCCGACGAGGATGCCGGCCCCGAGCCCGCAGCCACCGCCTCGCAGGAGCCGGCGGACGAGGAGCAGCCGCTCCTGGGCGCCGCCGACACCGAGCGGTACCGCAGCCAATGGAGCGAGATCCAGGGCCGGTTCGTCGACGACCCGAAGGACGCCGTCAAATCGGCGGACACCCTCGTGGCCGAGGTCATGCAGACCCTCGCGGGCACCTTCTCCACGCACAAGCAGGACCTGGAAGGCCAGTGGGGCCGGGGTGAGGAGGTGGCGACGGAGGACCTGCGGGTCGCCCTCCAGCGCTACCGCTCCTTCTTCAACCGGCTCCTGAAGACCTGAGGCGATCCGCCGGGGCGCATGCGGCACGCCCCGGCGGATCGCGGCATGCCCCTTACGCGCCCCGTGACCGGCGGTACACAATGGGCGCGAACCGCACGGGGGCCGCGGGGGAGGGGCACGCATGGGGCGGGTACTGCTGCGTTGGGCCATGGCCGCGGGGCTGCTGCTCCTCGCCCTCTGGTACGGCTCGTACTACACGACGATCCTGGCGTGGGAGCTGCGCAAGCTCTTCTCCTGGATCTGGCTGCCCGTCCTCCTTTCGCTCCCCTGGCTGGCCCGGCCGCTGCTGCGCGGACGCGCCGCCTCCGCCGGGACGGCCGTGGGCGTCCTCGCCGGTGTGAGCGTCGTGGCCGGCCTGGTCCTGGGCATCTGCTGGCTGGTCTTCGGCGCGTACCTGCAGGACCGCGCGTACATGGAGCACACGAAGACCGTGACCGAGCCGGTGCCCGCACTGGACGCCCGCTCGCCGTACGTCGTCGGCCAGGCCCAGGCCGCTCCCCACCTGGGCGATGTCACCGGTGAGATAGCGGACATCACCTACCTGCCCGACACCGACCGGTTCGCCACCCTCGTCGAACGGCGCGGCTGGCTCGCGGGGTACGAGGTCGGGCTGGTGCAGGAGGTTCCGCTGGGCAGCGGCGGCCGGTCCCAGCAGCGCTGCCCCTTCGACGTGGACACGGCGGACGCGCGGATCGGCGGATGGTTCACGCACAACCTCGGCCGGAAGATCTCCGCCCAGCAGCGCTGGGTCCGCTTCGACGCCGACGACGCCTACGTGACCTGCCGCGGGGACGGCACACCCGTGGTCGTGGTCCCCCTCAAGCGCCAGACCGGGGTCTTCGTCGTCACCGAGCGGCCCGCGGGCCTCGCCCTCTACGACGGCCGCACCGGCAGGCTCACGGTCACCGACGACACGGGATCGGTCCCGGGCGCCTCCTACCCCCTCAGCCTCGCGGCGCGCCAGCGCGAAGCCACCGCCGCCGTCGGCAGCTTCAGCGACTGGTGGTTCGAGCGAAGCGGCTGGGACGCCTCGGAGGACGGCGCCAACACGGGCAACGAATCCGAGTTCACCCTGCGCCACCGCGACGGGACCGGCAGCGCCTACGTCACCCTCCTCACGCCGCAGGGCGAGGCCAGCTCGGTCGTGGCCGTCTCGACGGTCCCCACCCGGCACCGCGGCGGCTCACTCGCGCCGCTGACCGTCCACCGCCTCGACCCGACCTGGTCGTCCCCGCAGGCGATCGTCGCGCTGATCAAGGCCGAGTACCGGGACGTCTGCTGCTACAACGACGACCGCGTGTTCGAGGTCGCGCCCACGGGCGGCAGCACCTGGACGGCCACCATCGGCAGCGCCCAGAACATCCGCTACCGCGTGGAGGGCCGGGGCCGCATCGACGGCCGGGAGGCGACCTGCCTCAAGGCGGCCGACGGCGCACTCATCAGGTGTGCCTACGCGGCCCCCGGCTCACCGGAGGAGCAGGAACTGCGACGCCGGGAGGAAGAGAAACGCACGGCGCAGCCTCCTGCCGCCCAGCCGGACACCGGTGACCTCTCCGCCTACACGCCCGAACAGCTGGCGGACCTCAACCGCCGCCTCAGCGAGGAGATCGCCCGCCGCCTGAAGAAGTCGTAGACCCTGGCCGGGAGCGGCCGGCGGTTCCCGGCGCGCCCGCCGTCACAGGGTCCTGGGCGGCCTGTCAGCGGGGTGCGCGCCGACGTGGCCGGTCCGACGAAGAGCACCGGCTGACGCCCGGCCCGCGCAGTTGCTGGGCCGTGCCGTCCTCCCAGGGCGGCACGGCGCCGCTGTCGGCGCCCCGCCGGCCCGATCCGCGGCGACGTCCGCCCCCGGCCTCGCCCCCCGTCGCGGGCGCCCGATCCGGCACGGCCTCGTGGCCGGGGCGCCGGACGGGCGAGGGGACCGGTCCGTCCGGGCCCCTACCGCGGCGGCACCCTCAGCGGACGGCCAGGACAGGTGCCGGGCGCCGTCGGCGGCCAGGACGCGGCGCTCCGGATGGGTTCACCATCCGTAAAGGGGTAGATATCCGATATGTCTTCTCATGTGGTGCGCACCGTCCCCTGGGCCGACAGCACCCTGGCCCTGCTGATCCGCGGCTACGCGTGGCTGCCCGACCAGTTCCGCAAGTCCGGCGGCGCCCCCGTGCGCGCCCGCCTGCTGGGCCACTCGGCGACCGCCCTGCACGGACGGGACGCCGTGGCGTTCTTCTACGAGGAGGGCCACATCGCCCGCAGCGCCGCCCTGCCGGGCCCCGTGCTGGACACGCTCTTCGGCCGCGGCGCCGTACACACCCTGGACGGCCCCGCGCACCGCGCCCGCAAGGAGCTCTTCCTCGGCCTCCTGAAGGACCCCCGGGGCGTCACGACCCTCGCCGGCCACGTCACCCTCCGCTGGCGGCAGGCCGCCGCGGGCTGGGGAAGCGAGCCGGTCGTGGTCTTCGACGAGGCCGCGCGCGTCCTCGCCAGGTCGGTGTGCGACTGGGCGGGCCTGCCCCTGTCCGACTCCCAGATCGCGCGGATGGCCGCCGACTGCACGGCCATGGTCAACGGATTCGCCGTCCCCGGCCCCCGTCACCTGCGCGCCCGGCACGCCCGCGCCCGCCAGGAGACGCTCCTCGCCGACCTCGTCGTCCGCACCCGCGACGCGGGCGGCCCCGAGGCACCCGGCGAGGCCTCCGCGACCGTCCTGGAGGCCGTGGCCCGGCACCGGGACGCAGACGGCGCCCTCCTCGACGCCCACACCGCCGCGGTCGAACTCCTCAACGTCATCCGCCCGACCGTGGCCATCGCCTGGTTCACCGCGTTCGCCGCCCATGCCCTGCACCGGTGGCCGCAGCACAGGACCCTGCTGCGCGAGGACGGCGACGGCCGCTACGCCCGCGCCTTCGCGCACGAGGTCCGGCGCTTCTACCCCTTCGCGCCCTTCGTGGGCGGTTTCGCCGCCGCCGACCTCGACTTCCACGGCACGCCCCTCACCGAGGGCACCCTGGTCCTGCTCGACCTGTACGGGCACCACCACGACCCCCACCTGTTCCCCCACCCGTACCGCTTCGACCCCCACCGCTTCCTCCCGGCGCACCCGGGTCTCGCGGACCTCATCCCGCAGGGCGGCGGGGACCCCGTGCGCGGACACCGCTGCCCGGGCGAGGACATCACGGTCGCGGCGCTCGCCGTACTCGCCGCCGAGCTGGCCCACCTCGACATGGACGTCCCCGAACAGGACCTCACCATCAGCCTGACCCGGATCCCCACCCTGCCCCACAGCGGCTTCGTGTTCACCCTCTCGCCCTCCTCCGTCCGAAGGCCCGTGCCCCGGTGACCGGCCCCCCTGCGACGCGCCCCGGGTTTAGCACCGGGAGCCAGGGGCAGACGACGGACCTGAACCCGTCCCGGTGCAGGAGGTGGCCACCGTGAGCGACAGCACGACCCTGCCCCACGACCACACGCAGGCGATCCTGCAGACCACGAAACGGGTTGCCGCCCTCCTCAAGGAGGCAGGAGTTCCCTTCGCCCTGGCGGGCAGCGTCGCCGCATTCGCCCACGGGGTCCCCGCCCGCTTCCGCCACGACACCGACTTCTGCCTGTGCCGGTCCGACAGCGACGCGGCCGTCAAGGCCCTGACCGCCGGCGGGATCGTCATCGTCGACGCGCCGGAGGACTGGCTGATCAAGGGACGGGACGGCGACGAGGAGATCGACCTCATCCTCGACCTCGCCGGACGGCCGGTCGCCCCCGAGCTGCTCGACCGCGCGGAGACCCGCGCCGTGGACTCGGTACGGATGCCCGTGCTCGCCCCCACCGACCTCATGGACAGCCGCATGTCCGCCCTGTGCGAGCACTACTGCGACTTCGCCGACCTCCTCCCGATGGCGAGGATGCTCCGCGAGAGCATCGACTGGGAGCACCTCGACGAGCGCCACCGCAGCGCCCCGCTCCCCGACGCCTTCCTCTACCTCCTCGAACGCATGCAGGTGATCCCGCCGCGGAAGGAGCCCGCCGATGGACACGTGCCCGACGACGACACCTGAGTACCGGGCGGAACACCTGCGCGACCGCCTCGCGCAGGACGACATCGCCGAACTCGGCGTCCGCGTCGAGGTCCGTGGCGGCACCGTCCTGGTGTGGGGGCCCGTGGCCTCGGCCTCCTGCCGGGACACCGTCCTGCGGATCGCCGCCGAAGTCCTCGCCCCGCTGCCCTGGCGCCACGACCTGTCGGTCGTCCACACCGACCCCCCGGACCACGAGGAGCGCCTCCTGTGATCCGCATCGCAGCCGTCGGCGACATCCACCTCGGACCGGACAGCGCGGGCACCCTGCGCCCTGCCTTCGACACGGTCGCGGACCACGCCGACCTGTTGCTCCTCGCAGGTGACCTGACCCGGCACGGCACCCCGGAAGAGGCAGCGGTCGTGGCCGCGGAAGTCGCGGGGCTCCCCGTACCCGTGGTCGCCGTCCTCGGGAACCACGACTACCAGAGCGACCGGCAGGACGAAGTCGTGGCCCTGCTGGCCGCGGCGGGCGTCGCGGTGCTGGAAGGGCAGAGCGCCGTCTTCGACATCCCGGGCGGCCGGGTCGGGGTGGCCGGCGCGAAGGGGTTCGGCGGAGGCTTCGCAGGCCGCTGCGGCAGCGACTTCGGCGAGCCCGAGATGAAGGCCTTCATGGGGCACTCCCGCGACTGCGCCGCCAGCCTCCGCCGCGCCCTCGCCGACCTGGGCGGAGCCGACTGCACGGCACGGATCGCCCTGACCCACTACTCGCCCGTCGCCGACACCCTGGCCGGCGAACCCCCGGAGATCCACCCCTTCCTCGGCAGCTACCTGCTGGCGCAGGCCATCGACGAGGAAGGCGCGGACCTGGCCGTCCACGGGCACGCCCACATGGGCACGGAACACGGCATGACCACCGGCGGCGTCCGCGTACGCAACGTCGCCATGCCCGTCATCGACCGGGCCTACGCCGTCTACCACCTCGGCCCGGGAGCCCCGGACCCCTCGACGGCCTGACACCGGCGGAGGCGAACGGGCGCCGAGGACGACCTCCCGCACCGCTGCGACCTGCGCCGACCGTCGCCGCCCGGGGCCGCTCCCCCCACCGCAGGGGGACGGGGCGGTATACCTCCCCCGCTGCCGGGGCCCGCGCGTGACATGACCACCCGTCGTGCGGCACCGGCCGCCGTCCCGAGGAGCGCCCCCGAAATGACCGTCCTTCCGGGCGCGGAAGCCGCCTGGCACACCGACCCCCGCGGCCCGCTGTCCGCAGCCGTCACCACCGCCCTCCTCACCCAGACCGCACCGTCCCCCGGCCTCGCCGACGCCGTGGCCGCAGCCGGGACCGACCCGTGGGGGGAAGACCTCCACCTGGCCCTCTACCTCCTCTACGAACTCCATTACCGCGGCCTGCCCGGCGTGTCCGACGACCGGGAATGGGACCCCGCGCTCCTCGCCCTGCGCGCAGCACTGGAGCAGGAGTTCATCGCCGCCCTGGAGGGTGCCGTCCCCCGCGGCCGCAGCGTCGACGAGGCCTTCGGCCCGCAGCTGACCGAACCCGCGAACGCCTCCGGCAGCGTGGCCGCGCACCTCGCCGCCGGCGGCCACTTGTGGCAGGCCCGCGAGTACGTGGCCCTGCGCTCGCTCCACCACCTCAAGGAGGCCGACCCGCACGCCTGGGCCGTCCCCCGCCTCACCGGACGCGCCAAGGCGGCCTTCGTCGCCGCCGAGTACGACGCGTTCGGCGCCGGCCACCCGGAGGCCGACCGCACCCGGCTGTACGCCGACCTGATGGCCGACCTCGGGCTGGACCCGGGGGACAACCACTACCTCGGCCACGTCCCCGCCGTCGCGCTCGCCCGCGTCAACCTGATGTCGCTGTTCGGACTGCACCGTGCCTGGCTCGGAGCACTCGTCGGCCACTTCGCCTGTGTCGGGACCACCTCCCCGCCCGGGTCGGAACGCATGGTCGAGGCCCTGACCGCCTGCGGGGCGGGGCCGGCCGCGATCCGTTTCCACGCCGGGCGCGCGACCGCCGACACCGTGCACGGGCAGACCCTGCGCCGCGAGGTCATCGCCGGCCTGCTGGCGGACGAGCCCGCACGGGAGCCCCAGATCGCATTCGGCTGCGACGCCACCGTCCTGCTGGACGACCGGCTCGCCGACCACGCCCTGACCGCCTGGGAACGCGGCGACAGCGCACTGCGCCGCCCGCTCCCGGCCTGAGCGCCGCACGTTCCACCCGAGGAGGAGACCGCGGGGCCCCTCACCGCACCCCGGCGAGCGGCGGGGTGTCGAGCCCGGCCCCCGTGCGGAGGCCCTCCAAGAACTCTCCGATCGCCTCCGTGGCCGTACGGGTCGCCGTCCAGCCCAGTTCCGCCCGGGCCCGGCCCGCGTCCAGCAGCGGCAGCCTGAGGACCGCGTCGAGCAGTCCCGGCGCGGCCGGCGCCAGGTGCATCCGCCAGGCCGCGGCGAGCGCCGCGCGGGCCGCTCCGGCCGGCAACGGCACCGTACGGGCGTGCAGCAGCCGGGCCACCGCGGCGGTGTCCAGGACCGGGTCGGCCACCAGGTTGAACGGGCCGTGCACCTGCCGCACCACGGCCGCCCGATAGGCCTCGGCGGCGTCATCGGTGTGCAGGGCCTGGAAGCGGAGCCCGGTCACGGCCGGGAGGGCGGGTACGAGGCCCGGCCGGATCAGCCGCCACGGCAGCAGCGGGCCGGCGAAGATCCGGCGCTGCTCGGAGGCCGAGGACTCCTTGAAGAGGAAGGCCGGCCGCATCCGGACCACGCGCAGCTGCGGATGGACGAGCTGGAACGCGTCGAGGTAGCGCTCCAGGTAGGCCTTCTCGCGGGTGTAGGCGGCGCCCGGCCACCCGTGGGTCGGCCAGCCCTCGTCCACCGGCCGCCCGTCGTCGGGGCCCGGCGAGTAGGCGCCGACGGAGGAGGCGTGCACCAGGGCCCGCACGTCGGCGCGGGCGCAGGCCTCGAAGACGCGGATGCTCCCGAGCACGTTGGTGCGCCACGTCTCCACGGGATCGTGCGTCGGCTGGAACTTCCAGGCGAGGTGGACGACGGCGTCCGCCCCGGCGAGGAGCGGTACGAGGTCGGTGCCGCCGGGGTCGATGTCGACGGCCGCCCAACGGACTCCGGGGATGTGGTGGAGGGGCAGCCGGCGGGCACATCCGACGACGTCGGAGACGGCGCCGTCCGAGGCCAGGGCCTGGACGACACTGGTGCCCGCATTGCCCGTGGCTCCGGTGACGACGACCTTCATGACACCCGCCCGCCCTTCCTCCGCAGCCCGTGCCGCCGGTCCGCCGGGCCGTGCCGCCGGTCAGCCGTCCCGCCCTGCGAGGCCGGTCCGGGCTCGAAGGCCCGGTGCACCGCGTCGAGGCGCAGGCTCTCCAGCAGGCGTGCCTGCCGCTCCGCGCGTTCCGCGAGCCGTGCGAGGGCGACCCGGTCGAGCCGGGTGTCGGACGCGGCGACGACCAGCAGCGCACGCCACAGGGCCCCCTTGCCTTCGACACCCAGTCGCAACGCCTCCAGTTCGATCAGGTCGCTCAGCGGCGACCGGCGTACCAGCCGCCCGTTGAGCTTGGCCCGCCCCACCTTCTCCGCCAGCCGCCCGACCGCGGTCCGGGGCCACTGCAGGGGAACGTCGAGGGCGGTCATGGCCTCGCGCAGGCTGTCCTGGTCCTCGGCGATCTCGGAGGCCATCTCGGCGAGCCGCGGTCCGGCGGGGGTGTCCCGGTGGGTACGCGCCATCCGGCGGGCCAGGGCGACGCCGGCGCCGGCGCCCGCCAGATGGTCGTTGAGGTAGATGCCGAGCAGCCGGTCCGGAGACGGGGCCGCACGCGCGGCGCGCCGTACGCGGCCGCCGGTACGCGAGGTGGTGCGCAGGGTGTCCGTCATGGCGTGTCCCATCGCATGGTGTCCGGGACCACCGGGACCCTGCCCGGCGGCCCGCCTGCGGGCCGCGCCCGAAGGCGTCCCTCAGCGCGTCCCGCCCGGCCCCTGCCCGACCCTTCCGGGACGAAACGGACGGCCGGGAGGGGTTCGGAAGCCGCGGGCCCCTCCGCGGCGAGCTGCGGCGGTGGAAAGCCCCGACCCGGGCATACGCGGCGGCAAGGTACGACAAGCGATCCGTGATCCGTTGGAGGGGACGTGCAGGAAGAGCAGTCGCAGGGGCGTCGGGAGAGCGCCGAGGAGCGAGCGGACCGGCAGTGGCAGGAGCTGATCCAGGAGATAAGAGTGGCCCAGACGGGGGTGCAGATCCTCCTCGGATTCCTGCTGACCGTCGTCTTCACCCCGCACTACCAGGGACTTCCCCAGACCGACAAGACGGTCTACATCATCACCGTCGTCCTCGGCTCGCTGGCCACGGGCGCGCTGATAGGCCCCGTCGCCTTCCACCGCATCGTCTCGGGCCGCCGCATCAAGCCGGAAGCGGTGGCCTGGGCCTCGCGCCTCACGTTCACCGGCCTCGTCCTCCTGCTCGCCACCTGTACGTGCGCGCTCTTCCTCGTCCTGCGCGTGGCCACGCACAACGCCCTGGCCCCCTGGCTCGTGGCCGCGGTGGTGTGCTGGTACCTGCTGTGCTGGTTCGTGCTGCCGCTGTGGGCCCGGGTCCGGTACACCACCCAGAACAGCTGAGCGCCACCCGCCGGCTCTCCGCGCGCCCGCCCGCACCCCGTACGACCCACCCGGCCGCTCCGATCCCGGGCACATGGCGGCACCGGTTCGGGGTACGCGCACCGACATGAACGTGTCGGAGTACATGATCGCAGTGGAAAGCCAGCCCTCCTACCTGCTCATCCTCATCGGGGTGCTCGTCGCAGCCGGTCTGCTGGGCGCGTTCTGGTGGGGCAGCCGCGCCCGCCGCCGCAAGAGCGCCGACCGGCTCGCCGGGCAGCCGCGCGGCGACTCCTGGCAGACCCCGGACCCGCCCGCCTCCCGCGAGGAACGCTGACCTCCCGGAGTGCGGGCCGGGGCGGGCGCTCGCAGGATGGGAGCGGGGCGGGTGCCGGCCCCGGCTCACCGGGGCGCCCGCTCCGTACCGTTCAGGAGGCCCCATGGCTGCGGACCGTACCGACGACAGGACCACCCGCCGCACCGGCATCCTGACGGGGTTCGCGCCGTGGATCATCTTCGACGTGGTGGCGGGCCCCAGCACCTGGGAGCTGGCCGCACTTACCGCACTCGTCGCCTCGGTGGTACTGAACCTGCCCGACCTGCGGCACGGGAGCGTGAAGCTGCTGCAGGTCACCGGAGTGGTGTTCTTCGCGGTCGTCTCCGTGCTGGCCCTGGTCCTCGGCCGGCACGACCTGCTGTGGCTGGAGACGTACGCGCAGACGCTGTCGAGTGCGGTGATCGCGGCGGTGGCGCTGGGGTCGCTGGCGTTCACCCCCTTCACCGAGCAGTACGCCCGCGAATCGGTGCCGCGCGAACACTGGGGCTCACCGCTGTTCCGGCGCACCAACCGCGTACTGACGGCCGTCTGGGGCGCGGTGTTCGTGCTCATCGCGGTCTTCGGCCTGGTCGCCGTGGAGGCGGGCCGGCACGGGGACTGGTTCAACTGGGTGATCCCGGTCGTCCTGCTCGTCCTCGCGGTGAAGTTCACCGCCTGGTACCCCGCCCGCGTACGTGAAGCCGCTCGCGCGTCCTGACCCTTCACAGCATGCGCCGCAACAGGCGGTCACCGCGGAGCAGGGTGTGCTTGAGCACCAGCCCCACGTGTGCGGCGAGGGCGGCGAAGAAGAACAGGTGGGCCGCGACGTGCGGGGCCAGTGCGTCGTCGTCGCCCACGACGATCAGCCACAGCCCGGTGAGCGGCATCGCGAAGAGCGCGGCGTACAGGCAGACCTCGGTCCGGTGTGCCAGCCTGCGCTCGGCGGGGGAGAGCACCGGCGCCCACGGCGGCAGGGGAGTGGCCCGGCGCCAGACGAGCCGGACCACCGTCAGCAGCAGGACCGTCAGCCCGAGGACCGCGTGCGCCGTCAGCAGCCGGTCGTCGCCGAACAGCTCGAACCGGTCCTCACCGCCCCGCCCGCGTCCCCGGCCGGAGTCCCCGCCGCGTCCCCGGCCGCGCCCGTGCCCACCGTCGGACCCGAGCCGGTACCCGACGGCGAACTGGGCGACGAGGAGCGCGGCCACGGTCCAGTGCAGTGCCTTGGTCACCAGTCCGTAGCCGTGCTCGCCGTTGCGCCAACGCGGGTGCGGACCGCGGGGATCCGTCATCTGCC
The DNA here is from genome assembly GCF_042716875.1 of Streptomyces sp. NPDC058646. Lineage (NCBI taxonomy): Bacteria > Bacillati > Actinomycetota > Actinomycetes > Kitasatosporales > Streptomycetaceae > Streptomyces > Streptomyces sp. NPDC058646. Next base: position 21,573 of record NZ_JBHXRK010000008.1, on the reverse strand, counting down.
CAGTCTGCCCCGACGCCGCCGCCTCCGCCGCCCGGATGCGGAGCCGTCCTGGCGTGCCCAACTGCCGGGGACCGGGGGCGCGTATGGCCGGGCGGACGGTTCCGGGCCCCGTTTGTCCGTGTCCGGCGGGGGGCAGACGGGCGGCATGTCCGAGACTGCCGAGTCGGTGAACACGGGAACCGTCACCACCAAGGTGCCTGCACGGCTGGACCGCCTGCCCTGGTCGCGCTGGCACTGGATGATCGTGGTCGGGCTCGGCACGGTGTGGATCCTGGACGGCCTGGAAGTCACCGTGGTCGGCAGCATCGCCAGCCGCCTCTCCGAGGACGGCAGCGGGCTGTCGATCACCGATGCGCAGGTCACGGGTCTCGCGGCCGCGCTGTACGTGGCGGGCGCTTGCTCCGGAGCACTGGTCTTCGGGCGCCTCACTGACCTCTACGGCCGCAAGAAGCTCTTCCTGATCACGCTCGCCGTGTACCTGGCGGCGACGGCGCTGACCGCCGTGTCCTTCTCCGTGTGGTGGTTCTTCCTCTTCCGCTTCCTGACCGGCTTCGGCATCGGCGGCGAGTACGCGGCCATCAACTCCGCGATCGACGAACTGATCCCCAGCAAGTACCGCGGCCGCGTCGACCTGATCATCAACGGCAGCTTCTGGCTCGGCGCGGTCGCCGGAGCCCTGCTGTCGGTGGTGGCCCTGAACACGGAGATCTTCGCGCCCTCGGTGGGCTGGCGGCTGACCTTCGCCCTCGGCGTCGTCCTCGGCCTGGCCATCCTGCTCGTACGGCGTCACGTGCCCGAGAGCCCGCGCTGGATGTTCATGCACGGCCGGGCCCGGGAGGCCGAGGAACTGGTCGCGGACGTCGAGCGGCAGGTGGAGGCGGAGACGGGACGTCGCCTGCCCGAGCCCGAACGGGCCATCACCGTCACCGTGCGCCGCAGCATCGGCTTCGGCGAGATCGCGAAGACCGTGTTCCGCACCTACCCGCGCCGGGCCGTGCTCGGTCTGTCCCTCTTCATCGGCCAGGCCTTCCTCTACAACGCGATCACCTTCGGCTTCGGGACCATCCTGGTCACCTACTTCGACGTCTCCAGCGCGGTGACCGGCTACTACTTCGCCGTCGTGGCCTTCGGGAACTTCCTGGGCCCGCTGCTGCTGGGCCGCCTGTTCGACACGGTCGGCCGGCGGCCGATGATCGCGGGCACCTACGTCCTCTCCGGTCTGCTCCTGTTCGTCACCGCCTGGCTCTTCGGTGCGGGGCGGCTCACCGCCGTGACCATGACCGCCTGCTGGTGCGTGGTGCTGTTCTTCGCCTCCGCCGGGGCGAGTTCGGCGTACCTGACCGTCAGTGAGATCTTCCCGATGGAGACCCGGGCGATGGCGATCGCCTTCTTCTACGCCGTCGGCACGGCAGCCGGCGGCATTTCCGGCCCGCTGATCTTCGCCGGCCTCACCTCCAGCGGGGTGGTCTCCGACGCGGTCCTCGCCTTCTGCATCGGGGCCGGCCTGATGGTGGCCGCGGGCGTCGTCGCCGTCTTCTACGCGGTCGCCGCCGAAGGCCGCTCCCTGGAGGACATCGCCACCCCGCTCTCGGCCCGGTCCGATACCGCGGCCCCGTGAGAGGGGTCCGGGCGGCGCCGTCCGCCCCGGACCCCGCCGCGTCACGCAGGGTGGCCGGCCTCCAGGTCGCGGACGTCGGCGTACCGCAGCGCCGGGACGGCCGGAGCGCTGTCCGGCGGGGACTGCTCGGCCGGTGAGAGGAGGAAGCCCACGTGGTCACCGCCCGGTACGACGTCCTCGACACGGCCGGTGAACCACGCCCGCACCTCGGACAGCACGGGAGCCCCGCCCGCGCCGGGCCGCCAGCGGACGTCGGCGAACTTGTCCACCTCGTCCCCGGTACGGCCGCCGAAGAGCTCGGCCAGCGCCCGCTGGTCCCGGCGCAGGACGTGCACGGTGAGATGGGTGGCCCCGCTCGCGACCCGGAAGGTCCGGTTGGCGGTCGACAGCCACACCATGAAGCGCGGCGGCTCGATCGAGCACTGCGAGGCGAATCCGACCAGGCAGCCGGCCAGCTGCCCGCCCGACGCAGCGGTGACCACGTACATCGGTCCGTCCATCGCGTCGGAGAAGGGGACGGGGTCTGCGTCCGGCATGTGACTCCTCACAGGTCCGTACGGGCGTACGCCCCTTTATCGGCGCCGCACCGCGATCGGTTGAACGGGTGGCCGCAAGGTCGCGGCGAGACGGCCTGCCTGCTGCACCTGGTGTGCGCCGACGGCGGGCGGCTCGCCACCGAACCGGGGGCCCGGAACTGCTCGCGCTGCGGCCGGCCGCCGGCGACTGAGGAGCCGAGACCGGGCCGGCCCGCCCGTGGCCGGAGCGCACCGTACGGCGTCCCGCGGGTCAGGAGGGCCATGTGCCGGTCAGCCGGCGCACGCCCGTGGCCCCCGCCCGGTCGACGGCCGCCTTGACCGCAGCGAACACCGCACCCTGCATCGCGGCGGCGATGAGCACCTCCCGCCAGGTCCGGGACTCGTCCATGGCGTCGGGCGCGTCCCCCTCCTTGCCGAGGACCTTCCACACTTCCTTGAACAGCAGTCCCGCGAGCAGACCGCTGACCATGCCGAGGCCCAGTCCTACGGGCCTGTATGCGAGCTTCGCCTTGTTCACGGTGACCTCCCGAGCCAGGCGGCCCGTCCGGGCCGCGACCTTCGTCCGTACCGGGCGCCTGCCCCGTGGACCAGCGTTGATGTACGGGTGCCGCGCCCGGCGGCGCCCGCTCCGGCCGCCTCCGTCAGGTGGCGGGCTCCTCGGTGTCGCCGCCGGGCAGGGTCGATCCTGAGCGACGAGGAGTTCCGCCGGCCGCCCGGCCCGCCGGACCGTGCGCGCGGCCCACGACGCAGGCAATCGCACCGAGGACGGTGACGAACCCGCAGCAGGAGCGGACCGGTCCGGCCGCTGTCGCCCGTCGGCGGGGTGTCGAGGAGGTCGATGAGCCAGGGCGTATCAGGGCGTCCCGTCCCCCGATGCGGCCATGATCGGCAGGGCGGTAACCGGCTGCGCCGGCCGTGCCGTCACCCCCAGGTGCGGCTGCACAGGACGAGGCGGTAACCGTCCGGGTCGGCGACCGTCACCCCGTGCTCGTCCCAGTACGGGTTGTGCGAGGGGACCCGCGCGCCGCCGGTGGCCACCAGGCGGTCGACCAGGGCCTCGTCCACGGGAGCACCCAAGTAGACGACGAACAGGTCGTCCACGGTCGGGGTGGGTTCCAGCGGCTGCTCGGGGTCATGGGTCAGCTCGAAGTGCCAGGACCCGCCGGACGGGCCGACCATCAGGAGGTCGTGTTCGCCCGGGGTGTGCTCGGCGGTCCGCCACAGGACGTCGAGGCCGAGGCCGTCCACGTAGAAGCGTTCCGAGGCGGCGAGGTCCCGTGCGGGGCGGGCGACGCGGACGTGCGCCGTGGAGTCGATCACGCGGATCCCTCCGTGTCCGCACGGGGTGCGGTGCGGCCCGTGGGGGCGGTCGGCGGCTCGGTTCCGGGGGAGGTCTCCTCAGTCATGATCGCGACCCTACGGTCCGGTGCGCCCCGTCGGCCAGATCCTTCCGAGCCGGAACCGTCCGCCGGTCCTTCCGGCACCGTCAGGACGATCGTGCGGCCGTCCGGGTCGATCAGGGTGTGCCGGCCCGTCGGCAGCTCCACGGCGGCGGACGACGGCGCTGTCAGCCCCAGGCGCAGGTAGCCGGTCGCCGGACGGCGCGTGGTCGGGTACAGCTCCAGGACGCCTCCGCCGGAGAGGGCCGCCGCGTAGTGTGCCGGTCCGTTGCCGTGCCGTTCGGGCACGAGGTCGAGACCGAGACCGCTGTAGAAGTCGCGGCACGCGTCGAGCCGGGTGGTGTAGATCACGGCGAGATCGATGATCAAAGGGGTGCTCCTGGTGTGTGATGTCCTGCGCCGGGGCGGACAGCCGCACCGACGCCTGGCCGAATCTCGCTCCTGCGCACCGTCCCTGACGGTCCGACACCTTCTCATACGATTGACCTTAGGGGCGTCTAGAAAGATCCAGACGGCCCGCGCTACCGTGGCCGCATGGTCTACATCAGCCTTTCCGATCAGCAAGTACCTGCAGATCTGCGCGCCTTGACCGCTGAATACATGAACGCCGTCCGCTCCCGCCTCGCCGAGGTCGAAGACCCGGTCGTACGCGAACGGGCCGCCCGCCTGGTCACCGAGGAACTGCTGTCCACCGCGCTCAAAGCGGCCAAGGATGTACGCACCGCCGCCGTCGGCGAGTTGCGGCAGGGACGCACCCTCAAGGAAGTCGCCGGCCTCACCGGCCTCTCGGTACCGAGGATCGACCAGCTGCTCAAGGGCAAGTGAGCGGTCCGCACTCCTGGAGGGGTCGTCGTCGCGGCGCCGGGGCGGTACCGGTCGGCGCGACCGTCTCCCACGTCCTGGGCCGGCGCGAGCGTGGTGTTCCTCTCCGCCGCGGTGGAGATCCCCCACGACTCCCTGACGCCGGCGCCCTGGCCATCGCCGCGGCGGACGCCGCACTCGTGCGGTTCCTCACCCGCCGTCCCGGCCGCCCGGCGCCCGGCGTGACCGCTGTACGAGCATCGGACGGCGACCCGATGCCGCCACCGCACCTGGAAGGAACACCCGCATGAGCGACCACCGCACCCTCACCGACCCCGCCGGACTGCACGACCCCGCCCCGTTCGGATACAGCCATGCCGCCTCCGCCCCCGGCGAACTCGTCTTCATCGCCGGGCAGTACGCCTCGGACGCCACCGGTCAGGTCGTCCCCGGAGACTTCGCCGCACAGGTCGAGCGCTCCTTCGACAACCTGCGCCTGGCCCTCGCCGGCGTCGGCCTCGGCTTCGAACACGTCGTCCGGGTCGGCTCGTACGTCGTCGACCACGACCTGGCGAAGCTGGAGATCCTCGGCAAGGCCCTGCACCGCACCTGGGCCGACCGGCTGCCCGCGCAGACCCTCAGCGGGGTCGCCTGCCTCGCCCTGCCCGGCATGCTCTTCGAGATCGACGCGGTCGCGGTCCGCCCTGTTGCACGTCGTTGAAGTTACCTATGGGTGCGGCAGCTTGGGCAGCTTGCCTACGACCGCAACACCTCGTCGACAAGCACCCCGCTGGGACCACCCCAGCGGGGCGATCTTGTCCGCCGTCATCGGCACCTTCAGTGCCGGACCCGTTGACATCTTCAGTGTCGCCCGGCATCCGCCCACCCTCCGCACCCGAAGCAGCCTGAGCCAGGCGGCCGCAAGCTCCCCATGTACGCGGTGCACCGGGCCCTCGACCGGCCGGCCCACGCGATCGGGGCCGACGGCCGGCCGGTCCGTTCGACGGCAGGGGCCGGGCGGGGGCGGTTGGTGGCGGAGCGGGAGTGTGCCGGAGCGAGTGCCGGTGGAGGTGGCGCAGTGCGGGGCGGTCAGACCTCCACCGACTCCTTCTCCTGCGCCGCTTCGGTGGCCGTCGACGCCGCGGTGTGCGGCGTGCCCTCCGCGGGCCGGGGCGCGGAGTACATCACCGAGCCCTGCTTGTGCTCCTTCTCGATGAGCCCCTTCTTGGCCAGCGCCTCAAGGGTGTTGCGCACGACCTGCACGGACGCGGGCCGGCCGGGGTGCGCCTGGGCCAGTTCCGCGGCCACCTCACTGACCATACGGGGCTCCGCCGTCCCGACCAGGAGGGTGAGGACGAGTTCGCGCAGCGGGGTTTCTCCCTTGACCGGCTTCGTCTCGGCCTTGACCGGCTCGGCACTCGTCGTCACTGCTGCGGCGGCGGGCTTGCGTACCGCGGGCTTGCGTACGGCGGGCTTGCGCGCGGCGGTCTTGCCCTTCGTGGCTGACGCGGCAGTGCTGGACGCCTCCTTGGCCTGCGGTGCCTTCCGCGCCCGTGCCGTCCCCGTGGCCTTCCTCGCCTGGCGGGGCTGGGGCACCGCCCCTGCGGCAGCCCCGGCAGATGCGGAAGGCGCGGCCGGGGCCTCGTCGGCGGGGGAACGGAGCGGCTGGGGTGCTTCCGGTCCGGTGGGGGCGGCGGTGCCGTCGGCGGTGGCGGCGGGGTTCTCGTCCGCGGACGCGGACAGGCCACCCTGCATGCCGCACAGCCAGTGCTCGTCCGCCTTCAGCTGCTTCAGGCGGACTTCGAGTTCCGCGAGCTGGCCGGCGACGACTTCCTGTTCCTTGCGGTTGGTCTCGAGATCGGCGGAGAACCGCTGCGCGTACAGCGTGTGGATGGGCGTGGTGTCCGGCTCGTTGTTCATTGCGGCTCACTCTCCTCATACCTCAGGGTGTTGCTGCCGGATGTTACTCACCATCAGGCACCCGCAGTTCCTTCCCGTTGAAATCCGCTGCACTCCTCCGGCCTCGCCGTAGACCGCGGAACCGGAACCGAGTGGGGGCGGCGCCCGCCCCACGGCACACCGTTTCGACCCCGCTGCGCACCACACGTCGGTCGCCGGGCTGCGGGGCGACGTACAGAAAAACGATTCGCCGCACCTGAGGTCACGCCCCCACCCGCCGGGTGCCGCGCCCGGCAGGCGCGTGCCGCGCACACGCCTGCCACTCGTATGCCGACCCTGACCGCCAGGGCAACGGCGCGGCGTTCCCGCACGCAACGGCGACGGTTCTAACCTCGGCGCATGGCTGACACGTTCGACCACACCCCGCAGGTGTGGACTGCCGCGCGACTGCGCGAAGCGCTCACAGACGTCCCCGACGAGACGCCGATCCACATCGGGGTCGCGGACGGGCCGGGGGACTTCGAGGGATACGGCGAATACGTCCTGGTGGACGCCGAGCCGGTGGAGACGGACATCAGCGACGCGGGGGTGACACAGGTGCAGTTCACCCTGTTCGCGGACGTCCGGGCCGGTGCCTACTACCTCGACGTCGACTGACGCACACCGGGGCCGGGTGCGCAGCGCCGCACACCTCAGGCAGCTGCCCCCGGCGTACGGGATGCCCAGTTCGGCCGCGGTGACCGTCCCCCTTGAGCACGATCCCCTGCGAGGCCTTAGGACCTGCCGGTCATGCCGGCACCCCCTGCACAGGGCGCGGGAAACCGGTTGTCGCCGTTCTCCTTGCAGAAGGCGACGTAATGCCCCTCCGCTCCTGCTCGGGTGCAGGTCACCGGGACGTGGACGTCGTGCTTGCGGTTGCTGGAGTTGGAGTGGTCGGCGCGCGTGACGACGGCGCATTCGACCGTCTCGCCGCAGACCTGGCCGTTGCCGAGGTCGGCCGTGACGTGGACGCGAAGCCCGCGCGGGCGGCGAGCCGTACGATCTCGCGGGGCAGGAGGGCGGCACGGGGACCCGGCGGGCGGCTCCGCGAGCGTCCGACGGCAGCGGGGTGGGGGTCACCGGTACCGGTGAAGCGCAGCCGACTCGCGCAGCCCCCTACCGGGCATTTCGTCCCGCTGTTCGTCAGTCTGGGCATCCTGACTCCTTGCTCTCTTCCGCCACGACAGAAAGAGCCACGATGTCCTCCCCCCACTTCCCCGCAGCTCCGCGCACCACGATCGGCAGCACCACCCCCTTCGACGTCGGCCTGCCCGTGCTGCGCCTGGTCCTCGGCGCGATCATGTTCGTCCACGGCACCCAGAAGCTGTTCCAGTGGTTCGACGGCCCCGGCATCAAGGGCACCGGCATGTTCTTCAGCCGGGCCGGCTACCCGGCGGGCGAGACGATGGCGGCCGTCGCCGGCCTGACCGAGACGCTGGGCGGTCTGGGCCTGATCCTCGGCCTCCTCACCCCGCTGGCCGCAGCAGGCGTCGTCGGCGTCATGATCAACGCCGTCGCCGTGAAGTGGACCGGTGCCGTGATCGGCCAGGAAGGCGTGGAGTTCGAGTCCCTGATCATCGCCGCGGCCGTCACCCTCGCCCTCACGGGCCCGGGCCGGTACGCCCTGGACCGGTTCCTGCCGGTGCTCCGCGACCACCGGCTGGTCCACGGCTTCCTCGCGCTGCTCCTGGCCGTCGTCCTGGCCGTGGTCGTACTGCTGGTGCGCGACTGAGCCGCCGGCCCGGCGCCGGCCCCCCGGGGACCCCGGTACGTCAGTACCGGGGAGCCCCCTCCGCCTTGCGGTGCACGGGGCCGGACAACGCGGGCTCGGCCGACAGGAGCCGAAGGGGACGGCCTACCTGCGTACGGCGCTCAGCAGGGCCGCTGTGGGGGCCATGCGGCTCGGGGGTTCCCAGGTCCAGGTGCGGACGCTGGTGAAGCCCGCTGCGAGGACCGTGCTCGCGAGGGTGGCGAGGCCGGCGGGGAGCCACTTCTCGTGGGCGGCGAGGAGGATGCGGCCGCCCGGGCGCAGGACGCGGTGGAGATCCGCGAGGGCCGCGGGGACGTCGGGCCAGAGCTGGACGTTGTTGACGGCGATCACGATGTCGACGGAGGCGTCGGGCCGGCCGGTGCGGGCGGCGGTTCCGGGTGCGAGGTGCAGACGGCCGCGGGCGATCGGGGACGCGCAGCGGCGGCGGGCCATGGCCCGTATGACGTCGGAGGGGTCGATGCCGATGACGTGGGCCGAGCGCCCGGCGGCGGCTGCCAGCCCGACTCCCGGGCCAGGGCCGATGACCAGGACGACGTCCTGCTCGGAGGGGGCGGCGAGGGTGACGACGTGACGCTCGGTGGCGGCGTTGCCGTGGGCCATGAGTCGGCCGCCGAGGCGACCCAACAGGCCGCTGGGGCGGCCGAAACCCTTGGTCAGGAGCTGCCGCGTGATGCTCTCCACCCTCCCATCGAAGCACGCCGCGTACAGCGGGCGCGGCAAGCGGGCGCCGAGGGTGCGGCCGTGTCGACGCAGGCGGCGGCGCGGGATCCTCCACGGCGGGGGCGCCGATCGGGCCGGGTGGGCGGTCAGGCGGCCGGGGGAGCGGCCCGGTGAGCCGTGAGGAGCAGGTACTCCCACTCCATGACCCCGTCCCGGGTGTTCTCCTCGGCCAGCGCGTCGAGTTGGCGGTCCAGTTCCGCCGCCCGGTCGTGGTCGTCCCCGATGGCTCGGTAGACCGCGATGGCCGGCCCGTAACAGGTCTTGAAGAAGGTACGGAAGTCACCTGGAGCGGGGAAGGCCTCCACCCGGACGGTCCGCCGACGGGCGTCCACGTCCGTGACGCGGTCGCCGAGGAGCCCGTACACGTGCTCCTCGTCTCCCCACAGGGGCGGCGGCTGGGCTCCGGGCGGCGGAGGCGGCGCGTACGGTTTCATCGTCGCGAACATCCGGCCGATGAACCCCTGAGGTGTCCAGTTCGCCAGGCCCACCGTGCCACCGGTACGGCAGACGCGGACCAGTTCGTCGGCGGCGGTCTGGTGGTGCGGGGCGAACATGACGCCGAAGCAGGACATCACGACGTCGAACTCCCCGTCCGCGAACGGCAGGTGCTCCGCGTCCGCCTCGCGCCACTCCAGGCGGACTCCGCGCACTCCGGCGACGTTCCGGCCCACTTCGAGGAGCTCCGGCGTCAGGTCGCTCGCCACGACGTCCGCCCCGGCCAGAGCGGCGGGAATGGCTGCGTTGCCGGCGCCCGCGGCCACGTCCAGCACGCGGTCGCCCTGCTGCACCCCGCACTCCGCCACGAGTTCGGCGCCGGCGTTCGGGATGACGTGGGTGGCCACGGACGGGTAGTCGCCCATGGCCCACATGGCGCGGTGACGGGCTTTCAGCGCGCGATCGGCCGTGATCGCGTCGGTCGCTTCGGGCATGACCACCTCCAGGGCTCGGTCCGACCCCTTCCACGAGCGTAGGCGTCTTTCGCAGGAGCCGCAGTCCGGTGGCGGACCGCCGCTACGCCCCGGGGGATACGGGTGGAACCGACCGAGCAGGGGGCGGGCGGGCGTACGGGGTGCCGGGTGGTCACCCGTGCCGGCTGCCGCCGCTGCCCTTGCTCTCCCGGCCGCCGAGCCGGATGTGTACGGGTCGCCGCTGGGCGGGCTCCCGGCTCATCCAGTCAGCCGGGGCGCCATCGGCTGACGGCGTCAAAGGGCCTTCGGCGAGAAGGGCGAGGAGCCCGGCGATGTCGTGCCCCGCTTCGGCGGGGTGGCGGAACTTCGCGCCGAGGACGATCTCGTAGTGATTGCGGCGGCCGTCACGGACGCGCCGCAGGTATCCGGCTTCCTCCAGGTCGGCCACGATCGACTGGACCGTGCGCTCCGTGAGGGTGCAGATGCCGGCGACCTCGCGCAGGCGCACGCCAGGATCCCTGGAGATCGCCAGGAGAACCCGAGCATGGCTGGTCAGGAAGGTCCAAGGTGGCCGGTTGCCGGCGGCATCTCCCATACATCCACTATGCCCATATCTGAGACGTCTCGACAAAGTACGTCCTGTTATTCAGGTAATTCTTGACGTACGTCCGAGAGCTGCCTGACCATGCTGAAGAGAAGGACGGCGACCCGCTCGGCCAGGGAGGCAGTCATGGCCCAGACCTTGGACCCCGATTGCAGTGACGCTCCCGAATCGGGCGACACGCCCCGGCTGCAGGTGAGCGTCACCCCCGGTGCGCGGGGGAACGTCCACGTCCTCGTCTGCGGCGAGATCGACCTCCACAACGCCGCCGGCCTCCGCGGGGCACTCCTGGTCGCCCTCACCACCTACCGGGGCACCGTCACCGTGGACCTCGAGGCGGTCACATTCTGTGATTGCGCCGGCCTCAACGCCCTCCTCCAAGCACGCAGTGACGCCTTGAACGTCCGCAGGCAGATGTGGATCACCGCCGCAGGCCGGCAGGTGGGACGGCTGCTCCGGCTCACCGGCACGGAGGCCCTCCTCTGCGCCCGCCCCACCCCCGCCGGCGGGGCAGGCGACACCGATGATCGGGTCCTGCGACCGCCCGCGCCGTTGACAGCCTGAACTGCGTCAGCGGAAGCGCACCGTCTCGGCAGCGGCCCGGGGTGTGCACCCACGCCGACGAGGAGCGCGGCATTCTGGTGATCGAAGGAGACCGGGCGTGCTGAAGCACCGCGCCGCCCAGTGGATCCGCCGACGCTGTGGCAGGTCCTCCTGCACGGTCACGGCAGGTCGCGCAGGACGAGCGCTTCCGCGAAGGGGAGGCCGGTCCGTTGTGCGTAGGTCATCCGCTCGCGCACCTCGCTCAGGGTGCGCGGCCGGTAGCCGGGGCCGCCGCAGCAGCTCTTGTGGAAGCGCACCCCCGCGTTCAGCAGCACCGAAAGCGCCCGCCACGCCGCGGTGTCCCGACGTCGCGGCGCGGCGAAGGCCGACCCCACGTGGACCAGGGGCTCCGCGCACCGCGGGCAGGCCCGCTGGCGATCCCTGTCGTGGGGCTGCTTGTACGAGGCCCGGCAGGGCAGGCAGACGTACGAGGTCTTCGCGTGAGCCATCCGGGCATCGTAGGCATCGCCCCGCCGCCGAAGCGAGCGAATACGGCCCGCCGGGACAGCACTCCGTTGGTGTTCCTCGCCCCGCCAGATCATGCTTGTCAGTGGAGCCCTGCCCGTGCAGGTTGCCCGTGGGACCGCGGCGAAGGAACTCAGCGAGGGCGAGATGAGCGGCGATGGAGCAACTTCCCACCTCTCCTGATGAGCGGCCGGGGGAGACGAACCCCTCCCACGAGCCGACGGCGTACACGGCCACGGCCACCATCAGCGAGCAGGGCGCCGTGACCGAGTGGAGCGAGGACGCCCGCCGCCTGCTCGGCTACCTGCCCTCCGAGGTCGTGGGACTGCCCGCCGCACGGCTGCTCGCCGATGACGCCGACGCCGTCGGCGACACGGCGCGGGGGATCGCGCCGGAACAGGAGCGCTGGAGCGGCACGGTCGCGGTGCGGCACCGCGACGGCCGCCGACTGGAGCTGCGGCTGCTCGCGCACCGCTGGACGTCCACCGGCGGAACCACCAAGTGGACCGTCGTGTCCGCAGTAGCGGGCACCCCCGACACCGGGGGCGGCACCGCGGATGCGCCCGGAGCGTCCGGCCCCGCGGGAACGAGCGGGGGCGAACCGCTGCAGGAGCTGAACGAATGGGCGTTCACCCAGTCCCCCTGCTTCCTGGCGATCTTCGATGCGGACCTGCGCCTGGTGCGGGCCAACGCCGGCATGGAGCGCACCCTGTCCCTCTCGGAGGACGAGGTGAGAGGGCTGCGACTGCCCGAGATCGCACCGGATCCGGTGAGCGACGAGACCGAACGGAAGATGCGCCTGGTGCTGGAGACCGGTGAGCCGCAGTACGTGGACGCGTTCCTCCGGCCCGCAGGTGCGGGCAGCGAGCACGCCTGGGCGACGTCGCTGAACCCCTTGCGGGACGCGGACGGGCAGGTGCGGGCCGTGAACCTGGCCGTGCACGACAGGACCGGGGCCGAGGTCGACCGGCAGCAGCTGCTGGTGCCGGAGGTCGCCGGCGCCATCGGCACCACCCTGGACAGTGCCCGCACCGCACAGGAGTTGGCCGACGTCGCCGTCCCCCGGCTCGCCGACTTCATCGTCGTCGACCTGCTGGAGCCTCCCCCGCGCGGCGACGATCCGTCCACCGGTCCGGTGACGGGCCCGGTCACCGTCTGCCGTACCGCCGTGCGGTCGGTCCTCGACGGAAGTCCGGAGTCCCAGGTCGCGGTCGGCGGGACGACCGTCTACCCGCCGCTGTCACCTCCCGCCGAGTGCCTGGCCGCAGGCCGCGGCGCCGTGTACGGGGCCACCGACTCGGCCATCGCCCGCTGGGTGGCCGAGGACCCCGGGGCCGCCTGGATCAGCGCGTACGGGACCCACTCGATGATGGTGGTGCCGCTGCGGGCCGGTGGAGTCACCCTCGGCCTGGCCATCTTCAGCCGGCATCCGCGCCGGGAGCCCTTCCAGCCGAAGGACCTCTGGCTGGCCGAGGAACTCACGACCAGGGCGGCCGTCAGCATCCACAACGCACGCCGGCACACCCGGGAGCACACCAGCACCATGACGCTCCAGCGCAGCCTGCTCCCGCACACGCTGCCGCCGCACACGGCCCTGGAGATCGCCTCCCGCTACCTGCCCGCCGGCAGCGAGGCGGGGGTGGGCGGGGACTGGTTCGACGTCATCCCGCTGTCCGGCGCGCGGGTCGCCCTCGTCGTGGGCGATGTCGTAGGCCACGGAATCCGCGCCGCCGCCACCATGGGCCGGCTGCGGACCGCCGTACGCACTCTGGCCGACGTCGACCTGCCGCCCGACGAACTGCTCACCCACCTCGACGACCTCATCATCCACCTCTCCGCCGACGAGGCCGACCGGGACGCCGCCGGGGAGGCCGCCGGGGGCATCGGCACCACCTGCCTGTACGTGGTCTACGACCCGGTCACCCGCCGCTGCACCGTCGCCCGGGCCGGTCATCCACCGCCCGCCGTGGTCTCCCCGGAGGGCTCCGTGTACCTCCTCGACGTCCCGGCCGGCCCGCCGCTGGGCCTGGGCGGCCTGCCCTTCGAGACCGTCGAGGTCGAACTCCCCGAGGGCAGCATGCTCGCCCTCTACACCGATGGCCTGCTGCAGGCCCGCGACCACGACATCGACGAGGCGCTGGACAGCATGTTCGCGGCGCTCGTCCGTCCCGCCACCACCCTGGAAACGGTCTGCGACCGCGTACTGACGGCCCTGTTGACGCACCCTCCCGACGACGACGTGGCCCTGCTGGTCGCCCGCACCCGGGTGCTGCACTCCGACCAGGTCGTCGTCTGGGACCTCTCCTCGGACCCCTCCGTCGTCTCCCAGGCCCGCCGGAACACCACCGACCAACTGACGGCGTGGGGACTGGAGGAGGCCGCCTTCGTGACCGAACTCCTGGTGAGCGAACTGGTCACCAATGCCATCCGGTACGGCGAAGCCCCCATCCAGCTACGGCTCATCCACGAGAGCACCACCCTGATCTGCGAAGTCTCCGACGCCAGCAGCACCGCCCCGCACATGCGGCGCGCCCGGATCTTCGACGAGGGCGGGCGGGGCCTGCTGCTGGTCGCCCAGCTCGCCCAGCGCTGGGGCACCCGGCACGCGCCCATCGGCAAGACCATCTGGGCCGAGCAGTCCCTCCTCGGGTACTGAGCTCCAGACTCGGGTACTGGGCCCCCGCTCTGCTGGCGGCGGCCCTACGGCTCGGGCAGGGGGTGGAACACGGGCCGGGCCCAGGCCGGAGGCTCGGGCGGCGGTGGCAGAGCACTTCCCGAGATCCCGGAAGGCCGCGGAGCAGTCTTGGGCGGCGGACCCGGACGCTCGCGGCGGCCGCCGCCCCCGGTGGCGAGGCGCAGGGCCGCCACGAATTCCAGGCAGGAGTCGTAACGGTCCTCAGGGACCTTGGCCAGGGCCTTCGCCAGGACGTCGTCGGCGGCGGGTGCGATCTCCGGGCGGCTCTCGGTCAGGGCCGGCGGCTGGTCGTACTGGTGCGCCCACAGCAGTGCCACGTCCTCCTCGCGCTGGAAGGGCGGCCCGCCGGCCAGGGTCTCGTGGACGACGCAGGCGAGGCTGTACAGGTCGCACCTGCCGTCCACCGGCCGGCCCGAGATCTGTTCCGGCGCCATGTAGTCGAGCGTGCCGACGAACTCGCCGGCCGTGGTGAACCCGGTCAGCGACAGGGACTTCTTCGTCAGTCCGAAGTCGGTGAGGTAGACGTGCTCGGGGTGGTCGCTGTCGGTGCCCGCGGCGACCAGGATGTTGCCGGGTTTGACGTCCCGGTGCACCAGATCGTGCTCGTGGGCCGCGTCGAGTGCGGATGCCACCTGGGCGGCGATGCGCAGAGCCGTCGCGACGGGGAGCGGACCGTCCCGGTCCAGCAAGCCCCGCAGGTCCAGGCCGGGAACGTACCGCATGGCGATGTACAGCACGCCGTCCGTCTCACCGGCCTCGAAGATCGGCACGATGTGCGGGTGGTCGATCTTCGCGGCCACGCGCGACTCGTGGGTGAAGCGACGCCGGAAGGTCTCGTCGCGGGCTCGCTCCGGGGCGATCAGCTTGAGCGCGACCGTACGGTCCAGGCGGAGGTCCTGCGCACGGTAGACGACGGCCATGCCACCGTGGCCGATCATGCGCTCGACCCGGTAGCCCGCGACCTGCTTCCCGATCAGGTCGGAGGCCCCGCCCGTGTACAGGCTCAGATTCGATGCCGAGCCCATCAGGAGACCCCCTCACCCGGCCGAACCGAGGACGGCTCGGCGCCGCTGTGGTGCCGTTGGGCGAAGGTGCCGATCGTGGTGACCCGGTCCTCCGCGCGGCCCGTGACAGGCCGCTCTTCCACACCTGAAAGTCTATCCAGTGATCCACACCAGTGCCCGTTCAAGACCGGTGGGCGGGGACGGGCGGACGGCTCCGGTGCGATGCACACGGAGCCGGCCCGCACGGCCACCTCCGGCGATGAGCGCGCCGGACGTGGGGTGCGGGGGCGCCCTGCGGGCCTGGGAGGAGGGGCCGGGGCGATCCTCCCGATGCTCCCGGCCGACTCGCTCATTCGGACTGCTCCTGGTTGCCGGAGTCCTGGCCCGACTCACCGTTGCCGTTGCCGTTGCCGTTGCCTCCGCCGGAGTCCTGGCCCGGCTGCTCACCGTTGCCGTTGCCTCCGCCGGAGTCCCGGCCGGGCTCATTGCCGGAGTCCTGCCCCGGCTGATCGTTGCCGGTGTCACCCTGGCCCGGCTGGTTGCCGGGTTGGTTTCCGGAATCCTGGCCCGACCCGTTGCCGGGATCGGTCCCCGGGGCGTTGCCCGGGTCCTTGTCGGGTTCCTTGGCGGGCTCCTTTTCGGGTTCCTTGGGCGGTTCCTTGGCGGGGTCCTTTTCAGGCTCCTTGGCGGGGTCCTTCTCAGGCTCCTTGGCCGGTTCCTTCTCAGGTTCCTTCGGCGGTTCCTTGGCGGGCTCCTTTTCGGGTTCCTTCGGCGGTTCCTTGGCCGGGTCCTTGTCGGGTTCCTTGGCGGGCTCCTTTTCGGGTTCCTTCGGCGGTTCCTTGGCCGGGTCCTTGTCGGGTTCCTTGGCCGGTTCCTTCTCAGGTTCCTTCGGCGGTTCCTTGGCCGGGTCCTTGTCAGGTTCCTTGGCCGGTTCCTTCTCAGGTTCCTTCGGCGGTTCCTTCGCCGGGTCCTTGTCGGGTTCCTTGGCCGGGTCCTTCTCAGGTTCCTTCGGCGGTTCCTTCGCCGGGTCCTTGTCGGGTTCCTTGGCCGGGTCCTTTTCGGGTTCCTTCGGCGGTTCCTTCGCCGGGTCCTTGTCGGGTTCCTTGTCAGGTTCCTTGGCGGGCTCCTTCTCGGGTTCCTTCGGCGGTTCCTTCGCCGGGTCCTTGTCGGGTTCCTTGGCCGGGTCCTTTTCGGGTTCCTTCGGCGGTTCCTTCGCGGGTTCCTTCTCGGGTTCCTTGGCGGGCTCCTTCTCAGGTTCCTTCGGCGGGTTCTTCGCGGGGTCCTTTTCCGGTTCCTTCGGCGGTTCCTTGGCGGGGTCCTTGTCAGGCTCCTTGGCCGGGTCCTTCCCGGGCTGGTCGCCCGGGTCCTTCTCGAAATCCTTGGCCGGGTCTCTGCCGGGCTCCTTGGCCGGTTCCTTGGCCGGGTCCTTGCCGGGCTGGTCGCCCGGGTCCTTCTCGGGTTCCTTGGCGGGGTCCTCGGCCGGCTGGTTGCCCGGCTCGTTCTCGGACGGGTTGTCCTCCGATGACGGATGCGCCGGCGGCAGGACCGGGTACGGCGCGTCGGGGGTCTGACCCTTCGGGGTGGGCACCGCGTGGTCGTGCCTGCCCTGTACGTCCCCGCTCGGGCGGGCGTACCAGCCCTTGCCGTCCTGGTCGTACATCGTGACGGTCTCCACCGGCTCCTCGGCGGGCTTGACCGCGACCAGGTCGGAGGACTGGAACGCCGACCACTCCTTGCCGCTGTACGTCTGCTTGCCCTTGACGGCGACCGGCGGGCTTAGGGGGTTGCCGCAGGCACAACGGACACGAGGTACGCCGCGGTCGTCCACGAGGACGGCCGTACCGGCCTGCAGGACCGCCTGGTAGCTGGTGGGTGCGTCGTTCTTGTACCCGTAGTTGGTGACCCGCGTGTCCCAGCCCAGGCGGACGGGCGTCAGCGACCGCAGGTAGGTGGGGATCTCGGGCTGCTGGATGCGCAGGGGAGTGGCGAACGCCTTTCCCTTCTCCGAGTGCTGCGTGAGGAACTTGACCTGCTTCTCGACGTCGCAGCTCGTGACGTTCCGCGTGCCTCCGTACAGCCCCGGGTACGCGCCGTGGACCTCCAGCGTGCGTACCGCGCCGGCCTTGGCACCGCTCGTGGGGGGCCTGGCCTTGGCCTTGGCCGAGGGCTTGATCTCGACGGTCTGGGACACCGTGGCGGTCGAGGGCGTGAACGGGTCGGGGCCGGCGGCAGCGGCGCTCTGGAGGAAGACCTCACCGCCGGATGCCTTGTTCCCGCCGAGGACGGTCAGGCTGAGGACCACTGCCGTAGCCATGGCCACGGCCGTGCCGGCGGTCAGCAGGACCCTGCGCGACCGCCGCGCGCGAGCGGGCTTTTCACGGCGCTTCCCGGGCTCACCGGGGTCGTCGCTGCCGGTCGGCGGACCAGGGGTCACCGGTGGTGGCGGCGGCCCCGCTGCCGAGGGCGGCGGGGGCGGCGGCACCGGTGGCGGAGGCTGCTGGTTCGACGGCCGACTGGACAGCGGACCGGACGGGGGGCCGGTGGGGCGCTCGGACGGAGGAGGTAGGGAACTCACGGCACTCTCCTCCCGAAGTACGACATCGGGAAAATGATGGCTATCCACATGTGCTCGCTCCTTAACGCCATTATGGCCTCCCTGCGGTGGAGGCGTGGATCATGGAATTTCCGCGCTCGCGGGCCCATCTCCTGAGTAAGCCCTCGGCTCCGGGGCGCGTCACGTCGCGCCTTTTCGGGACTTGACAGCTGGCGTCGCGGGGGAGGGGAGGCGGAGCACCCGGGGATCAGCGGGGAGGAGCAGCCGGCGCAGCGGTGTGCGCCGTGCAGTGCGGCCGTGCCCGGCCGGGCCAGAGCCTCACGCGTGCCGTCCTCCCGCGGCGGTGCGACGCTGGGACGAGGACGTGGCCGGTGGGGAGCGGGCGGTGCGGCCGGGGGCGAGCGGGGGTCCGTGCGGACTTCGAGGAGACCCCATGAGGGTCGTGACGCGGAGAGATCCGGGCAGGGTCGGGTTCCTCGGGCTCGCGGTGGCCGGGGCCATCAGCTGCGCTCTGCTGCTCGCCACCGGCGCTGCCGCCGCCGCGCAGGAGACGGCCGGCCGGCAGGCGCCCGGTGCGCCGTGTACGAGCACGCAGCTCATCGCGGACAGCGCGCAGCGTATCGGCAGCCACCAGGTGCGGATCACCGTGATCAACGACGGTCCGCGGGCCTGCGTCCTGAAGGGGTTCCCCACGGTCGCGCTGGCCGGGCAGGGCTCGCCGGACCGCAACACACCCCTGAACGTGGTCGGCCAGGGTCCGGCGCGTGACGTGCAGCTGGTGGTCGGCGGCCGGGCCGCGATCCGGCTCACCTTCACCCCGGTCCTCGGCGAGGCCGAAGGCTACTGTGCCTCCGGCGCCGAGCCGTCCGTCGCCCCTTCCCTCGTGCTGGGGGTGGGAGGCGGCGGCCTCCAGCTGGCTCCCGACGACGGCGGCGGGTTCGCACTCTGCGGGACCACCGTCCGGGCCACCGCCTTCCGGGGCAGCAGATGACCTCAAGTGCCCCGGTCCGTCGTTCACGTCAGCCGGGCGGGCCTACGGGGCGGGCCTACGGAAGGGCCGTGAAGGTGGCCTCGGTGAACTCCGTGACCTCGGAGAAACCGAGCCTGCGGTAGAGCCCGGCGGCCGTGGCGTTGTCCGCCCGGACGTTCAAGCCGATGTGGTCCACGGTCTTCCCGAGCCGTCGGCACAGGTCGGCGACGCAGGCTCCGCCCGCGCCCTGCCCGCGCACCCCGGGGTGGGTGGTGACGTTTCCGATCGCGGCGACCCGGTAGGCGGTCGAGTAGACGTGCACACCGGCGACGGCCACCAGCCGCCCGTCCTGCCGCGCGCCCACGTACTGGCCGGTGTCGAGCATCCGGTCGTCGAACCAGTTCCCCGGGTACGCCTGCGCGAACAGCTCCAGCAGCTCCGGCAGGTCGCCCCGGCCCAGCGGAGCGGGCCGCCACGGGCCCTCCGGGTGCAGGGCGGCGCGCTCGGGGTCGGTGAGCGTCATCCGCAGCAGGGTGCCGTGCGGCTGCACCGCGTACGCCGACTCCAGCACCTTGCCGGCCTCGCCGGTGAGGTGCCCGAAGAAGCGCCGGGGGAGGACGGGCAGCAGTGCCTCGGCGAGCTCCTCCAGCCCGGCCGCCTGCTCGGGGCGGGCGAAGGCGAGCAGGGTCGGGGTGTCGCCGACCGCGTAGAGCAGTGCGACCGGCCCGTCCTCCGACACCGTGTACCAACTGGTGTGGGGCCACAACAGATCGTCCAGGTCGCCGAGTTCCATCAGGTGCATCGCCGGGTCCCGCCCGAAGCGGTCGGCCAGGGCGGATCGGTCGTGGAGGCTGCGCAGGGTCACCGGCCCAGCCTACGGGGAGGCCCGGACCCGCCGGTCAGGGACCCTGCCCCGGCCCGCGGGCGGGCAGCCCGGCGGGGCCTACCCGCGACCGGGCCGGAGGGTCGCCAGGACGGGCTCCGCGGGCTGCAGGGTGAGCCCGGGGAAGACCTTCGCCCGTACGGCCCCGGTGTCCAGGTGGAACCGCTGCCCCAGTACGGCCAGCACCAGCGCCGCCTCCACGAGGGCGAACCGTGCCCCCAGGCAGGCCCGCGGGCCGCCGCCGAACGGGAACCAGGCGTGCTCCGGCACCGGATGGGGAGCGTCCGCGTCCCAGCGCTCCGGGCGGAAGGCCTCTGGTTCAGGGAACCAGCGCTCGTCCCGGTGCACCGACCAGGGGCTGGTCCACACCGAGGTGCCGGCGGGCACCGCCCGGCCGCCGATCGCCGCGCCCTCGCCGGCCACCGCCGAGATCAGCCAGATCGGCGGATAGATCCGCAAGGCCTCCTTGACCACCTGCTGCGTCCAGGGAAGCCGCGCGTAGTCCTCGTACGCGGGCAGCCGCCCGCCGAGTACCCGGTCGAGCTCCTCCGCCAGCCGTTCCCGGGCTCGCGGCGCGCCCGACAGCAGCTGCCAGGCCCAGGTCAGCGTGGTCGAGGTGGTCTCGTGTCCGCCGATGTACAGCGTGATCGACTCGTCACGCAGCTCCGTACGGGACAGTGGAAGGCCCTTCTCGTCGCGGGCCGCCAGCAGCCGGCTCAGCAGGTCGTCCCGCTCCTCACCCGCCGCGGAGGCCGCCTCGTGCTCGCGTATGACGTGGTCGATCTCCCGGTCCAGGACAGCCACCGCCGCCCGCATGCGGCGGCGACCCGGCGTCAGCACCCAGGGAGGCAGGAAGAGCGTCACCCCGCGGAACTCCATGCCCAGCTCGTGCTGGGCCGTGGCCATCGCCGCGCTGATCGGGGCCTCCCGCCCGGCCGCGTCACTCCCGAAGAGGGTGCGCACCGCGATCCGCTGGGTCAGCCCGGCCATCTCCTTGTGGACGTCGATCCGGTCGCCTTCCGCCCAGCTACGGGTCAGCGCGTCCGCACACTCCACCATCGTGGCGGCGTACTCGCGCACCTGGCGGGGCCGTACCGCGGGCTGCACCAGGGCCCGCTTGCGGCGCCAGTCGTCCCCGGTGGCGACGACCACGCCGTTGCCCAGCAGGCGGCGGAAGGCCCAGCCCAGCTCGGTCGGCCGGAACGTACCCTCGACCGCGCCGAGCAGCTCCCCGGCGTGCTCGGGCCGGGACACCAGGACGTTGCGCTGCGGCCCGAGCGCCCACGGCACCCAGTCCCCGTACTCGTCGCGCAGGGACTCGAAGAAGGCCAGCGGGTCGCGGGCGAAGGCCGGGAGGTTCCCGAGCAGCGGCCACTGGCGTGGTCCGCGCTCGGCGCCCGCGGGCGTCGGCTGGGTGGCGGTCACGCACGCATGGTGACAGCGCGCCCGTCAGGGCGCCAGGGCTCCCGTCGCCGAACTCCCGCCCGGCCGCTGCCCTTTCGGCTTCGGGTGGGTGGGAGGACTCAGCGGGCTCGTCGAGCCAGTCGCCAGGAACGAGGTCCCGGATGCGGTCGAGCAAGATGCCCCACGACGCGGCTCCCTGCTCTCCCTCCGTCGCCGGGTCCCTCGAGCAGGGCGTGCAGCAGGTCCACCGCCAGATCGTGGCCGTAGTACAGGGCGAGGTCCAGGGGCGTATCACCGTCCGGATCCGCCAGCTCGGGGTTTGCGCCGTGAGCCAGCAGGACGGCAGTGGTCCGGACACTGAGCGGTCGACGGTTCTGCAGGGCGCCGTCGCTCTCCACCTCGATGGCGTGGGTCAGCAGCGTCGTTCCGTGGCAGACCTCGTCCGGGTCGGCGCCCTCGGCCAGCAGCCGGCCCACGGCGTCGGCGTCCTCGTTCTCGACGGCCCAGTGGGCCGGCGTCCAGCATTCCCTACTCACCGGAGCATTCAACAGCATGCCGCCGCGGTGATCAGCGTCCGCGGGAGCTTCTATCAGGTTCGATTGTTGGTGTCAAGCCACGAGTTTCGGTTACATGACGCGGGGGTGGCGTGCGGGCTCTACTGGAAGCACGCCCCACCGGGAGAGACACACCGGAAACGGAGAC